>PLIQ01000361.1 GCA_003140115.1 Actinomycetota bacterium | reverse complement strand
GGAACATGAACTACCACGTCGAGCACCACATGTTCCCGATGGTGCCTTACTACCGGCTTCCCGAGCTGCACGAGGAGATTGCCCACGACTGCGCGCCGGTGTACTCCTCGCTGTGGGCCGCCTACAAGGAGATCATCCCGGCCGTCGTGCGCCAGCTGCGGGACCAGGAGTACTACGTGCGCCGCGAACTGCTGCCTGGCGCTGCCCCGTTCAACGAGCCCACGCCGCTGTCCGACGGCCGCGCGTTGCCGTTGGCCACAGTCACCGCCGGCTGAGGAGACTCCCGATGCCCAGTGGATCGCCGCCTGCCGGGCCGACGACATCGACCCCGAGGACGTCATCCCCTTCGAGCACGCCGGCCACGACTACGCGATCTACCGCTCCCCCGACAACAACTTCTACGCCACAGACGGCCACTGCACCCACGAGAAGACCCTGCTGTGCGACGGCCTGGTCATGGGCGCCGTCATCGAATGTCCCAAGCACAACGGACGCTTCGACTACACCAGCGGCAAGGCGCTCGGCGCCCCGGTCCTGGTCGACGTCCGCACCTACCCGGTCCAGGTCACCGACGGCACCGTCTACGTCGAGGTCGCCTGATTCCCGCTCCGGCCATGGTGATCGCGGGGCGGACGAGCCTGAGGTCCGCGCTTCCAGCTATACGGTCACGGGACCGGGCCGCTTGATCCCCGCACCTCAAGGCGCGGCGACGTTAGCCGGGTTTCACCCGGCGCGTCGGGATGGTCGATGCGGGCCAGCAGCATCCGGGCCGCCTGGCGTCCCAACTCCTGGGCGGCACCGTCCACGCTGGTGAGCCAGAGGGCCCGCAGCCGGGCCAGCGTGGAGTTGTCGAAGCCGACCAGGGAGAGCTCCTCGGGCACCCGGACGCCGAGCGCGGCGGCGGCGGACAGTGCCCCGACGCAGGTCAGGTCGTTGGCCGCGAAGATGGCCGTCGGGCGGGCCGCACCCCTGGATCCGCTTAGCAGCCGCACCGCGGCCCGGTAGCCGCCCTCCTCGCTCATATCGCCCGCCTCGATATGTGCTTCCAGGCCCGCGGCGCGCATCGTGTCCTGGTAGCCGTGCATGCGCGGTAGCCCGGCGATGCTGGGCAGTCCGCAGATGTGGGCGATCCGGATATGCCCGAACTCGATCAGGTGCCGGACGGCCAAGGTCGCGCCCAGGTGATTGTCGTTGGCCAGGACGTCGACACGCGGCAGGTCGAGATCGAGGCCGCGTCCGCCCACCGCCACGGTCGGGATCGTGCTGGCCGCCTCGACGATGGCCTGCGACATGGGGATCGATCCGGCGAGCACCAAGCCGTCGACGCCGAGATCCACGAAGGACCAGGTCAGCGTCTCGTCCATCATCCGGTCGATCCGGCCGTCCCCGAGCAGGATGTGTTTGCCGCCCGCGTGCAGAACCGGGGTCAGGCCGTCGAGCATGTCGGCGAACCAGGGCTGGCGCATGTCGTTCAGCAGCACGCCCACCGTGCGCGACCGGCGCTCGGCAAGCCGCCTGGCCGCCTCGTTGGGCCGGTACCCGAGTTCGGCCACCGCGCGCAGCACCGCCTCGCGCCGGGCCGGGCTCACCTTGGGCGAGTCACGAAGCACCAGCGACACCAGCGACCTGGACACCCCGGCCCGGGCCGCGACGGTCTCCAGGGTCGGCCTCCCGGTGTCCGGGGATGCCAACTCGCCTCCCCGGCACGAGGATTATTGGAGCGCTCTAACTTACCGGTCGGCCCAGGTGATTGTCAAAGCGTGGTCCCCCGCTCATCGCCATCCCCTCGGGGCCAGCCCGGAACGGCTGGTGCCAGAATAGGGAAGCGTGAACACTACGCAATCCGAGAAGGTCGGGAACGGCCGTGGCTTCTTCGCTGCCCTTGACCAGAGCGGCGGCAGCACGCCCAAGGCGCTGGCCGAGTACGGCATCGAGCCGGACCGCTACAGCAACGACACCGAGATGTTCGACCTGGTCCACGCCATGCGAACCCGCGTGTTTACCAGCCCGGCGTTTGATGGCTCGCGTATTCTCGCGGCGATCTTGTTCGAGCAGACCATGGAACGAGACGTGGCCGGAGTCCCCACAGCGCAATACCTGTGGGAGCAGAAGAACGTTGTGCCGTTCCTGAAGGTCGATCTGGGGCTGGCCGACGAGCAGGACGACGTGCAACTCATGAAGCCCATCGACACCCTCGATGACCTGCTTGAGCGCGCGAAGCAGCACCGGATCTTCGGGACCAAGATGCGGTCGGTGATCAAGGACGCGAACGAGGCCGGTATCTCGGCGATCGTGGACCAGCAGTTCGAATACGCGGGCCGGATCGCGGCGGCCGGCTTGGTGCCGATCATGGAGCCCGAAGTCAGCATCTCCAGCCCGCACAAGGAGCAGGCTGAGGCGCTGCTGAACGACGCCATCGCCAAGCGCGTCGAGGCGCTGCCTGAGGGTTCGACCGTGATGGTGAAGATCACCATCCCGACCCGGCCCGGCCTGTACGGCGACCTGGCGTCTGACCCGCGCGTCCTGCGCGTCGTCGCCTTGTCGGGCGGCTACAGCCGTGACGAGGCCTGCGCTCGGCTCGCCCGCGATCCCACCCTCATCGCCAGCTTCTCGCGCGCGCTTCTCGAAGGACTGACCGAAAACCAGACCGACGAACAGTTCAACGCCCAGCTCGAGTCGTCGATCGAGCAGATCTACCAGGCGTCGGTACACAAGCAGCCGGCCAGCCCGTGAGACCCCTAGCGCGAAGGCGGCAGCGATGAGCAGCGTCGAGGAGATCCTGGCCGGTTACGGCGGCCTCCAGGCCGGCCAGGAGGCGTTCTACAAGGATCTTCACCAGCATCCCGAGCTATCGCACCAAGAGCACCGCACCGCTCAGCGTGTCGCCGGGAAACTGCAGGAATACGGCTTCACGGTCCACACCGGCATCGGCGGGACGGGAGTGGTGGGCGTGCTGGCCAATGGCGCCGGACCCACCGTGCTGCTCCGCGCCGAACTAGACGCACTGCCGGTCAGGGAGGATACCGGCGCGGACTACGCGAGCACCGCGACCGGCCAGGATGCCGCCGGCCACGAGGTGCCGGTGGCCCATGCCTGTGGCCACGACATGCACATGTCTTGCCTGCTCGGCATGGCCAAGCTCATGGCCGATCACCGTGGCCAGTGGGCCGGAACCCTGATTCCGCTCTTCCAGCCTGCCGAGGAGACCGGCGACGGCGCCCAGGCCATGGTCGACGATGGACTGTTCAAGCGCATCCCCGCCCCCGACGTGGCCCTGGCCCAGCACGTCCTGTCCGGCATCGCCGGGACGGTCAGAACACGTTCTGGCCCGTTCATGGCGACGGAGGACAGCATCGACGTGACCGTGTACGGGAAAGGCGGCCATGGCGCCATACCGCAGCACACGATCGACCCGGTGGTGCTCGCGGCCATGATCATCGTCCGGCTGCAGACCATCGTCTCCCGCGAGACCCCGCCTGGGGAGATCGCCGTGGTGACCGTCGGCAGTGTCCACGCGGGCACCAGGAGCAACCTCATTCCCGACCACGCCGTGCTGCAGCTCAACCTGCGCAGCTACTCCCAGCAGACCCGGGAGCGGATGCTCGCGTCGGTCCAGCGGATCGTGCGGGCCGAGGGCCAGGCCTCCGGCTCACCCCAGGACCCGGACTTCCGGACCGTCGGCACCTTCCCGCTCACCGTCAATGACCCGGCTACCACGGACCGGGTGGCGGCCGCCTTCGCCACCCATTTTGGCGACCACGCCCTCGAAATCGACCGGCAGACCGTCAGCGAGGACTTCAGTAACATTCCCAATGCCGCAGGTGTGCCCTATACGTACTGGGGGATCGGGTACACCGACGAGAAGATCTACCGCGCCGCCGAGAAGGCCGGACACCTCCACGATCTTCCCAGTAACCACTCCCCCAAATTCCTGCCCCCGCTGCAGCCCACCTTGCGAACCGGCACCGAGGCCCTGGTCGCTGCCGCGCTGGCCTGGCTCGAGCCTCGATAAGGCCCGTATTACTGTCCTACCGCTGTGCTACCATGCTGGTCATGGCAGTGCGGAAGAAGCGCTCGATCTCCATGCCGCCCGACCTCGATGCGGAGATAGCAGCCGCCGCCGCGCAAGCGGGAATGAGTTACAGCGCCTGGCTGGCCGATACCGCACGCAAGGAATTCACCATCCGGGCCGGCCTGGCTGCTGTCAGCCGGTTCGAGCAGGACCACGGGGCGTTCACCTCCGAAGAGCTTGCCGAGGCCGAGCAGTGGGCGGCGACGGCAGTCGCGCGGGCCAGGCAGTCCGGCGGCAGCATCCGTCGCCGGACCGCATAAATGGGCGTCACCTACGACACCGGTGCGCTCATCGCCGCTGACCGGGGACAACGCCGCATGTGGGCTCGTCACCGCGCTCTGCTGGCGATCCGCGAGGTGCCCACGGTCCCCGCGCCAGTTCTAGCGCAGTCCTGGCGTGGCGGGAGCCGCCAGGCTCTGCTGTCCCAGCTGCTGGCCGGGAGTGACGTCGAACCGCTCGATGACGGCCAGGCCCGCTCGGTCGGCTCGCTCGCTGCTCGCGCGGCGACTGGCGACATCGTGGACGCCTGCGTGGTTGAAGGAGCCCTCCGTCGCCATGACCTGGTGGTCAGTTCCGACGAGGACGACCTGCAGGCAATCGCTGCCGCCGTGAGCCGCCGCCTCGAAGTCGACCCGCCCTGACGGCAGGCTAACGATCTGCTTGTTTCGGTTCAGGCAGCAAGCCGCGGGTGAGGAGCCATCGTGACAGCCGGACACACCGCGATCGTGACGGGCGCCAATCACGGCATCGGCGCGGCGACCGCTCAGGCCCTGGCCGGGCGCGGGTGCGCCGTCCTGTGCACGTTCCTGCGAGTCGATGACCCAGACGATCGCGGAACCCCGCAGGCATACCGCGACCATCGGGTACAAGATGCCACGGCGGTCGTCGCCCGCATCCGGGACGGCGGCGGCAGGGCAGTCGCCGTGGAAGCCGACTTGTCCGACCCGGCCGCGCCCGTCCTGCTGTTCGACGCCGCCGAGGAGCAGTTCGGACCGGTTGACATTCTGATCAACAACGCGACCGGATGGCTCGCCGACACCTTCGCACCAGCCACGGCCGACCGGCTCGGCAGGTCCCTCCAGCCGGTCACCGCCGCGACCTGGGCACGGCAGTTCACGGTCGACGCGATGGGCGCGGCCCTGATGATCAGCGAGTTCGCCCGCCGCCACATCGCCCGCCAGGCGACCTGGGGCCGGATCATCGGCTTGACTTCCGGCGGCGACCTCGGCTTCCCGGAAGAAGTCTCCTACGGAGCGGCCAAGGCCGCCCAGGAGAACTACACGATGTCAGCGGCCATCGAACTCGCCCCGTTCGGGATCACGGCCAACATGGTCCACCCGCCCGTCACCGACACCGGCTGGGTCACCGACGCCGTCCGTGAGCACGTCGCCGCAAGCCCCGAGCTCATCCACATCGCGAGCCCTAGCGAGGTCGCTGAGGTCATCGCCTACCTCGCCTCCGACGCCGCGGCCCTGATCACCGCTAACGTGATCACGCTCCGCTAAGCGCCCCGAGTACGCCGGCGGCTTTATCCTTTCGATGAGAACTGCGGCCCTTTAACCAATCTGGCGGCTAGGACGGCACCGACGCGGCCAGCGAGCTCGCGCCCGACCCGCGAGAGACGACGGCCGAGGGCCTTAATGCCTACCTCGAAGCGGTGTCACGGTTCCTCACCGTCTCGGCCGCGGGCGCCGCATACCGGGCGCTGCTCGGCGAAGCGCAGCACGATCCGGCCGTCGCCGACCTGCTCGCCACGACCGATCTTCTCGGCGACAGCGCACGGCCGGTGATCGAACGGGCCATCCAGCGGGGCGACCTCCCGGCCCAGACCGACGTCGACCAGGCCGTCGCCCAACTGGTCGGACCGCTGTTCGTCCGGGTCGTCAGCGGTTACCAGGGTGAAGCACTCTCACCGCGCCGCCTGGCCAGTGATTTCCTGCGGAGCGAGCAGCGTCCATAATTGGTATGTCCCTGCTTCGAGCGCGTCCGGCAACTGTGAAGGGTGTATGGAAGATAGATTGTTCGAGTCTGAGGAATTCGGGACTTCGTCGCCGACCACTGCTACGGTGATCTTCGTCTGCCCATACAGCGCACCGATCCAAAAGGTTCGTTTCGCGATACGGCGACTCCTGAGAGCGGGCTATCACGTTGTGGCGTACCAGACGACAATGGCCGTCTTTATGGAGGGGGACCCGACGATCCTTCCGGAGCTTATCTGTCAGGTACGAGAGGACATCAGGTCGCGGATATCGAAGCTAAAGGCTGAAGGCGTAACCGAGTTTGGGTTCTTCGGCAGCAGCCTGGGCTCCTTTATCCTTTACAATTGCGTCGGCCGCGAAATTCCTGAGTTGCGCTGGGGAGTATTTAACACTGGTGGCAATATTGCCCGAGGTGTGTGGAGTATGCCTGCACTGAGACAGCGGCATGTAGAGCGAGGATGGTCACTTCCACGGCTTGAAGAAGCATGGGCTAAGCTTCAATGGCCAGATTTCGGGCGGCTCGATGGCTGCAGGTTCGTATTCGCGAGCTCGCGTCGAGACACAGTAGCTCCGTTGTCTAGTGTCTCGCATTACCTCGGGCCGATGTTGCAAGCAGGCGCCGAAGTCAGCGTATACGAGGTACCAGCGACCAGTCACCGAACGGCTGTTATTGTGGGCCTTTGGAAAGGGCCGCAACTCGTTCAGACGGTGAGGGCTATAGGCCCGGCCACCAGTTCACGATCCGCTGCCGCCGCGAGCACTCCCCCGCCGGCGTAGAGCCGGCGCACAATGGATTCCGTTGGTCGGCCGTCACGGCTCCTTGGCCGTCGGCGGGCGGGAACTGGGCGGGGAATCCAGGGACGCGGCAAGGGGGGTACCGGCCACTGGGCAGTGGCGCTTGAGGGACGGGGCGAGGTCCTTTGGTACTTGCTGGGTGCCCGAACCGGATCGGCTCAGGACGTCGCTGCTGATCGTGGTCCAGGCGAGCAGCGCGGCTGCGAAAGCCGCCCCCGCGGCAACCCTCATGGCGACCGGAAAGCCGGCTGCCATTCTGGCCGGATCCTCGAAGGCGGCGCCGGAAAGCCCCGCGGCCAGGGGAAGCGCCGCCACCGCGATCATCTGACCGAGGCGGGAGAGCGCGTTGTTAACGGCGGAAGCGATCCCCGAGTGCCGTGAATCGACGCTGGCCAGGACCGTCGCGGTGATCGGGGTGATCAGCACGCCGAGACCGACCCCGAACACGATCAGCGGGGGCAACACCGCGGGGAGGTACCTGTCGCCGGGGTGGATCTGTGCCATCAGCAGCAGTCCCGCACCGGTCAGGACAGCTCCGACCGTCAGCGGGATCCGCGGGCCGATTCGCTGGGCGATCGCCCCCGATGGGGTGGACAGGGTCAGCAGCAGCAGGGTGATCGGCAGTGTGGCGGCACCGGCTTGAAGTGCGGTGTACCCGAGTGTGATCTGCAGGAACGCGACGAACAGGAAGATCACGCCGCCGAGCGCCGCGTAGGTGACCAGCGCGAGCAGGTTGGCGCTGGCGAACTGGCGGGAGCGGAACAACTCCAGTGGAAGCATGGGATGCCTGGCCCGTCGCTCAACAGCGACAAAGCCAGCTGCGGCGGCCAGACCGATGGCCGAAGCGGCAATCACCGCTGTCAGGCCCCCGGACGCCTCGATCAGCGCAAAGCACACACCCGCGATGGCCAGCGCCGCGAGCGCGGCGCCGCCCAGGTCCAGACCGCCACGCGTCGGGTCCCGGGTCTCTGGCACGTGGAGAATCGCGGCCACGACGACAAAACCCCCGACCGGAAGATTGATCAGGAAGACCGCACGCCACGACAACGCGTCGGTCAGGTACCCGCCGACGGTGGGGCCGATCGCGCCCGCGACCGCGCCCAGACCTGCCCACGCACCAATCGCCCGGGTGCGATCATCGGGATGAAAGACCGCCTCGATGATCGCCAGGCTTCCTGGGGTAAGGAGAGCGCCCCCAATCCCCTGGACGAACCGGGCACCAATGAGCAGCCCGATCGTCGGGGCGGCCGCGCAAAGCGCCGACGCGGCCACGAAGACCACGGTCCCCAAGATGAATATGCGACGCCGGCCGTAGATATCGCTGAGCGAACCGCCCACCAAGACAAACGCCGCGAGCGTAAGCACATAGCCGTTCAGCGTCCACTGCAACCCCGCGACGCCCGCGCCGAGATCACGGCCGATCGTCGGCAACGCCACGTTGACAACCGTCGCCTCCAGCAGAATCATCGAGTCGCCCAGCACCGCCACCGCCAGTACCCAACGACCAGCGGCCGAAGCAAGCCGCACCGAGCCGTACCCTGGGCCCTCGTTCCCCGCCACCTGCATCCTCCCTGGCGCTCCTCGCTAGCCTCAGTGTGTCTCCCGCCAGTTCAGCGAGCGCCGGGGCCCAGATGTCGGGTGAGGCGGCAGGCCAGACCGCTTGGCAAGCACCAGCCGGCCGAGCCGCGTCAGTTTAGGAGATTGCCGCTATTGTCTGCCTCGCCAGCGCTCGCTAGCTGCATTCACCGTCTGGTGGCCGTGTCGCCCGGCGTCGCCTGATGCCTGCCTCCGTTGGCTTGGTACCTGATCACCGACACGCAATCCGTATGCGACAGAGCTGGACTCCAGGTGCTGCCCCGGATCCAGGTTCGACCGGCGCGATCTGGTCTTCGGGGGCCGGCAGCGCCTTGTGGTCTTCGGGGGCCAGTAGCGCGTTCAGGTTGCCACGCGGCAGGACCAGGGCGGCGACGAGAGCCGTGACCGCAAAGACCAAGGCGCTCCATACGAAGGCCGTCGTATAGCCGTGGAGCTGAGCTGCCCGGACGTTGGCCGGGTCCAGCGCCCGGCCGACCAAGTAGGACGCGGCAGCGCTAGCGGCCAGCGTGTTGAGCAGCGCCGTGCCGATGGATCCCCCCACCATCTGTGCAGTGTTCAGGGTGGCCGATCCCACGCCGGCGTCCTGGGGTGCCAACCCGAGCGTGCCGGTGCTGAAGGCAACGGAGATGCTCAGCCCCGACCCAACTCCCATCACGAGGAGATAGGGAAGTACGTGACTGAGGTACGACGTATGTAGTCCCACCAGGTGAAGTCCGAACAACGCGCCGGCCGNNACCTGGGCCGTAATGGTCACGGCTGCTATGAGAGGTAGGAACAAGATGCCGGTCTTCACCGGGCTGAACCCCAACGTGCCCTGCAAGTAGTAGGTCAAGAACAAGAACACGCCGAAGAGCCCGACAGACCCACACAGCGACACCAGCAACGATCCGCCCCGCGTCCGGTTCAGGACGACCCGGGGTGGGAGCAGCGGAAACTCTGTCTTGGTCTCCAAGACCGCGAATACGCCAAGCACGACCACCCCTGCGACGAGGAACGCCACGGTGAACGGATCGCTCCACGCGGTGGTCTCGGCGTGTGAGAAACCGAATACGAGCGAGAACAGCCCGACGCCCACCAGCAGGAGTCCAGGCAGGTCGAAGGGATCGTTGTCAGCCCCCTGGTCATTCTTGAACCACAGGACAGTGCCGGCGATGGCGCCGAAGGCAAAGACGAGGTTGATGAAGAGCGTCCAACGCCACGATGCATAGGAGGTCAGTAGCCCGCCGAAGAGCAGTCCGAGCGCCCCGCCTGCGCCGGCGACGGCTCCGTAGATGCCGAAAGCCTTTCCGCGCTCATCGGGATCGGTAAAGGTGGTGGTCAAGATGGCCAGCACCGAAGGCGCGAGCAGGGCCCCGAACGCACCCTGCACCGTCCGAGCGATGACGAGCATCGAGAAGTTGACCGATGCGCCACCGATAGCCGAGGCAACCGCGAAACCGACCAGCCCGATAATGAGCGTCCGCTTGCGTCCAACTCGGTCCCCGATTCGCCCACCGAGAAGGAGCAAGGTGCCGAAGGCCAAGGAGTACGCGGTGACGATCCACTGGCGATCGGCGTTCGAAAAGTGCAGATCACGCTGCGCAGTGGGGAGAGCGATGTTCACGATTGTGCTGTCGAGAATCACCATCAACTGGGCGATCCCCAGCACGCCGAGAATCCACCACCGCCGGTCATAGTTGGCTACTTCAGCCGGGGTCCTATGCTCTATCGTCGTCAAAGTGGTCATCGGAGCCACGGTCTCACCGGCAGGAAGTGCCCTCTGACCTCACGCATTGTTCGTGTGGCGGATGAGGCCGCCGTCACAGGGAGCAACCACGGGCCATACATGCCTCCTTGGCGCAAGAGTTTCCTGACGTGTGATCCCTCCAAGGCTTGACCCCTTGCCCCGCCGGCGTCCAAGACTTGTCAGCCGCACGACCGATAGTGTGAAGCTATGGATCTGCAACCGCGCCTGCTTCGGTACTTCATGGCTGTGGCGGAGGAACTCCACTTCGGTCGCGCCGCGGCGCGCCTGTACATCTCCCAGCCGTCGCTGAGCAATCAGATCCACGGCCTCGAGCGCATGCTCGGCACCGATCTGTTCGTGCGCACGAGCCGCCACGTCGAGCTGACCGCCGCCGGCCGGGCCCTACTCGAGGAAGCACCGGTGGCACTCGCGGCTCTCGAGCACGCAGCCGAGCGCACCCGGCTCACCGGCGCAGGCATCGCCGGCGAGATCCGTTTGAGCTACACCCCGATGGCCAACTTCGAGATCCTGCGAGTGATCCTGACCGCAATCGAAAACGAGATCCCAAATCTGAGCGTCATCCCCAGCGAGCTCTTTAGCGGCGAAATACCCCGGCGTATTCTTGCTGGTGAACAGGACGTCGGGCTTGCACTGCACGTCGAGCCGATGAGAGGTATCCGCAGCGAACTCCTGCGTATTGAGCCGGCAGCCGCGGTGCTGAGCAAGCGACACCGTCTGGCTGACGCCTCCGCCATCCCGCTCACCAGCCTCCAGCACGAGACCATTCTTCTGTTTCCACGCGAACTTGCGCCGGCTCACTACGATCACATCGTCGCCGTCTGCGAGCAATCCGGCTTTCAACCCCGCATCAAGGCGATCCGAAATGCGCCGCCTCAGGCGATGCTCGCCCGCCTACACAGCGGACGAGAGGTTGGCCTGACCCCGGCCTCGTTTGCCTTTCACGCGGTCCAGGCCGCACCCGATGTGGTCGCACGCAGGATTGTCCAGCCAGAGATCCTCGACGAGTGGTCGATTGTTTGGGCCGCCCGCGGCCAATCCGCCGCGCTCGAGCGCATCCTCGACACCGCCCGACGCTGCGCGGCCGAGAACGACTGGCTACCCACGCAGAACCCAACGGCCACAAGCGATACAGACTCTCCGAGCGTCTCCCGAGCCGATTAGCTAGGGCTCATCGGCTCGTGAGCCATGGTGGCGTGTACGCGCCCACCCCGTAGAGGATTGCCGTAAGGTCGTCGGCTGCCCACTCCTCCGTGATTTTTCCGTCCTTGAACCGATAGACGTCGACTGCATCCCAGCGCACCTTGCGACCCGTCGGCGCGATACCGAGCAATTCGCCTTTGTGTGTCGCCTCGACGACGAATCGCAATGCGACGGTGTCGCCGTCGGCGACGATATCCTGCTCCTGTGCGTTGAGGTCAGGCAGAGCGCCGATGAAATCCCGCAGTAGAGCAACGAGATTCTTAACTCCTTCAACAGTGCCAAGGGTCCCGCCATGCCAGCGAACATCGGGCGTGACGTACTCTGACGCGAGGTCAGGGTTGTGCCCGTTGAAGACTCTGCGCGTATAGTCGCGGGCGATTTCGACGTTCTTCGCGACCGCTGGGTTTTCGGCCATACATGCCTCCTGGGCAGAGGATTTCCCGACGTGTGATCGCTCCAAGGTTTGCCCCCTTGCCCCGCCGCCGTCCAAGACTTGCCGGCCTTACGACCGATAGTCTGAAGCTATGGATCCCTGGTCACGCTGTCCTCCTTCGGCCCGGGGAGGGCGGCGGCGCAGTGCTGTCCCTGATTACGAGCGTGGTGGCGAGTTCGACGTGGTGCGCTTGTGCCGCGCCGGACCCGCTGTCAAGGAGCATCCGGAACGCGGTGGCTGCCATAGCCGCCAGCGGCTGCTTGACCGTGGTCAGCGGGGGCGCCGACCAGGTGGCGAACACGTCATCGAATCCAACCACGCTGAGGTCCTCGGGCGCCCGCAGCCCGAGGTCCCTGAGCGCCTGCAGGACGCCGAACGCCTGGTCGTCATTGGCGGTCACGATCGCGGTTGGCCGGTCCGTCAGGCTCAGCAGGTGTGCCGCCTGACGCCGGCCGCCTCCCACGGTGAACCTGTCGCGGCAGATCAGGTTCTCGTCCGGGGCCAGCCCAGCCTCGAGCATGGCCGCGCGGTAGCCGTCAAGCCGGGCCTGGCTCGACCACAGGCCGGCCGACCCGGCGATGGCGGCGATGCGGCGATGGCCCAGCTCGATGAGATGACGGGTGGCGGTAAGGCCGCCTTGCCAGTTGGTGGTGCCGACCGACCTGATGTCCGGGCCCGGTTCCTCCGCCGGGTCAATGACCACGACCGGGATGCCGGCTGCGGCCAGGTGCTGGCGTTCCGCGCCACGCGGCAGGTGCAGAACGCTCAGCGCACCATAGGTGCCGCGGACAGTCGCCAGCTCCAGCCAGCGTTGGAATTCGCTGGCCGAGCTCACCGCGTTGACCACGACGCTATAGCCGGCCTCAGCGGCGGCCTCCACGGCACCGTGGATCAGCTGCTCCGCCCAGGGACTGCGCTCGGCGGTCCCCGGCGGGCGAACCCCTGCCCCGAGGAGCAGGTCAACTACGCCGAAA
Organism: Actinomycetota bacterium; assembly: GCA_003140115.1. Next base: position 495 of record PLIQ01000361.1, on the reverse strand, counting down.
CCGAGCTTGGCGCCGGGCTGGTACCCACGCCGGCGCAGCAGCAGGCCGATCCGCTCGCGAGTACCCGGCGCGACGTCTGTCCGCCCGTTGAGCACCTTGGACACCGTCGATACCGACACCCCGGCTTCGGCGGCGATACTGGTCAGCGTGCTGGCACCGGCGCGGGAGGCCGCTTGGGTGGGTGCGGCGGGCTCCGCTCGCACCGCTGCCTGACCGGGCCTCCTCGGCACCCCAGCCTCCTCCCGCGGCCTGCTGCCGCCGCGTGCCTGTCCCGCCTAGCGCGAGTGGCTCGTTGGCCGGGTTGCGGGCTGCTTTTCGAAAGATAGCAGGCCTAAACCCGTTTGACACCGGCCTGTAGTAGATAGACACTGGAGGTTGTAGCGCAAATATTTCGAAAAACAACCGGGAGGGCATCATGTACCTGCCATATCAGATGCTGCGCAACCTGGCGCCCCGGGAGGTGACGGCCCGCGAGCAGCGGGAGGGCGACGAGCA
>PLIQ01000528.1 GCA_003140115.1 Actinomycetota bacterium | reverse complement strand
CACCGGCACAGGTTGCCTTCCAGCCCCTCGCGGATCTCCTCATCGCTGGGATGCGGGTTCTCGCGCAGCAGGTCGGACGCGGCCATGATCATCCCCGGCGTGCAGTACCCGCACTGCAGCGCGTGCATCTCATGGAACGCCTGCTGCAGCGGGTGCAGCCCGCCGTTCGCCAGCCCCTGGATGGTGGTGATGTCGGCCCCGTCCGCCTGCACGGCCAGCACCGAGCAGCTCTTGACCGATTCCCCGTCCATCAGCACCGTGCATGCGCCGCAGTTGGAGGTGTCGCATCCGATAGGGGTACCGGTCTTCCCGACGACTTCCCTGAGGTAATGCACGAGCAGCAGCCGCGGCTCGACGTTATCGACGTATTTAACCCCGTCAACGGTGACGGTGACCTCTGTCATGCGCGATCCCTCCCAAGGAATTCGGGCTTGAGAGTCAATCTAGGGCCGGGGACCGCGTTACACCAGTGTCGATCTGAGGCAGTCATCACGCCGCGCACGGGCTGATGGTCAGGGCGGGGTCAGCACCAGGGCGGCCAGGAAGCGGACGGTAGCCGACGCGGTCTCATACCGCCACAGCAGCAGGGTGCGGTCGAACCCGGTGGCGGTGACCATCCGGTCCCGCAGCCCGCTGGCGATGGGCACCAACAGCCCGTGCTGGGCGACCAGCAGGTCGTGCGGGTCGGCACCAGAGCGGTCCAGCAGGGCCAGCTTGACCAGCAACTCGGACCGGATATCGCGCGTGTGCCGGACCGGCCGGTGCTGCCATGACACGGCGGCCGCCCGGCCAGCTTCGGTGGCCTCGACCAGGAACCGGACCGGGCCCTGCGGCGAGGGTTCCTCCCCAGCGGACCGGATCAAGCCGAACTCCGAGAGCCGGTCCAGGCCACGGTAGACCACCCCTTTTTGCACGCGCCAGATCCGGCCCAGGTCACCGTCCGGGCCCACCAGGCGGCTCACGGCGTTGCCATGCGTGGGCCCTTCACAGACCAGGCTCAGAACTATCCATTCGGACCTCGCCAGCACTGGCTCTTCGGCGGGGTGCATCGTCACAGATTATTGGCTGGCCTGGGCGTCGGCCAGCGGTCCGTCGCCCCATGATGTCCGAGGGGCTTGCGCTTTGCGTGCATAGTGGGGGTATAAGGACGGGACCATCAGCCTGGGATCGGAGGTGCCGTGGTGCTGACCGACTCGTTCGGGCGCGTGGCCACGGACCTGCGCGTCTCGCTGACTGACCGGTGCAACCTGAGGTGCACCTACTGCATGCCGGCTGAGGGGCTGGACTGGCTGCCCCGGGCCGAATTGCTCACCGACGACGAGATCATCCGGCTGGTCCGGATCGCGGTCACCAGCCTGGGCGTCACCGAGGTCCGGCTCACCGGCGGCGAGCCGCTGCTGCGCCCGGGACTTCCCAGGCTGGTGGCGCAGGTGGCGGCGCTGCGGCCGCGGCCCGAGATCTCGCTGACCACCAACGGCATCGGCCTGGCCCGGCTGGCCGAGCCGCTGCGAGCGGCCGGGCTGGACCGGCTGAACGTATCCCTGGACACCCTGTCACCTGAGGTGTTCAAGCGGCTGGCCCGGCGCGACCGGCTAGCCGACGTACTGGCCGGGCTGGCCGCCGCGGCCGCCGCCGGGCTGGCCCCGGTCAAGGTCAACACCGTGCTGATGCGTGGCGTGAACGACCACGAGGCTCCGGGCCTGCTGGCCTTCTGCCTGGCGCACGGCTACCAGCTCCGTTTCATCGAGCAGATGCCGCTGGACGCCCAGCACGGCTGGGAGCGGTCCCAGATGGTGACCGCGGACGAGATCTTGGCCGCGCTGTCCCCGCACTACACGCTCACCCCCGGCGACCCGGCAGCCCGGGGCGCCGCGCCCGCCGAAACCTTCCTGATCGACGGCGGCCCGGCCAGGGTCGGCGTGATCGCATCGGTGACCCGGCCTTTCTGCGGCACCTGCGACCGGGTCCGGCTGACCGCCGACGGCCAGATCCGCAACTGCCTGTTCGCGCAGGCCGAGTCCGACCTGCGCGCGCCGCTGCGCACCGGGGCCAGCGACGAGGAGATCGCTGAGCGGTGGACCCAGGCGGTGGCGGTCAAGCTGCCCGGCCACGGCATCAACGACCCCGGCTTCCTGCAGCCGTCCCGGCCGATGTCGGCCATCGGCGGCTGACCTGCATGATGCGCGCACGCGAACCGGATTACGAAGGCTTCGTGGAGCGGGACGGGGTACGCGTCGGCTACGCCGTGTCGGGCACAGCAGAGCCGGCGATCCTGCTGCTCACGTCCTGGGCGATCGTGCATGCCCGGCAGTGGAAAGCTCAGGTGCCGTACCTGGCGCGGCGATTCCGCGTGATCACCGTCGAGGGTCGCGGCAACGGCCGGACCGACCGGCCGGTGACCGCCGAGGCCTACAGCGACCGGGAGTACGTAGACGACGCGATCGCGGCGCTGGACGCAACCGGGGTGGACCGGGCCGTGATCGTCGGCCTATCGCTGGGCGGCCGGCACGCGCTGCAGCTGGCGGCCTGGTACCCCGAGCGGGCGGCCGGGGTGATCGCGATCGGCGCGGCCCTGCCCTGGCCGCTGCCGCCGGACTTCGACGAGCCGAAGGACGGCTACGAGGGCTGGGGCAAGGCCAACCGGCATTACTGGCTGGCGGATTACCGCGGCTGGGTCGAGTTCTTCATGTCGCAGGTGTTCACCGAGCCGCACTCGATCAAGCAGCGGGAGGACGGGGTCGGCTACGGGCTGGAGACCACCGCCGAGACGCTGCTGCTGACGGCGCCGGCCGCGGCCGCGCCCACGGCCGAGGATGCCGAGGCCATCTGCCGGCAGGTCCGGTGCCCGGTACTGGTGGTGCACGGTGACCAGGACGGGATCGTGCCCTACGAGACCGGCGTGGCGCTAGCGCACTGGACCGGCGGGCAGCTCGTCACCATCCACGGCGGCGGGCACGCCCCGACGTTGCGGGATCCGGTCCTGGCCAACTTGCTCATCCGGGATTTCGCCCAGTCTTTGCGTCCCCGGACGGCGGGGCGCCGGAGCTGGACCAGGGGCCGGGACCGCCGTAAGCGGGTGCTGTACGTCAGCTCGCCGATCGGGCTCGGGCACGTCCGCCGGGACCTGGCCATCGCCGATGAACTGCGGGCCAGGCAGCCGGATCTGGAGATCGACTGGCTCACCCAGCATCCGGTGACGCAGGTGCTCGAGGAGCGGGGCGAGCGGGTCCACCCGGCCTCCCGCTGGCTGGCCAGCGAGAGCGCGCACATCGAGTCGGAGGCGGGCGAGCACGACCTGAACGTGTTCCAGGCCGCCCGCCGGATGGACGAGATCATGGTGGCGAACTTCATGGTGTTCCACGACGTGGTCTCCGACGAGCCGTACGACCTGTGGATCGCCGACGAGGGCTGGGACGTCGACCATTTCCTGTTCGACAACCCGGAGCTCAAGCGGACCGCGTACGCCTGGCTCACCGACTTCGTGGGCTGGCTGCCGATGCCCGAGGGCGGCGCGGCCGAGGCCGTCCTCACCGCGGACTGGAACGCGGAGCGGGTCGAGCGGATGCGGCGCTACCCGCGGCTGCGGGACCGGTCGATCTTCGTCGGCAACCCAGACGACCTGGTGGACGCTTCGCTCGGGCCGGAACTGCCGACCGTGCGCGAGTGGGCACTGGAGCGGTACACGTGCACCGGGTACGTCACCGGGCCGGGGATCCCGGACGACCGGGAGGCGCTGCGCGCCGAGCTCGGCTACCGGCCCGGTGAGCGGGTATGCCTGGTGAGCGTGGGCGGTTCCGGGGTGGGAGGACACCTGCTGCGCCGGGTCGCCTCGGCGTTCCCGCTGGCCGAGAAGGCTATTCCCGGCCTGCGCATGATCGCCGTGACCGGCCCGCGGATCGATCCCGCGTCGGTCCCGGTGCCCGAGGGCGTGGAACTGCGCGGCTACGTCCCTGACCTGTACCGCCATCTGGCCTCGTGCGACCTGGCGGTGGTCCAGGGCGGGCTGACCACGACGATGGAGCTGGCGGCGGCGCGCACGCCGTTCATCTACGTGCCGCTGGCCCGCCACTTCGAGCAGCAGATCTTCGTGCCCCACCGGCTCGCGCAGTACCGGGCCGGGAGACGCCTGGACTACGCGGCGCTCGACCCCGAGTACCTGGCCGAGGCCATCGTCGCGGAGATCGACCGGCCGGTCGACTACCGGCCGGTGGAGACCAATGGCGCCGCGCGAGCCGCGGCCCTGCTGGCTGAGCTGTTGTAGACCGGTCAGGCCCGGTAATCCGGCCGTGAGCCGGTCCAGAGCCGCCTTGAGCTCGCTCCGCGATCCGACGGAGAGCTTTCGGTACACNNCTGCGCAGGTGATACTCGATGGTCTTCGGGCTCAGGAACAAGGCGGCGGCGGTCTCCCTGGTCGTGCGGCCGCCGGCCAGGCTCAGCGCGATCTGGAGTTCCTGAGGGGTCAGGTCATTGAGGGTGGTCACGTCCCGCCGCCGCGCGGTCTCGCCGGTGGCGGCGAGCTCGGCCCGCGCCATCTCGGACCACGGGGCGGCACCGAGGTGGTCGAACATGCCCACCGCGGCGCGAAGTTCGTCGCGGGCCCGGACCCGCTGGCGCTCCCGCCGCAGGCGGGCCCCGTAGGCCAGGTGCGTGCGGGCGGTCTCGAAGGCGTCCGCGGTCCGACCGTGCAAGGCCAGCGCGGTTTCGAAGTAAGGATCGGACTCGCCCTCGGCGGCGAGTAGCCCGCGGCATCGCGCGGCGCGCGCCAGCGCCCAGGGCTGGCCCTTGATATCCGCGTCGCGGGTGAAGTCTGCGGCTATCTTGGCGGCCTCCGGTCCGCGCCCCAGACGCAGGTAGATCTCGACAAGCTCCGGCACCGGGGACAGGTCGGCGTCCTGGATGCCGCGTGAGCGCAGCACGACTCGCTGCTCCTCGAAATGAGCCAGCGCGGCTTCGGGCCGGCCCTGGCCCAGCTCAAGGTCACCCAGGGCAGCGATGGCCCACACTTCTGCCAAGCCCACGCCCAGCTCGCGAGATAGGCGCAGCGCCTCGTCAGCATGCCTGCGGCTCTCCTGCGACCGGCCCAGCCTGGCTTCGAGCCGGGCGGAAAAGCCCAGGGCCACGCCGAGGTCGCCATACTGACCGGTTTCCCTGGCCAGTCCGATCGCTTCGTGAAAACCGGCTTGAGCCTCGGCCCATCGATCCGTGCCCGCCTGATCGGTCGCTACGTGGAGCATCAGGAAGGGCAGCGCGCCGATCGCGGATTGGCGGCGAGCCGCGTCGAGCGCACGATAAAGGAGTGCCCGCCCGGTGTCCGCTTCGCGCAGCCAGATCGACCCCATGGCCGCCCAGGCCAGCAGCCGGGGCTCATCCCGGAGTTCGTCCGAGCGCTCGAGCACGTCGACAGCCGCGCGGATAGCCGGCGCGCCAGGCTCGTCTTGGCCCGAGAAGATCAGCGCCATGCCCCGCGTGATCAGCGCGAAGAAGGCGATACGGCCGTTCGGGTCGGACGGGGCGAGCGAGGCAGCCCGGTCGGCGGCCACAAGCATGGTCGCGGCATCGCCGGCGGTAAAGGACGCGTACGCCGCTTCGGCGAGCATCACGACGGTTTGTTCCGGATCGACCGACGCGGCATGCTCGGCGGCGGCCAGGAGGATCTGCTGCCCTTCGGTAACCGGCCCGCGGTGGATGGCGATGTGGCCGCGGAGGTGTTCGATCGCGACGGCCAGACCCGGACCCGGCACGTGCCGGACTGACTGGTCCAGCAGGGCCACGGCACGATCAGCGAGCCCGCCCAGCCAGGCGGCCTCGGCCGCGGCGTACATCAGCCGGCCCTGCCGGGCCTCGTCCGGGGCCAGCAGGGCCGCGCGTTCGAACGCTCGCGACGCGACGTCGTAGGCGCTGCGCTGGTAGGCACGCTGCCCCGCCTGCTCGAGCGCCGACGAGGCCGCATCGTCGGGGCCGAAAGCGGCCAGCGCGAGATGCCAGGCCCGGCGGTCGGCCTCGGTATCTGGCAGGGCGCTGGCCACAGCGCGGTGCACCGCACGCCGCTGGTCGGCCGGGGCGTCGCCGTAGATGGCCGACCGGGCGAGCGGATGCCGGAACTCCACGCGGGAATCGCGCACCGTAATGAGCGCCGCAGCCTCGGCGGGAACAAGGTCGGCGAGGTCCAGCTCGAGCATCGGCGCGGCGCGGGCTAGCACCGGCACGTCGCCGCCGTCGATAGCTGAGGCCAGGACAAGAGCGGCGCGGGTGCGAGCCGGAAGACTCCGCGAGCGCTGGAGGTACACGCGAGCGACGCTCGTCCCGGCCGCGAGCGGCGCGCCAGGTGGCAGGCCGGCCAGGCGCTGGCGCTCCTGGCCGAGCTCCAGGAGCGCCAGCGGGTTCCCGCCGGTTTCACGGTGGAGGCGGTCGGCTAGCTCGCGGCTNNAGCGGCTCGTCTGCCTGGCGCTTCAGCAACTCGCCGGCCGAAGCCCGGTCCAGGCCGGCCAGGCGCAGGGTCGGCACGTCGGCGCCGTCGAGCAGTGACGGCTCGCCCTGGCGCACGGCCAGCACGACCGCGACAGGATCGGCGACGAGGCGACGGAACGCGAAAAGCATGGCATCCGCGCTCGACCCGTCGAGCCAGTGCGCGTCATCCACCAGCACGGCTACCGGGGTCTCCTCCGAATAGGCGGCCAGCAAGCTGAGGGTCGCCGCACCGACGGCGAAGCGGCCCGGCGCGCTGGCGGCCGGCCGGAGCGCGAGCGCGCTCTCCAGCGCCGCGGCCTGCGGGTCAGGGATCTGCTCGATCCAGGACAGCGCCGGCCGCACGAGCTCGAGCAAGCCGGCGAACGGGATCTGAGCCTCCGACTGCACCCCGCGGGCCCGGAGCACGCGCATGCCGACCGCCTGCTCCTCGGCGTAGGCGAGCAGCGCCGACTTGCCGATACCGGCCTCCCCGGCAAGGGCCAGCACACCGCTGCGGCCCGCGCGCGCATCGTCAAGCAGACCGGCGAGTGCCTGCTGCTCCTGGTCGCGGCCGAGCAACATGTCAGCGATCCTACGGACCCACCCGGTACGAAGCTATGCCCGCCGAGGTGCGGGCTAGGGGCCTGCCCGGAAGCGAGGGAGCCCAGTCGGCCCTTACGTTCNNAAGGTATCGATGATGAGTGACGTTGCATGCTTTTGCGGCCGCCTCTTCTCGTTCAATGGCGGCGCGGGGGCCTGTCCCAAGTGCGGCAGGGTCGCGAGTGTGACGGCCGGTCCGGTGCTCGAACGCCCCGGACACAACCGGCCCGAGCATCCGGTACCGGTCATGAACGGGGCCGGGCATGCGCAGGCCGCCTGCCCGGAACGGGTCGAAGTCGGCACCCAGTCACGCTAAGCGACTGAGGCTGGGGCTGGTCGACGGTCAGCTGCGATATCCGCCTGTCGCGGCCGTCCCAGTCATCTCCGCGTGATCTGGTGCGCCGATCTGTTCGCGGAGCGTCGCCTACCGGAACCTAGGACATACGCCGGCCGCCGGAACGCGGCACGTCGCCGCACGCGGGTCCGGCTTGAAGATGCGAACGTCCGAGCAACGAGACGGGCACCGTGAACGCTCGCGGCGTCGGTCCCTCAGGCCGGTTTCGATTACGGTGCGTGGTCACGTCACCGTGGCAACCCGCACGCGTACCCGCCGTTATGGTCGGCCGAGCCCTTTGCCACGGTGTCTGATGGTTGCGCACAGATTCGGTCGTTCTGGATAATAGCCAGCGGGTGGCGGACGGAACCGGATAGCCAGCTCGACGGGTAACCGGGAAGCCGGGCGGGGCTAGCCGACGACCAGCGATGCCTGGGTCGGACCGGGCTTGACGACCGCCAGCGATAGTGCGCTCGCGCCGGGGTGCCAGGACGTCAGCAGCAGGGTGGACGCAACGTTGAACTCGGCGACCAGGCTGTCGCCGCCGGACGGCCAGCCGAAGCCGGCCAGCGCGTTGCTGTTGATCCAGCTGCCCGGCATCCTGGTCAAGCGGCCGCTGGCGACCGTCGCGACCTCCACTGGCAGGGCCAGCTGGCCGTCGCTCGAGGCCAGCTGGAGCGCGAGGAAGCTGCCGCTCGGGCTGAGCGCGCCGCCGCTGGCCAAGATCCCCGCGGGCAGCCTGACCACGGTCTGCCGACCGGTCGCCAGGTTGAGCACGTCGACCCGGCAGGCAGTCGCGCAGCCCCCGCCCCAGGCGATCTCGGTCGCATTGGCCGCGATCACTTGGTCGAACGTCCGGCTGGGAGACGACGCGGAGCCGGCGGCCGACGGGGGGGCCGACCGGGCGGCCGGGTCCCAGAGCCGGTCCACCACCACCCCCGACTGCGGGCCGGCCGGCGTGAGCAGCAGGCCCCGATCGGTTCCCTGCGCGATCTGGTACCCGGCCGGCAGCGTGATGGCCGGCCCCAGCGTGGCGCCTGACGGCCCGATCTCCCGCGCCGTCCCGCGGGCGGGGTCAGCCTCGGCGTCCGTCGGGTAGGTCGTCAGCCACAGATCGCCGGACACGGCGGCCGGCGCGACCTGGTTCGCCTGGCCGACCCGGACAGCCGACCGCGCGCCGTCGGCCAGGTACCACACCGGCATCGCCGGGTCGGCGCAATTGACGCAGTCGGCCTTGGCGCCGGGATCGGCCTGCACCGCCCAGCCGCCGCCCACCCGGATGAACTGGTACCCGGCGCTGTCAGCGGGCAGCCCGCCGATCGTGTCGGAACGGCCGGCAGCCGGCCGGTACCAGGCCGGCTGGGTTCCCGCCACCGGCAGCCGGACGCTATCGCTCCAAGCCAAGCCGCCGACGATGATCCCGTCGCGCTCGACCGACGGGCCCGGCTGGCCCGGCTGGACCAGGCCCAGCGACACCACGATCTGAGGTCGGAGGGTCGTGGTGCCGAGCGTTCCCGAGGGAAGGACAGCGGGGGTGGTCGGGGCTGCGGCCGAGGCGGCCGGCTGATGACGCGGCAGGGCGACGTAGACGATGCCGCCGATCACCGCGAGGGCGGCGATGGCGATCAGCCCCAGCCGGCGCGGCCACGGACGGGGCTCGCGGTCGTCGCCCTGGCTGAGGATGTCGCCATCCATCGCCCACCCCCAACACCATGCCGATCAAGACCACGTCGATCCGCATCAACTACGATACGTTGGCGCGGCCCAAATGGTTCATGCCGGCCGGCCGCCCGCCGGGGCGGGCATCCCGGCGGCCCGGGGCCCGCAGCGTCACGGCGCGGTACCGGGCGAAAAGAGCGGGGGCCCGCTGGCTGTCGTGGACGAGCTCGACGCGGCCGTCGCGGTCCTCGAGCCGGAGAAGGTGCGGCTGCGGGTCGAACCAGTGGATGCCGGCTGAGAGCTGTCCGAGCCACGGGCGGCGCGTCAGCGGATCCCGCCCGGCCCTGGCCAGCAGGTTCACGAGCGTCGACTTGCCGGAGTTGCTCGGCCCCGTGATGATGTTGAGCCTGGACAGGGTGACCGGGCGCGACGTGAGGCCCCCGGGGCCTTGCCGCTCGGTGATCATCGAGCACGGGGGGACCAGCCCTCGCATCTCGTGCGCCAGGAACGCCTCGTGGAGCTGACGCCAGCCGCGCAGGATCGGCGACGGGCAGTGCTCACCAGTTCGGGGCTGATGCTTGAGCAGCATGGCTACCGCGAGCTGTGATCAACGCTTACTTCTGCGGCTGAGACCCCACGGCGATGCGCGCTGATAACGGACCCATAATCTGAAGATCATGAGGTCCGAGCCGGGCGCCGTAATGAATGATCTGAGCTGGGTCCGCCGCGCGGTCCTTCAGGCTACCGGCCGATCGTATTCGGCGTTCGGTTTGCTCACTGTCTGGACACTAATCGCAGAGGGTGACGATTGCCGGTGTCGGCTGCGGCGCGAGATAAGATTCCTGCCGATTGCCCGGCAACGGGGTTGCCCGGGTGATGGTTTATGCCATGCGGGCGGCGTTCCTCGGCGAGGCGGAGAATGCGGCCTGAAGATCACCCGAGCCGCTGTCGCCCGTTTTGGTCGAGGGTGGCGATGAACCCGGCGATCGCCTCGGCGACCGCGGCAGGGGCGCGGCGGGGCAGGTGATGGCCGGCGTCGGAGATGAGCCGCAAGCGGGCGTGGGGCAGCTCGCCGGCCAGCCGCTGCGCGGTCATGATGGGCACGATCTGATCGGCCGGGTCGGCGAGCAGCAGCACCGGTACTGCGATGGACGGCAGCGCGCCCTCCAGTTCGGCGAGCTCGCTGAGCAGTGCCCGCTGCTCGGTGAGGAAGGCGCGCCACCGCGGCTCCGCGCCGGCGTGCTTGTCCCCCCAGACCTGCAGGCTGAGATGCTCGCCGGGGTCTAGCGGCCGGCCTTCCCGGCTGCTCAGCCAGGCGAGCCGGACGCGGGCGATCCACGGCGTCCACCACCACATGACTTGCGCGGCCAGCGGGCCGATGACCGGTGCGGCGAGCAGCCAGTCCACGATGGTGACCGAGCCTGGGCCGACGCCGGCCAGCAGCACCACCGCCTTCACCCGGTGCGGGGCCAGGCGCGCCGCCAGCAGCGCGGCACCGCCAGCCCAGGAATGGGCGACCAGGACGGCGGCGTCCACGCCCCGTTGGTCCAGGTCATCAAGGATCACCTGGGCGTTGGCGGTGAAGCCTGCGGCGTTACGCTGGCTCGCGCCGTATCCGGGGCGGTCCTTGGCCACCGCGTGCAGGTGGGCCGGCAGACGGGCCAGGACGGCGTCCCAGTCGGCGGCGCTGCCGGGCTGGCCGTGGAGCAGGACGAGCTCATGCGGATGAGG
>PLIQ01000378.1:254-23288 GCA_003140115.1 Actinomycetota bacterium | reverse complement strand
GAACGACGCGGACGCACCTGTCCTTCCGGAGGGGGACGACACCCCGCCGGTCCCCGCCGCCAAGCCGCAGCACAGCGTGAAGACCTACTTCGCGCTGATGATGGTGCTTGAGACGATGATGATCGGCGTCTTCGCGGCCACCGACGTCTTCCTGTTCTACGTGTTCTTCGAGGCCATGCTGATCCCGATGTACTTCATGATCGGCAGCTACGGGGTCGGCAAGCGGCAGTACGCGGCGGTCAAGTTCCTGCTGTACAGCCTGCTCGGCGGGCTGCTCATGCTGGTCGCGGTCATCGCGCTGTACGTGTACTCCACTCACAGCGCCGTCACCGGCCACCACGGGTCATTCCTGTTCAGCGAGCTCACCCAGATTTCGCTCAGCTCGACCGTGCAGAAGTGGCTGTTCCTCGGGTTCTTCATCGCGTTCGCGATCAAGGCGCCGTTGTGGCCGTTCCACACCTGGCTGCCCGACGCCGCCGCTGCCTCTCAGCCCGGCGCGGCCGTGCTGCTGGTCGGCGTGCTGGACAAGGTCGGCACGTTCGGCATGCTGCGGTACTGCTTCGAGCTGTTCCCGGCGGGCGCGAAGTACTTCACCCCGCTGGTCATCACGCTGGCGGTGATCGGGATCTTGTACGGGGCCATCGTGGCCATCGGCCAGCAGGACATGAAGCGGCTGATCGCCTATACCTCGGTCTCGCACTTCGGCTTCATTGCGCTCGGCGTGTTCGCGATGACCAGCCAGGGCGTGGCGGGCGCGACGCTGTACATGGTCAACCACGGCTTCGCCACCGGCGCGCTGTTCATCCTGGCCGGGTTCCTGATCACCCGGCGCGGCTCGAGCAGGATCGCGGACTTCGGCGGCGTGCAGCAGGTCGCGCCGCTGCTGGCCGGGCTGTTCCTGATCTCCGGGCTGGCCGGGCTGTCGCTGCCCGGGCTGTCCACCTTCGTCAGCGAGTTCCTGGTCCTGATCGGCACGTTCTCCCGGTACAAGCTGCCCGCCGTGTTCGCCACCGCGGGCATTGTCCTGGCCGCGATCTACATCTTGTGGATGTACCAGCGGGTGGCGGGCGGCCCGGTCCGTGACCAGGTGGCCGGGATGAAGGACCTGCGGGCCCGCGAGATGCTGGCCGTCGCGCCGCTGATCGTGCTGATCATCGGGGTCGGCGTCTACCCCAAGCCGGTGCTTGACATCATCAACCCGGCCGTGCGCGTGACGATGGCGCAGGTGCACGAGACCGATCCGGTACCCGCGCACCCCGCGCCCGGGTTCACCACCACCGCGGTCTATACCACCGCCGTGCAGAAGGGAACCCTACCGTGATCGGCGTCCTGGCCCTCCCGGCCAGCAGCGTGGCCGGCGCGATCACCCCGCCGCACATCGAGTACGGCCAGCTCTCGCCGATGCTGGTCGTGTTCGGCGCCGCGGTGGCCGGCATCCTCGTCGAGGCCTTCACCCCGCGCCCGCTGCGCCGCGCCTTCCACCTGGTCCTCACCATGGGCTCGCTGGCCGCCGCGTTCGTGCTGACCATCGTGACCGCCTCCGACAGCATCTTCTCCCACGGCAGTCCCGGCCACGTCGCCGCGGCGGGCGCGGTCGCGGTGGACCGCCCCACCCTGTTCATCTGGGGCACGATCTTGGTCCTGGCCTTCGCCAGCGTGCTGCTCATCGCCGACAACAGCAACAGCCCGTTCGCCGCCCAGGCCGCCGCGCCGCCCGGCAGCCCGGAGGAGGCCGAGGGCCTGGTCACCGGGGCCTTCCACACCGAGATCTTCCCGCTGACCCTGTTCGCGGTGGGCGGCATGCTGCTGTTCCCCGCCGCCAATGACCTGCTCACCATGTTCATCGCGCTCGAGGTGCTGTCGCTGCCGTTGTACCTGCTGTGCGGGCTGGCCCGGCGCCGCCGGCTGCTCTCGCACGAGGCGGCCATGAAGTACTTCCTGCTCGGCGCGTTCTCCTCGGCGTTCTTCCTGTTCGGCATCGCGATGCTCTACGGCTTCGCGGGCTCGGTCTCGCTGGCGGCCATCGCGTCCGCGGCGACCAGCAACACCGCCAACGCGACCCTGCTGTACGCCGGGATCGCGCTGACCGGCCTGGGGCTGCTGTTCAAGGTCGGGGCGGTGCCGTTCCACGGCTGGAAGCCGGACGTGTACCAGGGCGCGCCGACGCCGGTGACCGCGCTGATGGCGTCCTGCACCGTGGTGTCCGCGTTCGGCGCGCTGCTGCGCGTCTTCTACGTCGCGTTCGGCAACCTGACCTGGGACTGGCGCCCGGCGCTGTGGGTCATCGCCATCTTGACCATGGTCGCCGGCGCGGTGATCGCGATCACCCAGACCGACGTCAAGCGGCTGCTGGCCTACTCCTCGATCGCGCACGCCGGGTTCATCTTGACCGCGGTCATCGCGACCAGCGTCGCGGGGCTGTCCAGCAGCCTGTTCTACCTGGCCTCCTACGGGCTGACCACGGTGGGCGCGTTCGCGGTGATCACCCTGGTGCGCGACGCGGGCGGCGAGGCCGGGCACCTGTCCCGGTGGGCGGGCCTGGGCCGGCGCTCGCCGGTGGTGGCGAGCATCTTCGCGCTGTTCCTGCTGACCTTCGCGGGCATCCCGCTGACCAGCGGTTTCACCGGGAAGTTCGCCGTCTTCCAGGCCGCGATCGCGGCCGGCGAGACGCCGCTGGTGATCGTCGGCGTGCTGGCCAGCGCGATCGCCGGGTTCTTCTACGTCCGCGTGATCGTGCTGATGTTCTTCAGCGACCCGGTGCCCGACGGGCCCGAGGTGGTGGTGCCGAGCGTGTTCACCGGCGCGGCCGTGGGCCTCGGCGTCGTGGCGACAATCGTGTTCGGCATCGTGCCCGAACCGCTGCTGAGCCTGGCCGGCCACGCGGCTAATACATTGTTCGTCAGCTGACGGAGGTCGCGCCCCCCTGGGCCAACACTTGCTCCTTCGGACAGATAAGGCATACTCGAAAATTCGAGGCGTTCGCGCGTGCCGATCATCTGGAGAGTGTGTGATCACCGCAGTTCCGGTAGATTTCCCGGACTCCGCCCTGGCGGCGGAGGTTCTTGACGATCTGGCCCGGGTCGAGGCGTCGCTGATGCAGACGGCGCATCCCGGTGACGAGCTCTTCACCGAGGCCTCCAGGCATTCCATCGCGGCGGGCGGCAAGCGGTTCCGGGCCCTGCTGGTGCTGCTGGCCGCGCAGTTCGGCGACCCGAAGGACCCCCGGGTCATCCAGGCCGCGGTGGCCATCGAGCTGACCCACCTGGCCACGCTGTTCCACGACGACGTCATGGACGAGGCCGAGGTCCGCCGGGGCCAGCCCTCGGTCAACTCCCGGTGGAGCAACTCGGTCGCCATCTTGACCGGCGACTTCCTGTTCGCGCAGGCGTCCCGCATTCTCGCCGACCTCGGCCCGGACGCGGTCCGGATCCAGGCCGAGACGTTCGGCCGGCTGGTCGCCGGACAGCTGGCCGAGACCGTCGGGCCGCGGGCCGGCCAGGACCCCCTCGACCACTACATGCACGTGATCACCGAGAAGACCGGATCGCTGATCGCCACGTCCGGGCAGTTCGGCGCCCTGTTCTCCGATGCCCCAGCCGGGGTGGCGACGCGGATCGCGGCGGCCTGCGAGCAGCTCGGCGTGGCCTGGCAGCTGTCCGACGACGTGATCGACATCGCCAGCGACTCCGCGCAGTCCGGCAAGACCCCCGGCACCGACCTGCGCCAGGGGGTACGGACCCTGCCCGTCCTGTACGCGCTCCGCTCGACGGCCCAGCCAGAGACAGCCCAGTCAGAGACAGCCCAGCCGGAGGCCTCCCAGGGCGGGGCGGACCGGCGGCTGCACGGGCTGCTCGTCGAGGCCGACCTGACCGATGACGCCCTGCTGACCGAGACGCTGGCCCTGCTGCGCGGCCATGCGGCCCTGGCCGAGTCCCGTGCGAACGTGCTGAGCTGGGTCCAGGGGGCCCGGAACGAATTCATGGCGCTCCCCGACGTACCGGCCCGGGCCGCGTTCCTGGCGCTGTGCGACTTCGTGGAGAAAAGGACCGGCTGAGCCGGCAGGTTAGGAACGCTCCGGTGTGGGCAGTGGGAGGTTCTACACCGAAGGGAGCCGCCATGAGCGCGGAGAACAAGGCTAAGGACAAGGCGCAGGTCGCCAAGGGCAAGATCAAGAAGGGCGCGGGCAAGGTCCTGAACGACCCGGTGCTCGAAGGCGAGGGCAAGGCCGACCAGGTCAAGGGCAACCTGAAGCAGGCCGGCGAGAAGGTCAAGGACGCCGCCAAGAAGTAACCTGGTCCGCCGGGCCCCGGCCCGCGGGCCTGGCGGTCCGGCGGGCAGCCCCGGCGGTCCGGCGGGACCAGGGCTAGCTGACTTCCCAGGTGTCGTGGCCCGCCAGCAGCGCGCCCAGGTCACCCGGGCCGCTGCGGGCCTTGGCCGCGGCGATCTGGTCGGCCATCAGCCGGTCGTAACTGGCCTGCTCCACCTGCCGGAACACCCCGATCGGCGTATGCCGGAAGTCGGCCGCATCGAGCCGGGACAGCGCGAACGCGTAGGACGGGTCGGCCCGGTGCGCGTCGTGGGTGATCAGCGCGTCCGGATCGGCACCGTCGACGTCGACCGGCTCGAGTTCACCAAAACGGCCGAACCGCAGGCCCTGCGCGGACCCCGCGCCGAACCGGACCGGTGCTCCGTGCTCGAGGCGGATCAGCCGCTCGCCCGCCGCGGCCGGCTCCTTGAGCGGCGCGAACGCGTCGTCGTTGAAGATCGGGCAGTTCTGGTAGATCTCGATGAACGCGGCGCCCTGGTGGTCCGCGGCGGCCCGNNCCGAACGGGGTGGACTTGGTGACCTTGCCCTGCTCGGAGGTCGGCGAGTACTGGCCCTTGGTCAGCCCGTAGATCCGG
Source organism: Actinomycetota bacterium (assembly GCA_003140115.1). Next base: position 18,386 of record PLIQ01000378.1, on the reverse strand, counting down.
TTGTTGAACAGCAGGATCTTGATGTTGACGTTGCGGCGCAGCGCGTGGATCAGGTGGTTGCCGCCGATCGACAGCGCGTCGCCGTCGCCGGTGATGACCCAGACCGACAGGTCGGTCCGGGACGCCGCGAGCCCGGTGGCGATGGCCGGCGCACGGCCGTGAATCGAGTGCATCCCGTAGGTGTCCACGTAGTACGGCAGCCGGGACGAGCAGCCGATCCCGGAGACGACGACCACGTTCTCCCGCGGCACGTCAAGCTCGGGCAGGAAGGCCTGGAACGCGGCCAGGATCGCGTAGTCCCCGCAACCGGGGCACCACCGCACCTCCTGATCGGATTTAAAATCTTTAGTCGCCGAACGGCCCGTGGCTTTAGGCACCAGGGTCAGCGACGCGAGCCGGTGCCCTGGATGCCCCGACATGCCCTCGTCGTGCCCGTTGGTCCCAGCTCCGGCAGATTCAGACATGCCCGATCACATCCTCTATGACGCCCGCCAACTCGGCCGACTGGAAGGGCAGGCCCCGGACCTGGTTGTAGGAGATCACGTCGACCAGGAACCGGCCGCGCAGCAGCAGGGCGAGCTGGCCGAGGTTGATCTCGGGCACCAGCACCTTGTCGTAGCGGCGCAGCACGTCACCCAGGTTCGACGGGTACGGGTTCAGGTGGCGCAGATGGGCCTGGGCGACGGCGCCCCCGGCGTTGCGCACCCGCCGGACCCCGGCCCCGATGGCGCCGTACGTCGAGCCCCAGCCGAGCACCAGGACCCGGGCGTTGCCGTCCGGGTCGTCGACCTCCAGCAGCGGGATGTCGGCGGCGATCCCGTCGATCTTGGCCTGGCGCAGCCGGACCATCCGGTCGTGGTTGTCCGGGTCATAGGAGATCGTCCCGGTCACGTCGGCCTTCTCGATGCCGCCGATCCGGTGCTCGAGCCCGGGGGTGCCGGGAATCGCCCACGGCCGGGCCAGCGTGGCCGGGTCACGCCGGAACGGCTCGAATTCCTTGCCGTCCTCCCAGCCGCCTTCCGGGGCCGTGGCGAAGCTGAATTCCTGGCTCAGGTCGGGCAGGCTGGCGGCGTCCGGGATGCGCCACGGCTCCGAGCCGTTGGCCAGGGAACCGTCGGAGAGCAGGATCACCGGGGTGCGGTACTTCACCGCGATCCTGGCCGCCTCGATCGCCACGTCGAAGCAGTCGGCGGGACTGGCGGCGGCGACGATCGGGATGGGTGACTCCCCGTTCCGGCCGAACATCGACTGCAGCAGGTCCGCCTGCTCGGTCTTGGTCGGCATCCCGGTCGACGGGCCCGCGCGCTGGATGTTGCAGACGATCAGCGGCAGCTCGACCGATACGGCCAGGCCGATGGTCTCTGCCTTCAGCAAAATGCCAGGTCCGGACGTGGTGGTGACGCTCAGCGAGCCGCCGAATGAGGCGCCGAGCGCCGCGCCGACGGCGGCGATCTCGTCTTCGGCCTGGAACGTGCGGACCCCGAAGCGCTTGTGCTTGGCCAGCTCGTGCAAGATGTCCGAGGCCGGCGTGATCGGGTAGGAGCCGAGGAACAGCGGCAGGCCGGCCAGCTGCGAGGCGGCGACGAGCCCGTAGGCCAGGGCCGTGTTGCCGATGATGTTCCGGTAGGTGCCAGGCGTCAGCGGGGCGGGCTTGACCTCGTACCTGACCGAGAACGCCTCGGTGGTCTCGCCGAAGTTCCAGCCCGCCTGGAAGGCGGCCACGTTGGCCTGCATGATCTCGGGCTTGCTGGCGAACTTGGCCTTGAGGAAGCCGAGCGTGCCGTCGGCGGGCCGGTCGTACAGCCAGGACAGCATGCCGAGCGCGAACATGTTCTTGGCCCGCTCGGCGTCTTTCCTGGTGATGTCGAAGGCCTCGAGGGCCTTGACGGTCATCGAGGTGATGGGCACGGCGTGCACGTTGTACTGCTCGAGCGAGGCGTCCTCCAGCGGGCTGCCCGTATAGCCGACCTTGGTCAGGTTCCGCTTGGTGAACTCGTCGGTGTTGACGATCAGGTCACCGCCTCGCGGCAGGTCCTTGATGTTGGCCTGCAGGGCGGCAGGATTCATCGCGATCAGGACGTCAGGCGCGTCACCCGGGGTGAGGATGTCGTGGTCGGCGAACTGCAGCTGGAAACTCGATACGCCCGCGAGAGTGCCGGCCGGAGCCCGGATCTCGGCCGGGAAGTTCGGCATGGTGGACAGGTCGTTACCGAGGACGGCGGTCTCCTGGGTGAACCTGTCTCCCGCGAGCTGCATGCCGTCGCCAGAGTCGCCGGCGAACCTGATGATGACGTGATCGAGCTGCTGGACCTGCTTGGTCACGGTTGGAAGACCTCCTCGGCATGCCGCGGCCGAACGCTCTCGCAGCACCACCCCCACGGCCGGGGGCATTAGGACGGTACAAATCTTACGCCGGAACAGGCGGGCCAACGTTCATCTGCGCGTTGATATTCCCTGGCTCACCGTGATCTGGCCAGACCGATGTAGTTTGTGACAGATTCCGGTAAGAACCCGCGGCCAGGTTTGTGCATGACAGGCCTGGCCCCGCGGCGCAGACTCGGGTCAGCGGCCGGCGAGATGGTGGCATGCTGGCCGAACGCGGGACCCCGGGGAGGTGCATGGCCGTGCGCGGTGGCCGGCGAGCCGCCGGGCTGACCGCCGCGGCCGCCGCGGCCGCCCGGCTCGCAGCGGCCGTGCTCCCGCTGGTCGCCCTCTGCGCCGGGGTCGGCGCCGCGGTCGCGGGCGGCGTCGGGGCGGTCGCCGGGGTCGCGGTCGCCGCCGTCGTGCTGGCCGCCGTCGGCACGTACTGCGACCGGCTGGCCCTGTCCGCGATGGCGGCCCGGCCGGTGAGCGAGGTCGAGCATCCCGAGCTCTACCGGCTGGTCCGGGAGCTGAGCAAGGGCGGCCGGCTCCCGGTGCCGCGGCTGTTCCTGTCCCCGGCCGAGCAGCCGAACTCGTTCGCCGTCGGCCGCAATCCTCGCACCGCCGCCATCTGCTGCACCGAGGGCCTGCTCGCGTCGCTCGACGAGGCCGAGCTGCGCGGCGTGCTCGGGCACGAGCTCGCCCACGTGTCCGGCCCGGACATCCTGCCCGCCACGATGTCGGCGGGCCTGGCCACCGTCATCACGTTCCCGGCCGGCCTCCGCGCGGTCGGGGCGCCGCTCATGCTGGTCCTGGGGCCGGTCGCCGCGCTCGTCATCCGGCTGTCAGTGGCCCGGCAGCGCGAGTACCGGGCCGACGCGGCGGGCGCCCTGCTGGCCGGCGACCCGGTGGACCTGGCCGCCGCCCTGCGCAAGATCGAGGCCGGCGTGACCGAGCTGGCCCTGGCCCCGGACGCGCGGCTGAGCTCCGTGGCCCACCTGATGATCGCCAGCCCGTTCCACCCCGAAGGGTTCGCCCGGCTGTTCGTTACCCAGCCGCCCGCGGGCGAGCGCCTGCGCCGCCTGGAGGCCCTGGCGGGCTATCGCCGCTGAGCGCCGCCGGCGCCCCCGGCGGGCGCGTGCGCTACGGTGGCAGGAGGCTGACAGAAGGCTGGTGATCGCCGTGGAGGAATACAGCAGGCAGCATGTGGTCGACCTGCTCAACCGCCTAGGGCACACAGAGCTGGCCGAGGAGGCGTCGCGGGTCCTGCCCGATCCGGCTGGCATCGATCAGATCACGGCCTTCGGGATGCAGCACGGCGTTTCCCTCGATGACTTGACCAGCCAGATGGGTGGCAGTCCCTGAGGTTCGGCGCGCGAGTACCGGACCTGGCCTGCGCTAGCGGTAGTTGACGAACTGGACGGCGAAGTCGAACTCCTTGCCCTTCAGCAGCGCGATGACGGTCTGCAGGTCGTCCTTCTTCTTGGCCGAGACGCGCAACTCCTCGCCCTGGATCTGGGCCCGGACGCCCTTCGGCCCCTCGTCCCGGATGATCTTCGACAGCTTCCTGGCGTTGTCCTGGCTGATGCCCTCGTTGAGGGCGACCGCCATCCGGTACTCCTTGCCAGAGAGCTTGGGCTCGGCCGGGTCCAGGGTCTTGAGCGATACACCGCGTTTGACCAGCTTGTCCTTGAACACGTCGAGGACGGCCATGGCGCGCTCCTCGCTGTTGGCCCGGATGTCCACGGCGTGCTCGCCGGACCAGGAGATGGACGCGCCCACACCGCGGAAGTCGAACCGGGTGCCTATTTCCTTGGCCGCCTGGTTGAGCGCGTTGTCAACTTCCTGGCGGTCGAGCTTGGACACGATGTCAAAGGAAGAATCTTGGGATGCCACAGCCCCCAGGCTAGACGCGCGAACCGCTGGCCGTCACGCCGAACGCGCCGGCCGCCGTACCCGGCAGGACCCGATGGGCCGTCGGCTAACCGTCTTGTCGTGTCTTGGGCTATCCTTTTCGATGCCGCCCGCGCGACGGCACACGGCAGGTTGCCCGAGTGGCCAAAGGGAGCGGTCTGTAAAACCGTCGGCTCAGCCTACGTTGGTTCGAACCCAACACCTGCCNNGCGGGCCGTTTTTTCTCTGTCCCGTCGTGTGTGTCACCTTGTCGCGCTGCGGACCGCTGTGTCGCGTCCACGGACATATAGCGGACGGCGTCCAGCCGCTAGGACGGTCGGTGTGCACCGTCGGCTTTTCACGGGCGGCCACGCACACTTGCCCGGGACGCCCGATCATGTTGCCGGACCCGAAGACGCTGCCCGGGAGGAGCGCATCGCGCTCCGCGGCTGTCACGCGGCCTGAAGCGCACGCCGCGCGGATCCGGGAGGTTGCAAGCTCAACTCCGGAGAGGCGCACACTCCGATGTGAATTGCCTACGCGGTCAATCCTGACTCGCGTCTGAGCTGGGGAGGTCTCCCGGCACCCGGTCGCCCACCTCAGCTCACTCCGGCCCGATGCATGTCATCTAATTGGTCGGCTTCCTGTCGAGCGTGGTCTCCCTGTGATCGTGCTGGTGCATATCGGGTCGATCGGCGCGGCTGACTCGGAGAGTTGCTTAGCGGTACGCGATCCGCATCCGCCGGTCATGTCGGCTCTGTGCCTAGGGCTGTGCTACTTACGCGCAAAGCTTGACACGAAGCCGCGCTGCGTCCGGGTGATGCAGTTCGTCGAGGATAGTAACGGCCTGCCGCCAAGCATCCAGGGCCCTGTTCTCCTCGCCGGCGGCACAATGGGTGTCGCCGAGGTGAGTGAGGGTGTCGGCTTGGTAGTAGCGGTTGCCGAGTTCGCAGAATATGCGCAGGGCGCGGCCGTAGCACTCCGCGGCGTTAGTAAAGTTCCCGAGCTGGTGCTCGGCGTAGCCCAGGCTGTCCCACGAGCTCGCCTCGCCGGGGCGGTCGTCGAGCTGGCTATACAGGCGCAGAGCTTGCTGGCACGATGTCTGTGCCTGCTGATAATCGCCGAGCCGGGCGTAACTGCAGCCGACGTTGTTGAGGGCTTCGGCTTGCCCGGCCTGGTTGCCGGTGGCCTGGAACAAGGCGAGGGCCCTTTCGGCGTGGCTGAGCGCGTCGGCGTTTTGGCCCTGTTGCGCGGACAGCCAGGAGAAGGTCTGATGGACATGAGCCGCGCCTGCCTGGTCGCCGAGTTCGTGGTTGAGCCGGAGGCATTCGGTCAGGTGGGCGCGCGCCTGGTCGTAGTCGGCAAGCTTGGCGCAGGAGTGCGCAAGCAGCCTGTGTACTGCGGCTTGCCCGGCGGTATCGCCGAGGCGGACCGCCGCCGCCAGTGCGGCGTGCTGAACCGCGGCCCATTCGTGCCAGTGCCCTCGCCAGTCGAGGAAGTTCGCCATGGTCCAGGGCAGCTGCCAGCCGTAGGCGTCAAGTCCGCGCTGGGTGGCCAGGATGATGGCGGAGGTGACGACATGGTGCTCGGCTTCGAACCAGGTCATTGCCTGCAGGTGGTCGGCCAGATGCTCGGGAATAACCCCGGGCCGCGGTTTGTGCAGGGTGAGCGGCTCGCGTGACGGGTTGAGCAGCAGAGCGGCGGCGTAGGCGGTATGCAGGTAGTGGTCTAGGGCCCGGCCGACGGCTTCGTCAGGAGCGGTGCCGTGGCCGGCTGGGCCGGCCTGCTCGACGGCGTAAGCGCGGAGCAGGTCGTGGAGACTGAACCGGCCGGGAGCGTGCTCGGTGATGAGGTGCGCCTCGGCGAGCTGGTTCAGGGCCGAGCGCGCCTGCGGCAGTGATACCCCGGCCAGGCTGGCCGAGGCCGGCGTCGTTATATCGGGTCCAGGGTGCAAGCCGAGCAAGCCGAACATGCGGGCCGCTGGGGCTGGCAGGCTGGCCAGGGACCAAGAGAAGACCGCTCGCAGGCTGGCTGAGGTATCTCCGGCGTCAAGCGCGTCAAGCCTGCGCTGGGCATCCTGGAGCTCCTCCACTAGGGCGCCAAGTCCGAACCGGGGGCGGCCCGAGACGCGGGCCCCAGCGATAGCCAGAGCCAACGGCAGCCGCGCACATAGTTCGATCAGTGCGGCGGCCGCTTTCGGTTCGGCGCCGAGCCGATCGGCGCCGAGCCGCAAAGACAGCAGTTCGTGAGCCTCGACATCGGACAGGACGTCCAGGGTCAGGAGGTGCGCGCCCTCGGCGGTGGCCAACCCCGTCAGCTGGCGGCGGCTGGTCACCACCACCAGGCAGGACGGACTGCCAGGCAGTAGTGGGCGGACCTGCTCGCTGTCTCGCGCGTTGTCCAAGAGCACGAGCACTCGCTTGCCTGAGAGCAGGCTGCGGTACAAGGCGGCCTGCGCGTCCAGGTCAGCCGGGATCTGCTCGGCCGCCACTCCCAGCCCATCCAGGAAACCACGGATCGCCACAGCCGCTGATACTGGCCGTCCCGCCGGGCCGAAGCCGCGCAGGTTCACGTACAGCTGCCCGTCCGGGAACTGGCCTGCCACCTGGTGGGCCCAGCGCAAAGCCAGCGCGGTCTTGCCGACGCCCGCCGTCCCCCCGATCGCCGAGATCACCACGGTGCCTGCCGTGCCTGCCGCCTCGTTCACCAGCGTGTCCAGCGCGCTGAGCTCGGCAACCCGGCCGGTGAAATGCCGCGTCCCGGCTGGCAGCTGCCGTGGTACTACCCGTCCCTGCTCGCCCCTACCCGCCGCTACGGGGACGGGGTGCGCCCGGTCGGGCGACTCGCTGACCAGGAGCCCGGGGTCGCCAGCCAGAATGCGCCGATGCATTTCCGTAAGCTCGGACGCCGGTTCCACGCCAAGCTCATCCCTTAGTGTGGCCCGCGTGTCCCGGTACACCTCCAAGGCCTCGGCCTGCCGCCCGCAGCGGTAGAAGGTGAGCATGAGCTGGGCTCGCAGGTGCTCACGCAGCGGGTACTCCGCCGCGAGCTGCCGGAGCTCGGCCACGAGCTCGTCGTGCCTAGCCAGGCGAAGCTCGGCATCGATGCGGAATTCAGTTAGCTGGAGCCGCAGCTCGGTAAGGTGCGCCACCTGCTGAATGAACGCTGGTGAGGGAACGTCGGCGAGCGGGTCACCTCGCCACAGGCTCAGAGCTGCCGAAAACAGCTCTGACGCCTCCGGCCACCGGCCGGCTTGGGCGGTCGCCCGCGCGTCGCGGCGCAGCTTATCGACCTCGGCCACATCGAGTTCACCGGCTCCATGTACTTGGATCGTGTAGCCGGCTGGCCGGGTCACGATCCTGGATCCGGCTGACCCCATCTGGCGGCGCAGCCTCATGACGTAATTGCGCACCGCAGTCGCCGCGCTGGGCGGCGGCGACAGTTCCCAGAGGATCTCCGTCAGCCTGTCCGTCGATACTTCTGTGTTGGCTGATAGGAGCAGCGCCGCCAAGATTACCCGTTGTTTAGCCGCTGGCAGTGCCGCCACTTGGCCTGTTGCATCGGCGACAAGCAGCGAACCGAGCAGCCCGAAGCGAAACGTGACGCCCGGCCGGCCCTCCGTGAGATAATCCACGCGCACTCCCTTTTTACGGCTGCCATTCCGAGATACACCTACGTTACAGCGAAGATACTGGTTCTCGGGAGTATGGGCATTCAGATCCGCAGCAGACCGGCTTGCCGGCGTCGGTGACCACCGGCCCAAACAGCTCCGCATATAAGGTGGCCAGGAGATAGACTATGCGCTCCTTCACGTTAACGCGAAAGCGAAGGCGTATCCCTTGCCGCCGCCGGGATAGCAATAGTTCGGGTGCTTGAGAATCGCCCGCGTTCACATCGTCAAGAAGTTCCTGGCATGGAAGGGCTATTCAGGCCGTTCTGTGAAGCGAGCAGAGCGTCTACGCTCCGGCCCGAACCTCCGCTGGATGTCCGAGCTTTCTGGATGTCCGCGCGGGCCGCCAACCCCTCACGGAGAGGAATGTGTATGAAAATGACTATCTTCCGCCGGGCGGTCATTCCTGGCCGTCGCATAGCGATGGCGACCGCCATACTCGCCACCGCTGGACTCCTGGCCAGCGTGTCCGTGGCGCCAGCTTCCGCGGCGCCCGCTAGAGCGGCACACGCGTCCACTATGGGCACGAAGCAAGCATCCGCAGCCGCGGATCCCTACGAGGAGTGCCTCACCAACACCTCCACCAACTGCGTCGGCCTTATCGACGAAGTAGTGGTAGCCGCAGGCACCGTAATTACCATTTATGGGGATGAAGTCAAGGCCGGCGTTAAAGTCGCCGCCATGTTCATCAAAAAGGTGTGGATACGATGGGTACCCGGTCCCGGCTCGCACAAGCTGTGGGCGGGATATTACGAATTCGATGGTGATAGCGCAGGCGCAGGCGCTAATACCAACCTTTGCCTGGGCGATACATCCTTCACTGCTCCCATTACGCTCAAGTCCTGCGGTGCCAACGGAACCGTCTGGATCGAGGAGCCCGACAATAATGGGGGGAATTATAACTTCAACGAGTACTTCGTTGACAATACTGATTGCGAGATAGCTAGCCCAGGGTACACCTCATACGGTGACTGCATGGTCATGTCGGCCAATTCACTTCAGGACGGCGCAGCCCTCTATCTCGATCGCCCGGAGCAGTCCGGTGGTGGCCTCTTCCAGGATTGGAACCCGTAGCAGGCGCGGCCTCGCCGGCCACCACTGGGTCACGCTTCGTCATAAAGCCGATCGCAGCGGTCGCTGCCGCACACGCTGATACGCAGCCAGCGCGCAGGAACCGATTACGGGCCGGTGGCCTCGCCCGCATCCGGGCGCCGCTATCGGGTCAGGAAGGCGACGTCATGATCCTCAGGTCGCTGAGAGAGCACCAGGACATGGGCAGCCTGGCCGCCCTGCTTGTCAAGGGCGGCCTGGCCGTCGTCAAGGCCAGCAATCTGCTGCTGGCTCTGGCTTCCTTCGCGGTGTATGCGTTCCTGTTCACCTGGCAGTTCGCGATCATCATCGTCGGCATGCTCGTCATCCACGAGTGCGGCCACCTGGCGTGCATGAAGCACTACGACATGAAAACTAGGGGTATCTACGTCATCCCGCTGGTTGGTGCCGCCGCGGTGGCCGAGGAGAACTTCCCCAGCCGGCGCGCCGAGGCCACCGTAGCCCTGGCCGGGCCACTGACCGGGGCCGTGCTGGCGGCCGGGACGGGGCTGGCGTACTTCGCCAGCCACAACGGTGCCCTCGCCGCTGCCGCTGCGTGGATGGCATTGATCAACCTGTTCAACCTGCTGCCGGTGGTACCGCTAGACGGCGGCCGGGTGGTGAAATCGATCACCTGTTCCATTGGCTCGCGGACGGGCCTGGCCGTTCTTATCGCCGGGATGCTGTTGGGCGCGGTGCTGGCATTTACCGCAGATCTGTGGATCTTCGTTATCCTCATCCCACTGGGACTGCTCGACTTCCTGCATGACCGCCATCAGGCGAGCCAGGCGGGGCGTCGAGATAGCCGGCAGGCGGGAAGACATGCGCGCCCGGAGACCAGCGCCGACATCCCCGCTGCCAAGCTGCCGCTCAGCCCACGCGCATCCTGGGCTGCTTTCGCTTTCTACGCGGGACTGGCGATGCTTCTGTGGCTGTTCATGCTAGCGATGGGCCACCAGCCGGGAGCCGTGGCGGCGACGCACGCCCTGCAGGGCTGAACGTCCTGTCCTCGAAGACGTCGCTCAGGGTGCCAGCCCCTGTACCGCTTCAAAACTGTCGCATGGTGGTTGACCTGGGGCTTCATGAGATCGGCTCAGGCGGCTCGGTGGTACTCGTTGATCACGCCGCCGAGCACTTTTGCGCGGGACTGCCGCGCGCCCAGCCGAGGTCCTATTTCCGGTTAGGTTCCGTTCTGGAGACTGGTCTTAGTTTGGGTATTTGGGCGGGGATCTTGGCAGGAGCGGGCGAGCGCCGCGTAGCGGCGTAGGAGCCAGGGGGCGGTCAGCAGGCCCAGGGCGATGAACGCGATGCCGAGGGCTACCGACAGCCAGGCGGTGCTAGCGGTGGTCACGTGGATGAATGCGTACCAGTTGTTGCCGTGTGCGGTGACGATCGGGTGCCATACGGCGGGCATGACCACGCCGAACAGCCCCCAGGCGATCAGGCTCGCCGGGGCGAGCGTGAGCAGCCAGCCCGCCAGGATGTCAACGGTGCTCCACAGCAGGCTCCGCCAGGTGTCCGGGTCGGCCATCAGGGAACCGAACCGGACCCAGAAACTCGGCTCCCGTTCCTCCTGGCGGGCGGGTCTCGCGGGGCGGGAGCCGCTGCGGCGAACCCGCACCCGTCGGCTACGTGTCGCCAGGCCTTGGCCTCAAGACCGCGCATGGCCCGCAGGGCGACAGCGGTGAGCGGCAGGCCCACGCCGAGCGGGATGAGGGCCACGGCTGTCAGGAGCATCGCCCACAGCACGAGGCTGGCCAGCGTGAACCCGAACAGGACCATGCCCCGCCCGGCCGCGGCCGCGCCCTGGGTGGCCCAGTTCCTGGTGCGGCCGGGGATGTCCGTGGCTGTGTCCAGCTTGATCGTTCCGTTCATCACTATCTCCTTGGCTCAGAACGCCCCGGCGGGACGCTCGCTTTTCGTCGTGCCGGGGCTTGGGGTAGTGCGGCCGGGTAGCCAGGACAGCCAGCGGGGCAGGTACCAGCACCGGTTGCCGAGCAGGGCCATGGCGGCGGGGAGGAGGACGCCGCGGACGATCGTGGCGTCCAGCAGGATGGCGGCAGCCAAGCCGACACCGAGCATCTTCAGCTCGACGAGCCCTATGCCGATGAAGATGGAGAACACCGCCACCATGATGATCGCCGCGCTGGTGACCACCCCGGCGCTGCTGGCGATGCCGGCCGTGATGGCGCCGACCGTGGTCTCGCCGCCCCGCCGTAGTTCCCTGATCCTGCTCAGGATGAAGACGTGGTAGTCCATCGAGATGCCGAACAGGAACGTGAACAGGAACAGCGGCACCCAGGGGGTGATCGCGCCGGATCCTTGGTAGCCGAGCAGTCCCTGGAACCTGCCGTCCTGGAAGATCACGGTGATCAGCCCGTAGGCGGCGGCGACGGACAGGAAGTTGAGCGCGATCGAGACCAGCGGCAGGACCACCGACCTGAACGCGAACAGCAGCAGGCAGAAGGCCACCGCCGCGACGACGGCAAGCACCAGCGGCGTGCGCCCGCTCAGCTGGCTGGCGTCGTCGTGATTGCTGGCTGTGTCGCCGGCCACCGCGTAGCTGACCCCGGCCCGGCCAAGGGTCTCCGGCAGGATCCGGCCGCGCAGCGCGTCTAGCGCGTCATAAGACGCGGCGTCGCCGCCGTTGCCCGCCAGCGGGACGCTGACGATCAGCGCCCGCCCGCCGGCGACGACCCTGGTCGTGACCGGCTCGCGGATCGGGCCGCCCGCGGCGGTGGCCGGCGAGGCCAGGGAACTGCCGCTTGACGCGGAGCTCGCGGCCGCTCGCGACGTCCTGGCGTCTGCCGGCATCGACGTTCACGCGCACATCGGCGCGAACCCGCCGCCGGAGGCGGCCTCGGTCCTGGTCCCCGTGCTGCGGGAAGCCGTCACGAACATCCTCAAGCACAGCAGCGCAAGCTACTGCACGCTCGAGCTGACCACCGGCCCTGCCGGGCAGCTGCGATTGTGGGTCAGCAACGACGGTAGCAACGAGGCCAGCAGCGCGCCGCTGGCCGAGGCCGGGCGTACTGGCAGCGGCCTCGGCAACCTCGCAGCCCGCCTCGAGGCGGCAGGCGGGCAGCTGGCCGCCAGGCGGGAGGGCGACACCTTCAGCCTGGCCCTCGAGCTCCCGCTGCCCACTAGCACCCCGCCCGTGGTCGGCCAGCCCGTGGTCGCTCAGCGGCTCGTTTAGAGCCAGCCGGCCTCCGTGGCGACCCGGACCGCGTCCATCCGGTTGCGACCGCCGAGCTTGGTAACCGCTGATGCCAGGTAGTTCCGCACGGTCCCGTAGGACAGGAAGAGCTCCGCCGCGATCTCGGGCAGGTCCACGCCAGCCGCGAACCGCCGGAGGACATCGGCCTCGCGCTCCGACAGCGGGTTTTCCTTCATCTCCAGCGCCGCCAGGGCCAGCTTCGGGTCGATCACCCGCTCCCCTGCCGCGCCCCTGCGCAGCACGTCGATCAGCTGGTCCGACGGGGCATCCTTGATCATGAAGCCCGATACGTGCGCGGCAAGCGCCGCGCGCAGCTGCCCGGGGTACCCAAGCACGGTCAGGATCACCACCCGGCATGCGGGCATCCGTTCATGCAGCTCCGCCGCGGCGGTGAGCCCGTCGAGCCCCGGCAGATCGATGTCGAGCATCGCGACGTCGGGACGCTCCGCCAGCGCCGCGGGCACGATGTCGGGGCCGGCCGCTACCTGGGCGACCACTTTGATGTCTTCTTCCAGGTTCAGCACGGAGACCAGCGTGTCCCGCAGAATCCGCATGTCCTCCGCGACAAGGACCCGGATCATCACCCCTCCACCCGTGCGAACGGCCACATCTCTCAGAGCCTAGCCAGAACGTCTCGCCCCTCGGACACCTGGTCGGCCCGGCCTCCTGCCAGCGGATCCGCGCCACCCTCCGCTCGGCGATCAGCACCTACATGAGGCAGCACCCGGGCGCGCCACCCTGTGCTGTGCCAAAACCCTGCGCATGCCTGACCGGGACGCGGAAGGCGCCCGGGGACTTTAGCCGCGGCTGTCGCAGGCGGTCAGGCGACCCAGGAGGGGACGATCTGGGCTAGCCGGTCGGGGTCGGTCAGCGCGCGGATTGCCGTGACCGCACCGTTCGCGACGGTGAAGGCCAGGACGGTGACCGGCTGCCCGTCCACGATGACGAGAAGGCCCGGAAGGCCGTCGACGACTGCCGGACGGAGCGCGCCCGGGCGCGCGCCCACCCTCGCGCTGCGTGCGATCTGCTCCGCGCCGCGCACGACGAAGGGACCTTGCGGACCGTTCCCGCGAAGCTCGGCCTCGGGGGCGAGCACGGCGAGCAGCCCCGCCATATCGCCCCGGCCCGCCGCGAGGAACGCCTCGACGACCTCCCGGGCAGCCGCGTCCGCGGCGGTCGCCGGCGTGCCCAGACGGATCCGCGCGCGGGCCCGGGTGGCGAGCATCTTCGCGGCCGGCGTGCTGCGACCGAGTATGGCGGCGATGGCGTTGAACGGGATCTCGAACATGTCGTGCAGGACGAACGACACCCGCTCTGCCGGGGTGAGGGCGTCCATGACGACGTACAGCGCGAGACCCACGGAGTCCCCGAGCAACACCTCTCCTCCTCGGGGCTGGTCCGCGGCCCCGCATCCAGCGACAGCATCTCGACGCTGAGCTCGAGCGGCTCCTCACCCCGCGCGCCGCGCCTGCGGAGCAGATCGAGGCAGATCCGGCCGGTCACGGTGGTGAGCCAGCCGCGCAGGTCCTCGATGCTCCCGTCGCCAGTCCGGGCGAGGCGCAGCCACGCCTCCTGCACAGCGTCGTCCGCGTCAGGGTGCGAGCCGAGCACGCGGACCGCGATCGCGTGGAGGTAGGGGCGGTGGGTCTCGAACTCGGCGGCGAGCTTCTCTTCGTCTGTCACGCTCATCCTCATCCCGAACGGCAGCGTGCGATGCCCGGCACTACAACGACGCACCGGGTCCCGGTGAGGTAACGCACCGGTCGGCGTTACCTCAGCCGCCACCGCACGTCGTAGTGCTGTCCATGATCCGCGATCTGCTTCATGGAGGAGAGATGGCAGCACGTATCCAGCACACGACGCCCAATCCCGATCTCACCACAGGCGTCCAGCACCTGTTCAAGGCCATTTACGCTGGGGGAGTCCCGCAGCAGACGCTGGAGCTTGTGCACCTGCGCGCGAGCCAGATCAACGGCCGCGGCTTCTGCATTGACGCCGGCGCGAAGAACGTAACAAAGGCCGGCATGAGCCCCGAGAAGCTGTCCGCCGTAGCCGCGTGGTACGACAGCGGGCTCTTCGACGACGCCGAACGCGCCGCGCTGGCGCTCACCGAGGCCGCGACCCGCCTTGCCGACCGGCCAGGCGCGGTCACCGACGAGATCTGGGACGAGGCTGCGAAGCACTACGACGAGCGGCAACTCAGCGCTCTGGTGCTGATGGTGGGGGTCAGCAACTTCTTCAACCGCATCAACACCACCCTCCGGGTACCGCCCGGAACCCCGTACAACTGACCGTCGGCTAAACCATGGTGGGAGCGGCCCAGCCGCTCCCACCATCAGCGAAGCAGTTGCCCCCATCAAGTCCATCCGGCTCTTCCGATGATGGGAGTTCACGCGCCGCCCATCGGGAAGGCCCCGACGTGCCTGACGCCACCTTCGCCTGCCGCGCTCATTGATCGCGTGAAAGGGCCCGAGGCGCCTCTACCGGCGGCGAACTGTGGAGATCGCTTGCCGTGTTTCCAGTAATGGTCATCGGGTCGGCGTTGCGGGTGTCCTGCTCGGGGAAAGCGATTATTCGAGCGGCACACGGTCTATCCGCGCGACGGTGATCAGGTTACCTTCGACCTCGTACAGCACCCGCTAGGGCCGACGCGCAATCCCGGCTTGGTCGGCCATGAAGCGGACGAAGGTCGCCTGCGCGATCGTTGACCAGATGATCCTCACCGGGAGTCGCCGCCGAACATCTCAGCCATGAACTCAGCTGCGAGCGGGATGGGGAACACCGGACAGGAAAGCCAGTCGCAGTTTGGTCTCGTCCTCGGTATCGGGGGCTGCGGTAAGGATCACGATCTTTAGCTCTGCGTCGCCGTCGGTCAGGATGTCGCAGTCCACCGCGATCGGCCCGACTGTAGGGTGCTCGACGATCTTGTGGTCTTCCCGGTGTGCGCTGACCCCGCCGGAGGCCCACAGCTCGGCGAAGCGCTGGCTGCCCGTTGTGAGTACCTGAATCAGGCTGTTCAGGCGGCTGTCGTTCGGGAAGCGCCCGGTGGCACGGCGCAGGTCGGACACGATGGCGGCTTCCACCGTGTCGCCGGCGAGCGAGGTTACCGGCCATTGCGACAATCGCGGAGCGTCGCCGTTGACCGGGAAGCTGTCGCGAGCGAAGTTGCGAAGCGCCGGCGGCGTTGACGACGGGTCGCCAAGGAGCGCCGCCCAGCCGCGGTTCCACCAGATCAGCTGCCAGTCCGCGGAGAAGACCCCGACGGCGGCGTCTCCAAGCCGGTTTAGCATGCGGTGGACGCCGGGCGGGATGTGGTCAGAGATCTCCCCATCGGCTGGAGGAGCAAGCCGGGCCAGCCGGTACAGGTGATCTCGTTCGGTGTTCGTGAGCTGCAGTGCGCGAGCGAGCGCGGCGACCACCTGCGCCGAAGGGGTTGTGGACCGTTGCTGCTCCAGGCGGACGACGTAGTCGACCGAGATCCCGGCGAGTTCAGCAAGCTCCTCCCGACGCAAGCCCAGTGCCCGGCGCGCGTGCCCGGTCGGCAGCCCTGCTGCCGCTGGGGAGAGGCGGTCGCGCCAGGCGCGCAGCGTTGCACCGAGCTCGGTTGCGTGAGTCGCCATACGGCCGATTATCCCGCACGGTCACGTTCCGAGGCTGGTACCGCTGCTCCTACCGTTGTGCCTTCCCTGGCGCGCCTCGCGCTGCAGGCACACGATGGGCGTATGACAACCACCGACAGCGCACCTTCACTCACCGCAGACTCACTCACTCGCCTGCTGGACGAGGCGGCTATCCGCGACGCGACCGCCCGCTTCGCCGATGCCGCAACTAGCGTCGACTACGACGGCTTCCGCGCGTTGTGGGCCGACGACGCCGAGTGGGTGATCGGGGGCACCGAAGGCCAGCCCTTCGGGAGGCACGCCGAGGGCATAGATGACATCGTGTCGATGTTCCGCAGTCTCCGGGACGAGAGAGACTACTTCGTTCAGTTCGCAGTGCAGGGCTCCATCGAGATTGACGGCGATGACGCCACATCCCGCTGCCTGTGCCACGAGGCCGCGCGCGGGCCTGGAGAGAGCTACTACAGAAACAACGGCGTATGGTCTGACCGCCTGCGGCGCTCGGAAAATGGCTGGGTGTTTACGAGCCGTACCTATCGATACCTGTGGCTCGACCTCTCCCCCTTTTCCGGAGAGATCTTCCCGGGCTGACACACGCGAATCGCGGGTGCGCGGATGGCTGGGCTGGCGGTCCGGGAGACCGTGACGTTGCTGGGCGGGCAGAGCGGGCGCAGGTCGCCCGCGCATTCATGGGCGGGGTGCTCGGCCCCGGCGCTCGTGCGAGGAAGCCGGAGGCGCGGCGAGCGGGCAGTGACCTGGTTGGAGCCATGGTGGCGCTCTGCCGGGTGAACGGCTGAGTGGTCCGTGACCGAGCGGCTGGCGCTCCCGCTCATTCGTTCTCGAAGGGGCGCACCTCGATCGGGTGGGACCGGGCGGCCGGATGGGTGGCGGCGAGCTGGATCGCCTGTTCCTGGTCGGCGCAGCTGACCACGTCGATCGCGGCGATGTACTCGCCGGTGGCGAAGAACGGGCCGTCAGTCAGCATGGTTTTCCCGTCGCGGACGCGGAGGGTGGTGACGGTGTCAGCTCCCTCGAGGGTTCCGCCCAGGATGTGCAGGCCGCGGGCGGCTACGTATTGCCGCCAGGCGTCTCCTTCGGCTAGGACCGCCTGGTCAACCGATGGCGGCGCCTGCGTTCCGCCCGCCCAGACCGCCAGTGCGTAGGGGCGGGCGGCGCCGTCTTCGAAGCGGCCGAACGCGGCCGCCTTCTCGTCCAGCCGCGGCTCGCTGGCGAACGGGCGGATCTCGATCGCCATGAACCATGCCACCGGGGCGGTCGCTGCCACCGCGATGCACTCGTCCAGGTCGGCGCACTCGAGCAGGTCGAAGCCGGCGATGAACTCCTTGGCCTCCACGAACGGGCCGTCGGTCACTAGCGGCTGGCTGTCGCGGACACGCACCGTTCTGGCCGTGTGCGGCAGGTCCAGGGCCCGGCCGAGCAGCCGGACCCCTTGCGTTTCCTTCTCCCAGCCGGGGATTTCGCGCTGCATGACCGCCACGTCTTCTCGGGCGGGCCGGCCGCTGGCGGCAACGAAGTTCAGGTACTTCATCTCAGTCCTCCTAGAAGCCCTGGGCGGCGCGGCGCAGCGCCGCCGGGAACAGGCGGAGGCGCAGGCCCGTGAGCCGTACCATGCCACGCCGGGTGCCGTTACGNNTCGCAGATTGCCTTCGCCAGTTCGGGCAGCTGGTTCATGCCGTTTCCCTTCGTCGCGGCGGTCTGTCTCTGACCGCCTCTCATCTGGGCGACGAACGGCCGGCGGCTGGATCGACACATCCGGCAGCTTTATTCTGACCGGAAGGCGAGGAGGACTCACGGTGCCAGCAGCGAGCGCGGCCGAGGTGGCGGTTGAGGCCGTGTTCCGCGAGGAATGGGGCCGGATCACCGCCTCGCTGATCGCGATGACGGGCGACTGGGATCTGGCCGAGGAATGCGCCCAGGACGCCTTCACCCGCGCCCTGAGCGCCTGGGACCGCGACGGTGTTCCCGAGCGCCCGGGCGCCTGGCTCACCACCGCCGCCCGCAACCGGGCCATCGACGTGCTGCGCCGCCGGGCCAACGAGGCCGCCAAACTGCAGCAGGCACTGATGCTGGCGCCCGAACCCGGCCCGCCAGCGGCACCTGACGGTGACATCTCCGATGACCGGCTCCGGCTGATTTTCACCTGCTGCCACCCGGCACTGCCGCCGGAGGCACGGGTCGCCCTCACGCTCCGCACCCTGACCGGGCTGACCACGCCCGAGATCGCCCGGGCGTTCCTGATCCCCGAGCCGACCATGGCCCAG
>PLIQ01000378.1:0-183 GCA_003140115.1 Actinomycetota bacterium | reverse complement strand
GCCGCGGCGCGCGGACCGACGCCTCCGGTGACCTGGTGCCTCTGCCCGAACAAGACCGCACCCGCTGGGACGGGGACGCAATCGACGAGGGGCTGCGCCTGCTGGCGGCTGCGGCCGACGGGGAGCAGCCTGACCTGTACCTGCTGCAGGCCGAGATCGCCGCCTGCCACGCCAGCGCCGCCC
>PLIQ01000047.1 GCA_003140115.1 Actinomycetota bacterium | reverse complement strand
GTAACTAGATAGGTTCCTTTCTGGGCTGCCTGCCGGTCCTTTGTCGTGCGGGTTCTTTAGTTCCTGTCGGCCGATGCGGCATGTCTTGTTGCTTGTGGAGGGCCGCCGAGCTCGAAGCCGCGAGCCCGGCCGCCTTCTGGGGGCGTGGCGTGCAGGCCGTGAGCCGCTCTCGCCCGCGCCGCTGCGGCCCAGGCGAGCCGCGTATCGTGCGGATCTCCGCGCCGGGGTGTTACGGCAGCGGGATAAGCGTGAGGTAGGCCACTCCCAGGAGTCCGCGGGAGGCGCGGAGCCAGACGGACAGGTGGTCGTCGGCCATCTTCCTGGTCTCGGCGGCCAGCGGGTGATCGTGATGGTCCGCGAGCCATTCCTCCGCATCGGCCATGGAACCGGACTCGAAGTCATCCCATTCTTCCAGGCTGGCGGTCTCGATCCATTCCGGCCGGAACCCGGCCATGATCGCCAGGTCGATGAGCCCGGGCAGGTCGTAGTGGTCCTCGGCCGTGATGCCGGGCCAGGCGGCGGCGATCTCGGCGGGGGTCGGCGGATGCTCCCAAAAGCATTCACCGACGAGCACCCGGCCTGCGGGGTTGACCAGGCGGCGCAGCGCGGGCAGCGTGTCGAGGGTGTGCTGCGGCGGCTTGGCCTCGCTGAGGGCGTGGGTAGAGCCGACACACAGGACCAGGTCGGCCGGCCCGCGCGCGGTGCTGACCGCGGACTCCTCGATGAACGAGACCCGCCCGGCGAGCCCGCGGGCCGTCGCGTTGTCCCGGCCCCTGGCCAGGTCGGCGTCGCTGATGTCGATCCCGGTACCGGCCGCGCCGGGGACCGCGGCGAGGATGCGGAGCATCAGCTCACCCCAGCCACAGCCGACGTCCAGCACCGTGGCCGGGCGTGTCCTGGCGAGCCGGTCGACGATGCGTGCGGCTCTGGCCTCGGACAAGGGACCGTGGAACGTGAGGCGGGTAAACCTCGGCGGGAGGTCGTCAGTCATCGCTGCGACCCTAGACTTCCCGAGCCGTACGGACAATTCATTATTTTCATCCAGTGACTAATAGTTAGCCGCGGTTATGGTCCGGCGGACCGGTGTCCTATTGCGGTCGCGGTTATGTTGTGTCCGGGATCCAGGGGTTGCCCCGGGCGGCCTGGGTGAGGGCGTCGAGCCAGCCGATGCCGTGCCGGGTGGCGGTGGCGAGGTAGGACCGGATGGCGCAGAAGGTCTCGGCTCCGGTCATGGAGCGCATGCAGCCTGAGACCTTGATGCGTAGCTTGCTCATCCGGATGACGCGCTCGGCCTCGTTGTTGTCGAAATGAATCTGCAGGTCATGGGCGAAGCGGAGGTAGTCATCGGCGCGGGCGGCCATCCGGGTGGCCAGGGCGTGATGCTTCTTCTGGAGTTTGCCGCAGCGGGCGGCGTTCAAGACAATCCCCGCTTCCGCTGCGTCGCGGAACCAGCGGCCGTGCTTTTCCAGGACTTCCGGATCGGCGGTGTCATGCCCGCCGGCGGGGGCGGTATCCGCGGCCTGCTTGAGTTCCAGCAGCGCGTCGATGGCCTGCTGTGCCCAGACCACGTCGTCCGCGGTGCCGGTCTCGGTGACCGCGATCAGCTCGCGCAGCAGATGAGCATTGCAAAGAGCGTGCGCGGCCACGCCGTCGTAGCTGTCGTAGGGCTTCCAGGCGTCGTGGCAGGCGATCCCGGCGAACGACGGCAGCACCCCGGCGGCGTCCATCCCCTGGGTCCCGCGCTTAGAGTGGACGGTGACCAGCACGTACCTGCCGGACGAGGCGGAGTGCGCCCAGGCCAGCTTTCCCGCCACCCGGAACCCGGTCTCATCGAAGTGCGCGACCTCAGAGACGATGAGAGCCGTCACGATGGCGTCCAGTGCCGGGGCGATCAGCCCGGCGATCTTCTTCGTCATCGCGGCCAGCGCGCCCGGCGATGGCGCGCAGCCGAACATGTCCGCCATCGCGGCGCAGGCCCGGTCCCGGGACAGGAACTGCCCGTGCCACAGGTAGGCGCCCAGCGCCGCCGCCCGCGGCCCGTACTGCACCGGCGCGGTCACCCCGCCTGGCGCGCGCCCCCTGGTCCGCGCTCCGCAGCCGCCGCACTCCAGTTCAACGATCTGGTGCTCGGTGACCTCGGCCCTCACCGGCGGGATCTCGGTCACCTGACGCCGCTCTATCCTGGTCTCTTCCGCCCCGTCCAGGCTCCCGCCGCACGTGCCGCAGCATCCCGGCACATGCCGGACCACGCGGTCAGGATGGTCCGTCAACTGCATCGTCACGCCCGGCTGTCCCTTCGGGCGGCCCGGCCTGCGGCCGGTCTTCCCCCGCAGCGACTTCGGCGCCGGCTTACCCAGCCCGTCCGAGGACGGCGGCTTCGAGGAGTTCTTCGAGTTCTGTCCCACCCTGGCTGCCAGGTCAGCGACCTGCTCCTGAAGCTCCGCCACCTGTGCCCGCAGCCTGGCGATCTCCGCATCCCGCTGCGCCAGTAGCTCCCGCAGCCGCCCGTTCGCCGCACGCAGCCCGGCAGCACCAGCCATCCCGGGCGTATCGGACACACGCCGCAGCCTGCCACTGCCGGTCCTCAGTGATCAACCTGACACGCCAAGCCAGCTCGCAAAACGCCGGGCTCTGTCAGCGCGAGGTGGTGGCTCAGCTGCTGTCTGGTCCCGGCCGTGGCCAGCAGCGCAGCGGCCCCGCGCCGGTGGCGTAGTGTCAAGGCTGGATCGCCGCTTCGAATATGCGGCGGTGCGCAGGCGTAGGGTCGAGACCATGACGACCCTGGCCAACCGGCCGAACAGCGCGGTGCTCGCCATCGACGTCCAGAACGATGTGATGGCCCGGGTGCACAACCGTGACGGGGTGATCGCGAACATCGGCGCGCTGGTCGACAAGGCGCGGGCCGAAGGCGCGCCCGTGATCTGGGTGCAGCATTTCGACGAGGACCTGCCCAAGGGCTCCCAGGAATGGCAGTGCGTGCCCGAGCTGGCCCGCCGCGACTCAGAGCCGCTGGTGCACAAGAGCTGGGCCGACGCGTTCGAGGACAGCGACCTGGAGGAACGGCTGGCCGAGCGCGGGGTGGGCCGGCTGTTCGTCACCGGCGCGGATAGCGACATCTGCATCCGGTCGACCCTGCACGGCGCGATGGTCCGTGGCTACGACGTGACGCTGGTCGGCGACGCGCACACTACCGAGGACCACACCGATGAGGGCGCGCCGACCCCGGACCTGGTGATCGTGCACACGAACCTGTACTGGAAGTACCAGCTCGCGCCCGGACGCCGGGGCGGGACCGTCGAGACGGCCGAGGTCAGCTTCACCGGGCCCTGAGCGCAGCCGGGATGTCAGAGTGGGTAGGTGGCCTCGATCACCAGGCGACGCGTACATTGGCCGGACGGTCGGGGGAATCATTCAAGACGGCTCTGCCCCGCAACCAGCCATAACACGCTGACGCTTGCTAAATCGCTACCGCAAAACCAGAACCGGCGCCCCAGCATCCACAAACCGCGGACCTATCCAGTTACACTGATTTCCCTGTCGTCATTTCAGGTAGCGGTCGATTATTTCAATGAACTGGCGAAAGCTAAACGGCTTCGCGACAGACTCAGCGGCTCCGCTGGCTAGCAGCTCATCGATGACCTCGTCTGAGTCGCCGGTGAGGATAACCACTGGGATCGCCGCAGTAGCTGATGAGGACGCGAGCTCCTGCAGGATTTTGCTGCCGGTTGTGTCGGGGAGGCGATTGTCGAGCAGGATGAGGCCCGGCTGCTTGTCGATGGCGGCTTGGACACCGTCACGGCCGTTCATTGCCACGTGCAACTCGATCTGAGGGCGGCGTCTGAGTACTGCTTCAACCAGGGCGATGTTGTGCTCGTCGTCCTCGATGTAAAGCAAGGTATGGTTCATCAGGCTCCTTCGGGGTTCCTGGCCAGGCTCCTGCGTAAAGCGCTTGATGCCCGGGGGTCCTGCTGCAGTGATCGGCAGAGCCGACCGCGCCAGCCGGTCCTGAGCTCGGGCCACAGCCAAGGTGCCGCCCGAGCTCGACGAGATCGATGGGCTTGCCTGGCCGCGAACGCTCGATGCGGTCAGCCAGCCGCGCTTGACATGAGTTCACCTGTTACGTTCGCCGCCTATTTACCTAAAGTAACTTTATAATTACTATATGCTAAAATCCCTGTACAGGCTCGTCGTCGCGGGAGCATGCCCCCGCACTCGCCTTGTTCGCAGCATTGCAGGATGGCGGAAAGTCATTGATCTGGCTGGCAAGGCTCCGCGGGTCCGCGCGTACCGGACAGATATGCCTTGACCTGCGGTGCAGCGGGCGTACACGCCAGGTAGCTGCAGCGGATACGAGGCCGGGATCATGATCCCGGGGAGGATCGGGTACTCGGTTGACATCGATGCCATCTCTGGCACGCCCGGGCTCTCGGTGGTCCTCGTCGACGAGAACCAGAAGATCGTGTTGTGGAATGAGACGGCCGCCGATTTGTTCGGCATACCGGCGGCGCAGGCGGTGGGGCAGTCGGTCGCCCACGTGGTGGGCCAGCACCGTACCGCGACCGGCCTGGGCCGCAAGAGCCTTACCCCGCTCATCGTCGCGGCGGGATGGTGGTCCGGCTCCTTGGTGTACCAGCGGCAGGACGGCTCCGAGTTCATGCTCCAGGCGACCGGACTGCGAGTGCCCCTGGAGCGCGGGACCGGAACCTTGTGGATAGCGCATCTGCCCGGCAAAGACAGCGATCAGCAGGCGCTGGGCGAGGCGCTGGCGCTTGCCGCCGCTGAGCACCGGCGGCTCACGATGATCGCCGAGGCCGGCAAGCTGTTCGGCTCAAGCCTGGACCTGGACGTGGTCCTTGACCTGGTGGTGACGAAGACGGCGCAGGCCCTGGGCGACTGCTGTCAGATACGCCTGCTCGGCGAGTCGGGCGAGTTCCTGCTGCCCACCGCGACGCACCACAACGATGCCCTCCGTGCGCAGGCGTTCAAAGATTCCGTGTACGGGCGCCCGGCGTCCGTATCCGGGTCACTTTCCGGGAGAGCGCTGCGAACCGGTGAGGCGATCTTGATGGCGCGGTTCGATCCCGCCGGCTCCGGGCTGACGGACGACCGAGGCTATATAGCCGCCCGCGCCGAAGTACGCAGTTTGATCATTGCGCCGCTGATCGCGGCGGGCACGGCACTCGGCGTGCTCCTTGTCTTCCGCGACGTGACTGAGGAGCCGTACGACCAGACTGACCTTGCGCTGTGCGCCGACCTGGCCGAGCGGGGCGCCCAGGCGATCTACAACGCCCGGCTGATGGCCGACGTGGTGCGCGCCGATGCCGAGCGGGCAACGGCGCAGGACCGGCTCCGGCACGCCGAGCGGATGGAGAGCCTCGGCCAGCTGGTCGGCGGCATCGCGCACGACTTCAACAACCTGCTGAACGTGATCGGCGGCTTTAGCGACATGCTCGCCGAGGAGATAGCGGGCCTGGCTGCCGAGGACGCGCGGCTGGGCAGCGTGCTCGACGACGTCGAGCAGGTCCGCGGCGCGACGCAGCGGGCGACAAGGCTCACCCGCCAGCTGCTGATCTTCGCCCGCAGCGACGTCGTGCACCCCGAAGTGCTCAGCCTCAACGAGATCATCGCCGGCCTGGAGCAGCTGCTGCGCCGCACCCTCGGCGAGCACATCACCCTGAACACCGCACCCGGCGACGGCCTGTGGCCGGTCAAGGCGGACGCCGGCCAGCTCGAGCAGGTCCTGGTCAACCTCGCCGTCAACGCCCGCGACGCGATGCCCGGCGGCGGGAAGCTCACCATCGACACCGCGAACATCACCGTGGACGAGGCCTACGCAGAGGGCCGGCCCGGCCTCAAGCCAGGCCGCTACACCCGGCTGCGGGTCTCCGACACCGGCACCGGCATTCCCCCCGAGGTCCTCGCCCGCGTGTTCGAGCCGTTCTTCACCACCAAGCCGGCCGGCAAGGGCACCGGGCTCGGCCTCGCGACGTTCTACGGCATCATCACCGGAGCCGGCGGCCACGTCCAGATCTACTCCGAACCTGGGATGGGCACCACCGTCACCGGCATGCTGCCCGCCACCAGCGAAGAAGCGGCCAGATCCAAGGCACCGCCCGCCGCACCCCCCCGCGGCCGGGGGGAGACGATCCTGCTCGTCGAAGACGAAGCCAGCCTGCAAGAACTGGCCAGCCGCCTGCTGACCCGGAACGGCTACCAGGTCCGCGTCGCCCGCTCCGCGCCAGAGGCGCCCAGCATCGCAGGGGACACCGGGCAGACCATCGACCTGCTGCTCACCGATGTGGTCATGCCCGAGATGCTCGGCAACGAGGTGGCCAGGCGGGTGCACACCATCCGCCCAGCCCTGCCCGTCCTGTACATGTCCGGATACGCCCAGCCGGTCCTGGACACCCACGGCGCCTTCGCCGATCAGATCGACCTCCTGGAAAAACCATTCACCGAGGCCACCCTGCTAACCCGCGTCCGCCGCGCCCTCGACAACGGCTTTCATCCCGCCGCCCCCGCCAGCGAAGCCTGACCACCGAGAGTGTCCCGTTGTCCAGGACGGGCGGGCCGCCGGGGCGGGAGGGCGGCCTACCGTCGGGGGCATGGAACCGGTCTACGCCGCGATCGCGCGGCTCGTTTTCGGGTACGCCGACCGGCTCGACGCCGGGGACCTGGCCGGGATGGCGGCGTTCTTCGGCCGGGCTCGGCTGCACACGGTCTCCGGTGACGGCGCCACGTTCACCGGGGCGGCCGAGGTGCTGGCCGCGTTCGACGGCAGCGTGCAGCGGTTCGAGGACGGCACCCCGTCGACCAAGCACGTGACGACCAACCTGATCGTGGACGCCGACGAGGCGGCCGGAACCGCGTCGGCCCGGTCGTACTTCACCGTGCTGCAAAGCCGGCCGGACCTGCCGCTGCAGCCCATCGTGGCGGGCCGCTACGAGGACACCTTCGCCCGCGACGGCGACGGCCGGTGGTACTTCACCGACCGGCTGATCATCATCGAGCATGTCGGTGACGTCAGCCGTCACCTGCGCCAGCCGGTGCCTTAGGGCAGCGTGATAGCCTCCGCGATGGCGTCCACCTGGAAGAAGGAAACCCATGGCCAGCTCTGAGCCGTCCCGAGCCGACCTGGTGCGAGCGGCGGCGGCCCGGCTGCAGGGCGCCGCGCGCGACGGCCAGCCCTGCGAGCCGGTCCGTGACCTGCTCGGCACCGCTGACATACCGCTCGCCTACCAGGTGCAGGAAGCGGTGAACCGCGACCGGCTGGCCACGGGCGTGCGGATCGTGGGGCGCAAGATCGGCCTGACCTCTCCGGCGGTCCAGCGGCAGATCGGCGTCGACCAGCCCGACTCCGGGGTGCTGTTCGACGACATGCTGTACCCGGAGTCCGAGGCGATCCCGATGGAGCGGTTGCTGCAGCCGAAGGCGGAGGCCGAGGTGGCGTTCGTGCTGGGCGCCGACCTCGACGACGAGGTCCTGGAGGCCGGCCGCCTCGAGGCGGCCGTCGACCACGTGGTGGCCGCTCTGGAGATCGTCGACAGCCGGATCAAGGCCTGGGACATCTCGATCACCGACACCGTCGCGGATAACGCGTCGAGCGGGCTGTTCGTGCTGGGCAGCCGGGCGTGCCGCCTCGCGGACATCAGCCCGGTGGCGGTGACCATGACGATGACCAAGGACGGCGCCACCGTCTCGACCGGATCCGGGGCCGACTGCATGGGCGATCCGCTGAACGCGCTGGCCTGGCTGGCCCGGACCTGCTGCGACTACGGATCGCCGCTGCGCGCGGGCGAAGTGATCCTGAGCGGGGCACTGGGCCCGATGGTCTCGATCGAAACGGGCACCCGAATAGTCGCCGAGCTGTCACAGCTCGGCACAGTGTCAGCGGTGTTCGGCCGGTAACCGGCGGCGGGAGCCGCCGGCCATGACGCCGCCGTCGACCGGCAGGGCGACGCCGTTAACGTGGCCCGAGTCGGGCGAGCAGAGCCAGAATACGGCGGCGGCGATGTCGTCCGGGTCCGCCATCCGGCCTTGCGGCAGGTACAGTCCGTCCAGCCAGTCCGGGTGGGCCTGGGTGAACGCGGCCAGCATCGGCGTGGCGACCAGGCCGGGACACACGGCGTTGACCCTGATCCCTTCGGCCGCGTATTCCACCGCCACCGACCGGGTCAGCCCGATGACACCGAACTTGCTGGCCGCGTAGGCCGACAGCTCGGGCGTGCCGGTCAGTCCGGCCGCGGAGGAGGTGTTGACGATCGCGCCGCCGCCCGCCGCCAGCATGACCGGGATCTGGTGCCGCAGGCAGTTCCAGATCCCGGTGAGGTTGACGTCTAGGATCCGCTGCCAGTCCTCGGGGCTGGTTTCATGGACCAGCGTCCGCTCGCCGGTGATGCCGGCGTTGTTGTGCGCGAAGTCCAAGCTCCCGAACTCCGCCACGGTCGCGCGCACGGCCTCCTCGACCTCCTGGCCATTGGCCACGTCCGCCCGGACGAACAGCGCCGCCGCTCCGGTCTGGCGAACCAGATCCGCGGTTTCCTCGCCTTTGGCCGGATCGATGTCGACCACCGTGACCGCGGAGCCAGCCCGGGCGAAGCGCAGGGCCACGGCCCGGCCAATGCCGCCGCCGGCGCCGGTAACGAATGCAGCTTTGACGTCCTCCCCGCCGTGAACGGCTGGGATTCCTCCGGCGCGGCTCATGCCACGCTCCGGTGGGTTCCTGCTTCGTCGGCAGCCGCCAGGACATGTCCTGGTCTTATGCCACCTCCACAGGCGTTTAGGCTCTCCCTCCGCCCGAGGGCGAGCACGTTCTTGGCCGCGTTCACGTCCCGGTCCTGAACCGTCCCGCACGCCGCGCAGGTCCACTGGCGGACGCTGAGAGGCTTCGGGCCGTCCTTCACGCCGCAGGCCGAGCAGACCTGGCTGGTTGGCTCGAACCGGCCGATCCTGGCGAAGGTGCGCCCGTACTGGGCTGCCTTCTCCTCAATAAGCCGTAGGAGCTGCGACCAGCCCGCGTCGGCGACTGACTTGGCTAGCCGGGTCCGGACTAGTCCGGACACGCACAAGTCTTCGGCGTAGACCGCTTGGTTGTCGCGGACTAGCCGCAGAGCGACCTTATGCGCGTGGTCGAGCCGGGCCTCCCGGACCTTCCGGTGCACGGCCGCGACCCGGTGCCGGGCTTTGGCCCGGTTCGCGCCCCCCTTCTGCGTACGGGACAGTGCCCGCTGCGCGCGGGCGAGCTTGCGTTCCTTTGCCCGCAGGAACCGCGGGTTCGGGATCTTCTCTCCGTCTGAAGTGACGGCTAGGGCCTCGAGCCCTAGGTCGATACCCACCTCGTGATCACATGCGGGCAACAGCGTGACCGCACGCTCGACCACGAACGAGGCGTAGTACCGGCCATCCGGCTCGCGGATCACCGTGACCGAGGACGGAACCGACGGCAGGTCCCGCGACCACCTGACCTCGATGTCACCCACCTTGGGCACGTACAGGCGCTCCCCGTGCAGTGCGAACCCGTTGCGGGTCAGGCGGATCGACTGGCGCTGATGCTTGCGCCGGAGCGCCGGGTGCCCTACCTTGCGGCCCTTCCGCTTGCCCGACAGCGAGTCGAACCAGTTCCGGTAGGCGCGGCGGGCGTCCTGGCATGCCTGCACCAGCGCGACCGATGCCACCTCGCCCAGCCAGGCCCGCTCCGGGGTCCGCTTGGCCAAGGTGACCACACGGCGCTGCACCTCGGTGTCGCCGATCTTCTCCCCGGCCGCGTATGCCTCATCGCGGACCCGCAGACAATCGTTGTACACCACCCTGGCGCACCCGAACGTCCGCGCCAGGGCCTGCTGCTGCCCCGGCGTCGGGTAGATCCGGTACCGGTACCTAACCTGCACAGCACCAGAGCCTAGCGATGGCCTATGACAAACCCCGGTAATTACCGCCGTGGCAGGCATGTGGTTTCCGCACTCCATGTCCATTTGGTCTTCATGACAAAGTACCGGCGTGGCGTGCTCGACGCGGACATGCTCCAGTGCTGCGAGGACGTCATGCGGAAGGTCTGCGCCGACTTCGGCGCCGACCCGCGCGAGTTCAGCGGCGCAGACGACCACGTGCACCTGCCGGTGGAGTACGCGCCCAAGGTGGCCGTGTCCGCCCTGGTGAACGCCCTCAAGGGCGTATCGGCCCGGCGGCTGCGGCCGGTGAACCGGCACATCATGCACGGACATTTCTGGTCCCCGTCCTACTCGCCACATCCTGCCGGGTGCGCCGCTCCGCATCATCCAGCAGCACAGAACACCCGCCAAAGTAACTTCCGGGCTTACCCCCACCCTGAAGGACCGAGCTTGCGCCCGGCAATCGCTGTCATGACAGCAGGCTGCCCCAGCCGGCAAGTTTGCTGGCCGGTTCGTGCCGCTGACCGGGATAAGCGCATGACAGGCTCAACGGGATGGCAGATTGTGATCAATAAGGGTCTGGTGGGTTCCAGGCCCTTGCAGTCAAAGACGGAAGGGATTGCGGATGCGTCCAGTCGAGGCGTTGGACAAGGCCCGGTCGCTGGCCCCGGTGCTGCGCGAGAGAGCTTTCGCCACCGAACAAGCACGCCGGATTTCCGACGAAACGATCAGGGAGCTCAAGGAAGCCGGGCTGTTCCGGATCCTGCAGCCGGCCAGGTTCGGCGGCTTTGAGCTCGATCCGCGGGTGTTCCTGGAAGCCGGCATGATCATCAGTGCCGCCTGCGGCTCCACCGGCTGGGTGTACTCGGTGATCGGCGTGCACAACTGGCAGCTCGGCCTGATGCCGGAGCAGGCCCAGGTGGACGTGTGGGGAGAGGACCAGGACACGCTGATCTGCTCCTCGTACACGCCGCGCGGACACGTCGAGATCGTGGACGGCGGCTACCGGCTGAGCGGCCGCTGGTCGTTCTCCTCGGGCTGCGAGCACGCGCAGTGGGCGATCCTGGGCGGGGTGGCCACCGACGCCGCCGGCAACATCAAGCGGCTGTGCTTCCTGGTGCCGCGTACCGACTACACGATCGACGACGTCTGGCGCGTGGTCGGGCTGCGTGGCACCGGCAGCAACGACGTCGTCATCGAGGACGCCTTCGTCCCCGAGCACCGCACGCACGACTACCGGTCCGGCAGCGTGACCAGCGACTCGCCCATCTACCGGCTGCCGTTCGGGCCGGTCTTCACCTTCGGGATCGCGGCGCCCCTGCTGGGCGCGGCCCAGGGCGCGCTCGACGACCACGTCGCCTGGACCGCCGAGCGGGTCCGGATCACCAAGGGGACGCGGGTCGCCGAGGAACCGTTCTCGCAAGCCCGGGTGGCCGAAGCGGCCGGGGAACTGGACGGCGCCCGGCTCCAGATCTGGCGCGACCTGGACGACATGCTCGCCCTGGCCCGCGACGAGAAGGACATCCCGATCGAGATCAGAGCCCGCGCGCGGCTGGACCAGGTGCGCGCCACCCAGCTCGCGATCTCCGCGGTGGACCGCGTGTTCCAGAACTCCGGCGGGCGGGTGCTGCACGAGCTCAACCCGATCCAGCGGGCCTGGCGGGACATCCACGCCGGAGCGCAGCACAACAGCAATGTCCCGGAGCCGATGCTGATGGCATACGGCGCCATGTCCTTCGGACTGTCCATCGCGGATTCCGGAATCTAGCCGATCTCATCCCCGACTAGTTGCCCTTGGAGCAGTCATGCCCGAGTCACTGAGCTACGAAGAGACCAGCCGCAGCACGAAGGTCGGCGGCCTGGCCGTGCACTACCACGAGGCCGGCTCCGGCTATCCCCTGGTCATGCTGCACGGCGCCGGGCCCGGAGTGTCGGCCTGGAGCAACTTCTCCGGCAACCTGCCGGCCTACAGCGAGCACTTCCGCACGTTCCTCATCGACCAGCCGGGCTTCGGCGGCACCGAAGGCCCGGCCGAATACGACCGGCACTACCTGAGCTGGACCGCGGCCATGCTGGCCGGGTTCCTGGACGACCAGGGCCTGGACAAGGTGCACCTGATCGGGAACTCGCTCGGCGCCTCGGTCGTGGTGCGGTTCGCGCTCGACTTCCCCGACCGGGCGAACCGGCTGGTGCTGATGGGTCCCGGGTCGGCGCTGTCCATGGGCCTGTTCGCGCCGCGGCCGAGCGAGGGCATCAGGCGGCTGATGGAGTTCGGCGCGCCGCCCGGGCCGACACGCGAGAAGATGGCCGCGTTCCTGCGCACGCTGGTCTACGACCAGTCGCTGGTCACCGAGGAACTGATCGAGGACCGGTTCCTCGCCGCGACCAACCCGGCTACGGACGGACTGGGCGCGATGCAGCGGGCCAACCGGAACCCGGCCTTCGCCCAGGCCGGGGAGCTGTGGCGGGAGGCGTCCCAGGTCGAGCATGAGGTGCTTATCACCTGGGGCCGCGAGGACCGAGTGCAGCCGCTGGACGGGGCCTTCCTCGGCTTCCGGCTCCTGCAGAACGCCCGGCTCTACGTCTTCCCCAAGTGCGGCCACTGGGCCCAGATCGAGCAGCGAGCGGAGTTCGAGCGGGTCACTACCGACTTCCTGGCGGCTGGCTGACGTCAGCGCCTGACCTGCGTTAAGGAGAAGAAGCGGTCATGAAGATTTACAGCCTGGGCTACGTGCGCCTGGAATCGACCGTCGTCGAGCAGTGGCGCGGGTTCGCCGAGGACGTGCTCGGCCTGCGGGCCACCGATGGCCCGGACGGGACACTGCGGCTGCGGATGGACGACCGTCCGGTCCGCATCGCCATCGTGCCCGGTGAGACCGACCGGGTCGCGGCGGTCGGCCTGGAGTTGCGGGACAAGGCCGCGCTGGACCTGGCCGTCTCCGAACTGGACGCGGCGGGTATCGCGGTCAAGGAAGGCTCGGCCGCCGACGCCGAGGAGCGCCTGGTCGAGCGCTTCGTCAGCGTGGCGGACCCGTGCGGGAACCCGCTCGAGCTGTTCTACAGCCAGCAGGTAGACGGGCTGCCGGTCAGCCTGCCGCACGGCGGCGAGTTCGTCACCGGCGCGCTCGGCGCGGGACACGTGGTCCTGCCCGCCGAGGACATCGACGCCGCGTTCGACTTCTACACCCGGCTGATCGGGCTGTCGCACCGGGACTCGATGGTGGTGCGCATCCCCGGGATGCCGGTCCGCAAGCTGCGCTTTCTGGGCTGTAACCCGCGCCACCACACGATCGCGCTCACCGAGGCGCCCTCCCCGCAGGGCATGCGGCACATGATGATCGAGGTCGACTCCATCAAGACGTTCGGCCGCAGCTTCGCCCGGGCCCGTGAGGCGGGCGTGCTGAAGACCGAGATCGGCCAGCACTCCAACGACGAGGTGCTGTCGTTCTACGTCTTCTGCCCGGGCGGCTTCGAGTTCGAGTTCGGCGTGCACGGGCGGCACGTCGACGAGTCGACCTGGGTCACGCGGGAGCTGACCAACCTCAGCTACTGGGGCTACTGGCCCGCGCCGGCCACGAAATAGGAGAGCGGATGCAGCTGAGCGAGCACCTCAACGGCGCCATCGCGGCGCTGGCGGCGGGCGACACGGTCTTCGCCTCGTTCGCGCCCGCCGACATCGGCAACGCGCAGGCCATGGCCGGCGGGCCCTACGACGTGGTCGTCTTCGAAATGGAGCACAACCCGTTCGACGTGGCCGCCCTGCGTACCAGCTTGCAGTTCCTGCTAGACCGTAAGGCGATCGCGGCGCAGGGCGACGTCAAGCCGCAGGTCACGCCGTTCGTCCGGATCCCGGCCAACGGCTCGGAGATGACGCAGTGGCTGGCCAAGCAGGTCCTGGACGCTGGGGTCTACGGCGTGATCTGGCCGCATGTCAGCACGGTCCGCGAGGCGCGCAACGCGGTCGCGGCGTGCCGCTACCCGCGCCCGGCGACGGCCCCGGGATACGAGCCGCCCGGACTGCGCGGGGACGGCCCGTTCGGCGCGTCCCGGTACTGGGGCGTCGACGTCGCAGAGTACTACCGGCGGGCCGATACCTGGCCGCTCGCCCCGGACGGCGACATCCTGGCCGTGATCATGTGCGAGGAGGTCGCGGCGATCAGGAACCTGCCGGACATCCTGGCGCAGGTGCCCGGCGTCGGGGTGGTGCTCATCGGCGAGGGTGACCTCAGCCAGGACCTCGGGCATCCGCGCGAGTACGAGCATCCAGATGTCGAGGCGGCCATCGCTGACGTGCTGGCGATCTGCGCCGACGCGGGCGTGCCGTGCGGGATCCCGCACGTCACCGAGCAGAACGTGGAAAAGCGTATCGAGCAGGGGTTCCGGTGGCTGATGCCGAACCCCGGCCGGACTCATCGCGCGACGGAAATCGGCCGGAAGCGGCTGGCCGCGAGGCAGGTGGCATCGTGATCATCGACGTGCACGGGCACTACACGAAGGTGCCCCCGGAACTGGACGCTTACCGGGGACGGCAGATCCTGCAGCTGGCCCGGGGCGGCGTCAAGGGCAATCCCGGCATCTCCGACGATCAGCTCAAGGCCACCCTGCAGGTGCACCTCGACGCGATGGCCCTGCGCGGCGTCGACAAGTCAATCTTCTCCCCGCGGGCCGCGTTCATGGGCCACGAGTTCGGCAGCGAGACCATCAGCCGCAACTGGACGGAGGTGAACAACGACCTCATCGCGCGGGCGGCGGCCATGTACCCGGAGCAG
This sequence comes from Actinomycetota bacterium, assembly GCA_003140115.1. Next base: position 20,947 of record PLIQ01000047.1, on the reverse strand, counting down.
TTCGTGCCCGCCTGCCAGCTTCCCCAGTCGCCGGGCGTGAGCCCGGCGAACGCGCTGGGTGAGCTCGAGCGGTGCGTGGGGATGGGATTCGTCGGCTGCAACATCAACCCCGACGTGTCCGGCGGCGTTGCCCCGCTCACCCCGTCGCTGGGCGACCGCTGGTGGTACCCGCTGTGGGAGAAGATGTCCGAACTCGACGTGCCCGGCCTCATCCACGCCGGCTCGACGCTCAACCCCCACCTGCACATGAACGGCGCGCACTACGTCAACACGGACGTCGCGGCGGTGGTCGAGCTGACCACCTCCCGGGTGCTGACCGACTTCCCCGACCTCAAGCTGATCATCCCGCACGGCGGCGGCGGCGTCCCGTTCCACTGGAACCGGCTGCGCAGCCTGTTCGCCGCCCGGCCCGGCCCCCCGTTCGAGGAGGCGGTCCGGCGCCTGTACTTCGACCTGGCCGTCTACGACGACGAGGCGATGAACCTGACCATCCGCCGGATGGGCCCGGACAACGTGCTGTTCGCCACCGAGATGCTGGGCACGGCCCAGGCCATCGACCCGGTCACCGGGCGGCCCTTCGACGACACGCTGGCCCTGGTCCAGGATCTGGACTGGCTGTCGGCGCAGGACAAGCACAAGATCTTCGAGGGGAACGCGCGGCGGCTGTACAGCCGCGCGGACTTCTGACGGTGCCCGGCGATGCCCGCCGTCAGGACAGCCGCCGCGGCCGGAGCCGGGATGAGCGCCGGTAACAGCGACGTGCCCCCAGCCGGCTCGCTGGCCGAGGACCCCGCGACCTTCCGCCGGATACTCAGCCACTTCGCGACCGGGATCGTCGTGGTCACCGCGCACGATACCGAGCCGATCGGGATGACCTGCCAGTCGTTCTCCTCGGTATCCCTGGATCCGCCGCTGGTCATGTTCTGCCCCGCCCACTCGTCGCAGACCTGGCCGCGCATCCGCGCGGTAGGAACCTTCGCGGTCAACATCCTCGCCGCCGACCAGTTGGCGATCTGCCAGAAGTTTGCCGTCTCCGGCGCGGACAAGTTCGACGGCGTGGCGTGGTCGCCCGGGGTGACCGGGGCACCGATCCTGTCCGGCGTCATCGCGCACATTGAATGCCGTCTGGAGGCCGTGATGGCGGGCGGCGATCACGACATCGTGACGGGCCGCCCGATGTACGTAGGCGAGAACCCCGGGTTCGAGCCGCTCTTGTTCTTCCGCAGCCAGTACGGAGGGTTCTCCGGCTGATTTTCCCACGAGGAAGGGACTAGTCGACGACATGACAAGTACAGCAAACGAGCGCCCGCCGGCCTCGTGGGACAGCGAGACCGACGTCGTTGTGGTCGGCGGCGGCTTCGCCGGCCTGGTCGCTGCGGCCACCGCCCGCGGGCGCGGCCGCGAGGTCATCGTGCTGGAGGCCGCGCAGGAGCCGGGCGGGATCATGCGGATCTCCTCCGGTGAGTACTGGATCCCCAACAACTCGTTCCTGCGCGAGGCCGGCATCTCCGACCCGCGGGCCGACTGCCTGCGGCTGATGGCACGGTTGTCGTACCCGACGCGGTATGACCCGGAGTCGCCCACGCTCGGCTTGCAGGACCGGCCGTTCCGGCAGATCTCCACCTACTACGACGTTGCGGCGAAGGCGGTCGCCGAGCTCAAGGAGATCGGCGCGATGGGTTCGGTGCTGAGCGACGGCGTGACCCCCGACGGGGTGTTCAACCCGATGGGCCACCTGGAATACCACGCGGAGCTGCCCGAGAACAAGATCGAGTACGGCCGGGCGCTGATGGCGGACACCGGCGGCACGCACGGCCCCGGCCAGGGCCAGCAGACCGTCGACCTACTGGTCGCCCACGCCGCCCGGGCCGGGATCGAACTGCGCACCGGGCACGTCGTGCACCGCGCGTTCGCCAACGCCCGGGGCGAGGTGGTCGGCGTCGAGGCGCAGACGCCCGCCGGCACGCGCGCGATCCGGGCGCGCAAGGGCGTGATCTTCACCAGCGGGGGGTTCTTCCACAACCTCGCGCTGCGAACCCTGCTGCTGCGCGGCACGGTGTGGGGCGCCACTGCGCCGTACACCAACACCGGCGCGCTGATGACGATCGCCGAGCAGCTCGGCGCGATGGTAGAGAACACCGACAGCTGCTGGTGGGGCCAGATGGGAGTAGAGGAGGTCCTCGACACCCAGCGCAGTGACAACATGGCGTTCTGGCTCTACGGCGACAGCATGATCATGGTGAACCGGTACGGCGTCCGGGTGGCGAACGAGAAGGCGCACTACAACGAGCGCGGCCGCATCCACAGCGTGTACAACGCCAGCACCAAGCAGTACGAGAACAACGTGCTGTTCCAGGTGTACGACGCCGGGGTCGCGGACAACCCGGAGATGGGCGTGAAGTACCCGGTTCCCTTCCCCGGCCAGTCCACTGAGCACGTGATAACCGGGAACACCTGGGCCGAGCTGGCGGCCAACATCGACGCCCGGCTGGCCAAGATCGCGGCCAGGACCGGCGGCGTCAAGCTGGACGAGCGGTTCGCGGACCGGCTGGCCGACACCGTCACCCGGTTCAACTCGTTCGCCGCCAGCGGCCACGACGACGACTTCTTCCGCGGCGAGCGAGCGGCCGAGCACGGATACAGCGTGATGGGGCTCACCCGCGGGGTGAACCGGACCATGTACCCGTTCGCCTCGTCCGGCCCTTACTACGCGATCCTGCTCGGCGCGGCCGGCTTTGACACCAACGGAGGCCCGTCCCTGAACGAGAACGCGCAGGTCGTCGGGCCGGACGAGCAAGCCATCCCGGGTTTCTACGCGGCCGGCAACTGCGCGGGCTCGCCGGGCCACGGCGCGTACTGGTCGGGCGGGGCCACCCTCGGCAACGCGCTGGTGTGGGCGTACCAGGCGGGCGCGCACGCCGCCGGTGAGCCGGACCGGGACGACCGGTGACCGGCGATTTTGCGGGGGGGCTCGGGGGGGTAGTCCCCCCCGGCGGCCAGCAGGGCCCGGGCTTCTGGGAGCGCCGGTTCGAGGGGAAGGTGGCGCTGGTCACCGGAGGCGCCCGCGGCCAGGGACTGGCCGAGGCCGAGCGGTTCAGCCGCGAGGGCGCGGCGACCGTCGCCGTCGACGTGCACGACGAGGCCGATGTCGGGCCCGGCATCAGCTACACCAAGCTGGACGTCACGTCCAGGGACGACTGGACCAGCGTGGTCAAGCGGGTGGTCGACGAGTACGGCCGGATCGATGTGCTCGTCAACAACGCCGGCATCGGCATCGCCGAGACGATCGAGTCGGTCACGGCCCAGGAGTGGTCGGCCGTGATGGCCGTCAACCTCGAAGGCGCGCTGATCGGCATGCAGGCCGTCGCGCCGGTGATGCGGGCCGGCGGCGGCGGGGCGATCGTGAACACCGCCTCGGCCGCGGCCTTTTACGGGTTCGCGCTGCCCGCCTACAACGCGAGCAAGTGGGCGCTGCGCGGGCTGACCAAGACGGCGTCGCTGGAGTTCGCCACCTGGGGTATCCGAGTCAACGCGGTGCACCCGGGTCTGGTGGTGTCGCCGATGAGCGAAGGTGCGCCCGAGGTGACCGAACGGATCCGGCTGGCGACGCCGCTGCGCCGCGGCGCCCGACTGGACGAGATCGCGGCGCTGGTCGCGTTCCTGGCCAGCGACGAGGCGACGTTCATCACCGGGGCCGACTTCGTCATCGACGGCGGGCTGCTCGCCGCAGGCGCCATGGGCGAAGTGTCATATGACTTCGGCGGTTGAGCCAGGGCCGTTCCGAGAAAAAGGAGAGAACGTCGATGACCGCAAAACTCAGCTCCGACGCGATCGAGGTCGGGGTCGTCGTCCGCGACGCCGACCGGTGCCTGGAGTTCTACCGTGACGTGCTGGGGCTGCCGTACCTCGGTGACCTCGACTTCGGGGTCGCGCACATGTGGCGGTTCCAGGCCGGCACCTCGGTGGTGAAGCTGCTGCTCTTCCGTGAGGAGCCGACCGGGTCGAACCCGCCGGGCGAGGTGACCGCGACCGGTTACCGGTACATGAGCCTGTTCGTGTCCAACATCGACGACCTGGTGGCCGAGTGCGAGCGGTTCGGGGCCACCGTGGCGATGCCGGTCACCGAGTTCCAGCCCGGTGCCCGCTTCGCCTTCGTGGAGGATCCCGAGGGAAACCGGATCGAACTGCTGGATGTCGCCGCGGCGACGCAGAACGGGGCGTGACCCGATGACCGACGCGGACGTGCTGCGGGACCTGGCCGACCGGCTGGACCGGCTGGAAGCCGAGCAGGCGATCAGGGAAACGATGGTCAGATACACGCAGACGCTCGACTACGGGGACAGCGCCGGGTGGGCCGCCTGCTACACGCCCGACGGCGTCTTCGACGTCCGCCGTCGCGGGGAGCCGATGTTCCGGCACCAAGGCGCCGAGGCGCTGGCGAAGTTCGCCGACGGTCACACCTCGGCGCCGGCCGTCTACCACAAGCATTTCATGGGACTGCCGTCGATCACCCTGTCCGACGACGGCCGGTCGGCCACGGCCAGCGCCTACTTCATGATGGTGCACGAGTCACCCACTGGCCCGCACGTCCTGGTCTTCGGCCGCTACCTAGACGCGTTCGCCCGTACCGAGGACGCGGGCTGGAAGCTGAGCGAGCGCGTCGTCGACATGGAGGACATAGGCACCCGCACGCTGCCCTGACCGCGCTTGCGCCTGTGCCTGTGCCTGCACCGAGGTATCAGCCCGCGCCGAGGTACAGGCCGGCCAGCGCGTCGTGCAGGTCGGCCGGGGTGCCGGTGGCCACCACCCGGCCGGTGACCATGACCGCCCCGGCGTGGGCGATCTCCAGCACGGTGCGGGCGAACTGCTCCACCGCCAGCACGGTGGTGCCGTTGGCCATCAGGGCTACCACGTGCGCGTACAGCGTCTCGACGACGCGCGGCGCCAGGCCGGTCGACAGCTCGTCAAGCAGCAGGAACGACGGCTCGGTGGCCACGGCCCGGGCTAGCGCCAGCATCTGCTGCTCGCCGCCGGACAGCGTGCCCGCGAGCTGCCGGCGCCTGCTGCCCAGCCCGGGGAAGGTTTCGTAGACGCGGGCCTCGATATCGGACAGGCTGGCGCCGAGATGGGTCACCAGCCGGAGGTTGTCGGCGATGGTGAGGTTGGGGAACACGCCGCGCCCCTCGGGCAGCAGGCAGACGCCGTGCCTGGCCAGCACGTAGGGCTGGCTGCCGGAGACGGCCCGGCCGTCGATGGCGATCGTGCCCGCGCCGACCGCGTGCAGGCCCGCGATGACGCGCAGCAGGGTGGACTTGCCTGCCCCGTTCGGCCCGAGCATCGCGAACAGGCCGCCCTTCGGCACGGTCAGGTCGATACCGTGCAGCACCTCGATGGCCCCGTAGGAGGCGCACAGGCCGGTCAGCTGGAGCATCGGGGCCGGCGTATCTACCGGGGCGGTCACTGCGCGGTCCCGGCCGACGCGCCGAGGTAGGCCTCGACCACTGCCTGGTTACGAAGGATCTCCGCGGGCGTCCCGGTGGCCAGGATCTGCCCCTGATCGAGCACCGTGACGGTCGAGCACACCGGCATGACCAGCTCCATATCGTGTTCTACCAGGATGATCGACAAACCCTCAGCGGCCAGCTCACGCAGCAGCCGGCCAAGCGCCTCCGTCTCGGCCTCGATGAGCCCGGCCGCGGGCTCGTCCAGGAGCAGGACCTTTGGCTGGGTCATCAGCGCGCGCGCCACCTCGACCAGGCGGGCAATGCCGGTCGGCAGATGGTCGGCGCGCGCCTGGCTGAACGGACTCAGGTTCATCCGCTCCAGCATGGCCGCGACCGCGCCGCGCGGATCGCGCCCCTGGTCGCGGCGGCGTGTGTGCAGTTCGGCCGCGATCAGCAGGTTGTCGTGCACGGTCAGCACGCCGAACAGCTCGAGCTGCTGGAACGTGCGGGCCAGGCCGCGCCGGGCCCGGCCGTGCGGGCTGAGCCGCGTCACGTCCTGGCCTTCCAGCAGTACCCGGCCCTTGGACGGCGCGACCAGCCCGGTGGCCACGTTGAACAGCGTCGACTTGCCGGCGCCGTTCGGGCCGATGAGGCCGTGGATGCCGTGCGGCTCGGCGGTGAGGCTGGCGCCGCGCAGGGCGGTCACGCCGCCATAGCGGACGGTGACGTCACACACCTCGAACAGGGCCATCAGTGCCGCCCCTCCACGTCGACGGGCGGTTCGCTCGCGATTCCGTTCGCGTCCGGCAGGGCCGCGTCCGGCAGGGATACCTCGGGCACCTCCGCGTCTGGCACGGCCGGGGGGTCGCCGGGGCGGACCGGGCCGCTCGCGCTGACCACGGCGGCCGGTGAGTTCAGCCCCAGCCACTTGGCCGGATGCCCGGGTAGCCGCCTGGCGAGCCGGTCCAGTGATGCGGAGATGTCGGCGGCCACACCGTTGGGCTGCTTGCCCAGGCCGACGCCGACCAGGCCGGGCAGCAGTTGCGCGATCTGATAGACGAACTGCGAGATCGTGCCGAGGTAGCCGAAGACGCCAAGGGCCAGCGCGCCGAAGGTCGCGCCGCCGACCGTGCTGGCTCCGCCGGCCATGATCAGCAGCAGCAGCGGCAGGCTGTCCAGGAAGGAGAACTGCGTGGGGGTCACCTGCGTGTAGACCCCGGCGAGCAGCACGCCGCCGATGCCCGCGATGCCGGCCGACAGGGTGAAGACGCTGAGCTTGAGCGCGGTGGTGCGCATGCCCAGGGTCTCGCAGCCCGCCTGGCTCTCCCGCATCGCGATCAGGGACCGGCCGAACCTGGACCGGCGCATGGCCACCACCAGCAGCCCGAACAAGCTGAAGATGACGGCCAGCGCGATCAGGTAGACGTGGTCGTTGGTCAGCTTGAGGCCGCCGATGCTGAGTCGCGCGATCGGCAGCGCGCCGGTCTCGAACAGCGGCAGCGTGTGATGGAAGAAGGTCACCGACGGCAGGCCGAAGATCCACGAGTCGAAGAGCTCGGCGACGGCCGCGGTGGCCAGCGCCAGGTACAGACCGCGCAGCCGGATGGCCGGCAGCGCGGTCAGCAGTCCGATGACCGCCGCCACGGCGAACGCGGCTACCAGGCCGAGCACGCTGCCGCCGCCCGTGGCGTGGGCGAACGCCAGCGCGCCGACGCCGGCGAAGGTCATCTGGCACAGTGAGATCTGGCCGGCCCAGCCCAGCAGCGGGACGAGCGACAGGCCGATCACGCCGAGGGCCAGGCCGATGCTCGCGAAATACAGCGGCTGGGGACCCAGTAGCGGCCCGAGCGCGGCGCTGACGGCAATGAGAACGACCCCCCCGACCAGGGCCAGCCGGTAGGACGGAACCGGGAACGACTCCCGGCTGCGCCGGACGGTGTAGCCGCGCAGCCGCTCGTGCGGCTGCAGCAGCAGCGCGACGAACAAGATGATGATGGGGACGGCCAAGGGCAGGTTCTGGAGCCAGCCGACACTGGAAACCGGCAGGTAGCCGACGACGTAGCTGCTGCCCAGCCCGATGATCGCGGCGCCCAGGAAGGTATACGGCAGGCTCCTGAGCCGGCCGATGATGGCGGCCGCGTACGCGTTGATGACCAGGAGAGTCAGCGGCGCCACCGAAAGCTGGAGCGTGGGCGCGATGAGGATGCCGGCGACCGCCGCCAGCGACGAGCCCAGGACCCAGCTCAGCCGCGAGGCGCGGTTCGGGTTGCCGCCGAAGAGCATCAGCAGCCCGCGGTTGTCCACCACGGCCCGCATGTCGATGCCGATCCTGGTGCGGTACAGGATGAACCACAGCACCGCCACGCAGAGCACGAACGTGCCGAGGGTGATCAGCTGGGTCCAGGTCACGTAGACGCCGAACAGCGAAACCTTGTTGTTGACGTAAAAGGCCGGGAACGGGCGGGCCGTCTGCGGATTCCAGATCCACAGCGCGGCGCCCTCAAGCGCGATCAGCAGGCCGATCGTCACGGCGAGCTTGGTGGCCTCGCTGGCATCGGCGAGGTTGCGCATCAGGAGTTTCTCCACCGCGATTCCGAACAGCGGAGCCAGGACGCCGATCACGACCACCAGGGCGACCGGAGTCGGCCAGTTCCACCCATAGCGCAGCTGCCAGAAGACGAAGGCCCCGAACATGCCCACCGCGCCGTGCGCGATGTTGAAGACGCCCGACGTGGTGTAGGTAACCACCAGGCCGCTGGCGGCAATCGCGTAGATGGCGGCGATGACCAGGCCGCCGATCGTGTAGGTGAGGAACTCAGTCATCGTGCGTACCGGTGCCGCTTCCTGCCAGGGATGCCCGGCTCTTGAGATGGCCGACCCCGGCCGGGGCGGCAGTCAGTGCCGCCCCGGCCGGGCTGGATCTAGCGCGCCGCATCCGCAGCCGGCCTGCCTACTACGGCTTCACGATCGGCACGTTCGCGGGATTGCAGTAGAACTGGCCGAGCGTAGACGGGATCGCCTGAACGAACTTACTGTTCTCGATCTTCATGATGATGAAGCACTGGCTGGCCTTGTTCGAGGCCGGGTTGATGCTGCCCTGCAGGCCGCCGCCGGTCCAGGTGGTCTGCTTGGCTACCTGCTGCTCCAGGCAGGTCCGGGTGAGGTTCGAACCGCAGGCCTTGGCCCCCTCGGCGAACAGCAGCCAGGAGGAGAAGGCCATCTCGCCGAAGAAGCCCAGGTGCGCGGTTGGCACGTACTTTTGCACGATCGACTCGTACTGCGCGACGGCAGGCACCGCACTGGCCGCCTCCAGCGGCTCCGACGGCATGTAGACGTAGTAGTTCTTCGCCACCGACGCGCCAGTGGTCAGGAAGCTGGTGTCGTAATCCTGCGGCGGCGAGATCTGGACCTTCGGGTACCAGCCGGCGGTGGACATGGCCTGGTCCAGCGCCACCGAAGTCGCGATGGTGTCGTTGAGGAAGAGCATCTGCACGCCGGCGTTCTTCATCGCCTCGACGTAGGGTGCCCAGTTGACCTGGCCGGTGGAGTTGTACTCGGCGGTGTAGACGACCTTGCCGCCGTCGGCGGCGATCGCCTCGTTGTAGGTGTGCTGCTCCCGTGCGCCCGCGGCGCCCTCGGCGTATAGCGAGCCGATGTGATCCTGCACGCCGGGGTACTGCTGGAAGATGACCGGGAAGCCGCCGATGTTCTCCTGGTCGGCCGGCAGCGGGTTGACCGGATACATCAGGGATGCGTTAGCTGCCGCCTCACTGACGGTCGAGGCGGTGAAGTTGGGGATCCCGCACTTCTCCCAGGCCGCGACGCCGGTGTTGTCCAGCACGCCCATCGTGCCGACCATGGCGAAGTCGGCGGTGCAGCTCGTCTCGACCTGCGGGAGGTAGTCGGTCTCCTGCGAGTCGCGCTTGTCCAGGATGACCTTGCGCCCGTCTATGCCGCCGGCCGCGTTGCACCAGTCGGTGAACGCCGTCGCGCTGTCCCACATGGGCTGCAGCAGGCCCGGCGCCCCCGGCACGTTGATATCGGCGATGACCGACACCTCGACACTGGAGTTGGTGACGCCGGTAGCCGTGGCACCGGTCGCCGAACCTGGGCCGCACACCGCGCCCAGAGTGCCGAAGGTGCCCGACGCCGCACTGCCAGCCTGGGTGGTGGCGCTGCTCGTCGAGCCGCTAGAGTTTGAAGTGGAGCTTGAACTGGACCCTGACGATCCGCATGCCGCCAGGGTCAGAACGGACAGCGCCGCTAGCGCCGCTAGTTTGTGTTGTCTATGTCTCATTACTCCGCTCCCTGCTGCTACGGATAATGCTGGTTAGTCTGACTAGCTGCGAGGGGCCGGGCAACGCACGATCCCGCTGGTTGGCACGCGGTCAGCGAGCGGCGTGAACCACGCCTGCGTTTACTGACTCCCGGTCTGCCTTTTCGGCGGCGAGTTCCAGCGCGATGCCGATGAGCATGTCCTCTTGGCCGCCGACCAGCTTGCGCTCGCCCGCGCGGACGAGCAGGTCCGCGCCGGACACCCCATAGCGCGCGGCCGCGCGTTCGGCGTGCCGCAGGAAGCTGGAGTAGACCCCAGCGTAACCCATGATCAGGGCCATGCGGTCGACCACGGGCTCGCTGGCCATGGCCGGCCGCACGACGTCTTCGGCCGCGTCGGCCAGCGCGAAGACGTCGATGCCGGTCCTGATGCCGAGACGCTCGCAGACGGCGGCCAGCACCTCGGTCGGCGTGTTGCCCGCGCCCGCGCCGAACGCACGGGTGCAGCCGTCGACCTGCAGCGCCCCGGCCCGGATGGCAAGGATGGTGTTGGCCACCGCGAGCGACAGGTTCTGGTGGCCGTGGAAGCCGACCTGCACGTCCGGGCCGACGGCCTCGCGCACCGCGAGCACTCGGTCGGTCACCTCGTCCAGGATCAGCGCGCCCGCCGAGTCGACCACGTAGACGCACTCGCAGCCTGCGTCGGCCATGATCCGGGCCTGGACCGCGAGTTCGTCGGGCGGGATCGAGTGCGCCATCATCAGGAAGCCGACCGTCTCCAGGCCGAGGTCGCGCGCGATGCCGAAGTGCTGCGCGGAGATGTCCGCCTCGGTCGCGTGCGTCGCGACCCTGATAACGGACACCCCCAGGTCGCGCGCGGCGCTGATGTCGTCGATCGTGCCGACGCCCGGCAGGATCAGGCAGGCGATCTTGATGTCGCGCGCGGTCTCCGCGGCCGCCTTGATCAGCACCTGGTCGTCGACAGCGCTGAAGCCGTAGTTGAACGACGAGCCGCCGAGGCCGTCGCCGTGGGTCACCTCGATGACCGGGACGTGGGCGTCGTCGAGGGCCCGCACGATCGACCGGACCTGTTGTTCGGTGAATTGGTGCCCGATCGCGTGCGAGCCGTCGCGCAGACAGCTGTCGGTGATCCGGACATCAAGCGCAGCAGAGTAGGCCATCGGTGGGGTACCTCCGAGATTGGTCGGGTTCGCGTTCCCGTACGGACTGGTCAGTTCGCCTCCGCCGCCTGGTGCCTGGCGATCTCCTCGCCGACCTTGACGGCCGCGGCGGTCATGATGTCGAGGTTGCCTGCGTACGGCGGGAAGTAATCGCCCGCGCCCTCGACCTGTACGAAGATGGCGACCCGGCCGTCGTCGAACTGCGGTTCCGCGGTCAGTCGGTAGCCCGGCACGTACTGTTGAACCTCGCGTTCCATCGCATGCACCGAATCGACGACCGCTTGGCGGTCCACGTCGTCCGGCACGGCCACGAAGATGGTGTCCCGCATGATCACCGCCGGCTTGGCCGGGTTCAAGATGATGATCGCCTTGCCCTGCGCGGCGCCGCCCAGCTTGGCCACCGCCCCAGCGGTGGTGCGGGTGAACTCGTCGATGTTGGCGCGGGTACCCGGCCCCGCCGCGGCCGACGCCACCGAGGCGACAATCTCGGCGTACGGGACCGGGGTGACCCGGGAGACCGCGTAGACCATGGGGATGGTCGCCTGGCCGCCGCAGGTCACCATGTTCAGGTTCGGCTGCCCGATGTGCTCGGTGAGATTGACCGGCGGAACCACATACGGGCCCACGGCCGCGGGGGTGAGATCGATCGCGGTGATCCCGCGCTCGGCGTACAGCGGCGCGTTGGCCGCGTGCGCGCGGGCCGATGTAGCCTCGAAGACCAGGTCTGGCCGCGGGTCCTGGCGCAGCAGCCAGGGAACGCCTTCGGCGGATGTCTCAAGCCCGAGCTGCCCGGCGCGCCTCAGACCGTCGCTGTCGGGATCGATGCCGACCATCCAGCGCGGTGTGATGTACTCCGACCGCAGCAGCTTGAACATTAGGTCAGTGGCGATGTTTCCAGACCCGACAATCGCCGCTTTCAGCACCGTGCGTCCCTCCAGCAACTTCACTATGTTACAGAATCGTTAACAACTAACCCTGCTCCATTCAAACGGATGTCTGCGTATGCTCCAAGCGTGCATGCCGGTGAGCGGGATACTGAGCGGGACACTGCGCACGAGTCCGTACTGGAACGGGCCAACGCGCTCTTGTCCGCGTTCAGCCCGCGGCACCGCACGCTGTCGTTGTCCGGGATCGTGATGCGGACCGGCCTGCCGAAGTCCACCGCCCACCGGACCGCCCAGCAGATGATCAAGCTCGGCTGGCTGAACTACCGCGAGGGCCAGTACTCACTCGGCACCCGCATGTTCGAGTTCGCGGGCCTGAGCCCGGTCCGCACCGAGCTGCGCGAGGCGGCGCTGCCGTTCCTGGAGGACCTGTACGAGGCCACGCACGCGACCGTGCACCTGGGCGTCATGGACGGGCTCGAGATCTTGTACATCGACAAGATCTCCGGCCACTACCGGGTCACCGACCTATCCCGCGTAGGCGGCCGGATGCCGCTGCACTGTACGTCGCTGGGCAAATCGATCCTGGCCTTTTCGTCCCGCGACGTGGTCGGCAACGTGATGAACCACGGCCTGCCCCGGTACACGGGCGCCACCATCACCTCGCCTACTTTGCTGGAGCGCGAACTGATCACCGTGGCGGCCCGGCAGGTGGCGTTCGACCGGCAGGAATCCAGCATCGACATCATCTGCGCCGGGGCTCCGGTGTTCGGGCCTGATCAGCAGGTCGTCGCCGCCCTGTCCGTCACGAGCCCGGTCGGGCGGGCGCGGCTGGACCAGATCGCGCCGCACGTGGCCGCCGCGGCCCGGGGTGTGACGAAGGCGCTCGCCGACAGTTCGGCAGGCCGTGCTCGCCAGCACTTACGGCGGGAGATCGGCCGGGCTGACGGGCGGGGGCGGCTCGAGCTAGCCGCTAGGTGTGCCAGCGGAAGCGCCAGGCGACGAGGCCGGCGCCGATGGCGGTCCACAGGGCGAGGTTGACCAGGTCCCAGGCCGGGAACGGGCGCACCGTGTATCCGCCCTGCATGAGCTGGGCCAGGGCCTTGACCGGGAAGGCGTCCACCAGGCGGGAGAGCCACTGCGGCAGGCCGCTGAAGGTGGGGTCGAAGACGCCGGAGATGATCGCGATGGGCAGGAAGCTCGCGTAGGCGATCGGGCCGGCCGACTCGGCGCTGGTGATGACCGAGCTGATGGCCAGGCCGAGGGTGGCGAAGCACACGATGCCCAGGATCAGCCCGATGGTCAGCGCCGGCAAGCCGCCGGGGCGCGGGCCGGCGCCGAAGGCCAGCCAGCCGATCAGGCCCGTGCACGCGGTGATGAGGATGACCGTCGCCACGGTGCTGGCCAGCAGGCCGCCGAGGTAGGCCGCGGACGGCAGCGGGGTGGTCTTGATCCGCTTGAGCACGCCATCGTGGCGCAGCACCGCGACCTTGGAGCCCAGGTTGACGTAGGCAGCCACGATCACCCCGAAGGCCAGGATGCTGGGCACGAACACCGTGGTGTTCTTGACGTGCGTGCCGGGCAGGTAGGAGCCGACGTTGGCCGCCCCGATGAGCAGCAGGATCATCAGCGGGAAGGCGAAGGTGAACAAGGCGTACTCCGCGCTGCGCCAGAAGCTGCGCTGCTCAAGTAGCGCCTGGCGGGCGGCGAGGCGAACCGACCTCGTCACGTGATCTCCGGGTCCTGCCCGGTGAGCTGCAGGTAGGTATCTTCGAGGCTGGGAGCGGCGACGGCCAGGCCGTCCAGGTCGCCGAGGCGGTTCTCCAGCGCCCAGTCCAGCAGCCGCCGCAGCGTCATCGCCGCGTTATCGGTGTGGCACACCGACACCGGGCCGCGGACGGCGAGGCCGACCCCGTCGGGCAGGGCGACCTGGCCACCGCGCAGGGCCGAGGGCGTGGTGAATGAGATCCGGGTGCCCAGGCCCGCTCGTGCGGCGACCTCGTGCGTGGTCCCGCACAGCTCGATCCGGCCCGCCCGCAAAATGGCGATCCGGTCGGCCAGTCGTTCCGCCTCGTCCAGGTAGTGGGTGGTGAGCATGATCGTGGCGCCGAGCCCGCGAAGGTTCTCGATCGCGGCCCAGCAGCGCCGGCGCGCCTCCGGGTCGAAGCCGGTGGTCGGCTCGTCGAGGAAGACCAGGTCGGGGTCGCCCGCCAGGGCCAGGGCGAAGTCCAGGCGGCGCCGCTGGCCGCCCGACAGCTTGCGGACCTGGGTGTTACGCACCTCGGCGAGTTCCACGACGTCCAGCAACTCGGCGAGCGGACGCGGGTGCGGGTAATAGCTGCGCCAGATGTCGATGAGCTCGGCTACCCGGGCCTGCCGGGGGAAGCCGCACTCCTGCAGGACCATGCCGACCCGTTCGCGGAGCCGGGCCGCCTGCGCCGCCGGGTTGAGGCCGAGGACACGCACCGTGCCGCCGGTCGGCGGCCGGAAGCCTTCCAGGATTTCCAGCGTGGTGGTCTTGCCCGCGCCGTTCGGGCCGAGCAGGCAGAACACCTCGCCGTAGTGAACGTCGAAGTCCACGCCGCGCAGCACCTCGGTCGAGCCGTAGCTCATCCGCAGGTCGCGAACCTGGACCGCGGGGCTCTCCGGTACCGGGCGCGCAGCCGGCTCATATGTGACGCGCATGTCAGTCATTACCCGGATTATATGGAGCTGCAGGTAGTTCAGACACCCAGCCTCACCCAGCGGGGCGGCGGCCGGATCAGCTGGGCGCGGCGCGGGACCGGTCCGGGTTAAGGTTTTCCCATGGCGGATGCCGAGGCGGGCCGTGAGGTGGCCCGGAGTGAACTGCGCGCTTCGCACCAGGACCGGGACCGGGTGGTCGAGGTGCTGCGGGTGTCCGCGGGAGACGGGCGGCTGACCGCCGAGGAACTCGACGAGCGCCTAGAGCTGGCCATGACAGCCCGGACGTACGGCGAGCTGGCCAAGCTGGTCGTCGACCTGCCCGCCGACGGGTCGGTGGCCAGCGCGCTGGCCCCGCGGGTCCCCCAGGCCCCCCGGGCCAAGGAGGTCGTGCGCATCGACTGCGGCAGCGGGCACGCCAAAAAGGAAGGCCGCTGGGTGCTGCCGCAGCGGATCGAAGCGCGGGTCCGCAGCGGCCACCTGAAGCTCGACTTCTCCCAGGCGGTCATCACTCAGCCGTCGCTGCAACTCGACGCCGAGGTACGCAGTGGTCACGTCGTCCTCATTACCAAGCCCGGCATCGTGGTGGACACCGATGACGTGGTGGTCCGCAGTGGCCACGTGCGGGTCCGCGCCCCGTGGGGTCACGACGTGCCCGAGGTGCTGCGGATCGAGGTCTCGGGCAAGGTCGGCAGCGGCCATTTCGTCGCGCGCCCGCCGTACCGGACGTTCTGGCAGTGGCTGACCAGGCAGCCAAGGCGGTACGAAATCGCGGCGCGCTGAGGCTTGAGCCTCATCGTGATCTCGGGCGCGCCGGGCGCCGGGAAGTCCACGATCGCCCGCGAGCTGGGGGCGGCCCTGGAACTCCCCGTGCTGTCGCTCGATCCGATCAAGGAGGCGCTGGCCGACGTCCTGGGGCTGGGCGACGAGGACTGGTCGAACCGGCTCGGGGACGCGGCGGCTGAAGTGGTGTTCCGCCTGGCGGCGGACTTTCCTGGCGCGGTGGCCGAAGGCTGGTGGCGCGGGGCGCGGCGGGACCGGGCGGTGGCGGAGTTCGCCGGGGCGGTCGAGGTCTTCTGCCGCGTTGAACCGGACCTGGCCGCGGCCCGGTCGCTGGCCCGAAACGAGAGCGGACGGCATCGCATCCACCGCGACATGATCAATCCGGCCGGGGTCGGCTCCCCGGAACACCTCGCGTCGCTGGCGGCCACGGTGACCCCGCTGCGGCTAGGCGGGCTATTGATCGAGGTGGACACCGGCCGGCCGGGCGCGGGCGCCGTGGCGGTGGCGGCAGTCGGGGCGGCGATCGGCCGGTCGCCGCGATGACGCCTGCCGAGGCCCGGCACCTGGCGCAGATCCGGGCCGAGCTCAGCCGGCTCGTCCGCTACGACGACGAGTCGATCGTGCACGAGCACTGGATCAGGCAGCGGTACGACCTGGGCGCCGCGGCAAGCTACGCGCCCGCGCGGACGGCGGCGGTGCGGACGGCCTGGCACGAGGCCGGGCACGTCGTCGCCGCGCTGCAGGTCGGCGCACGGTTCAGCTCGGCCAGCATCCGCCACGGCGGTTCGAGTCAGGGGCGCGTGCATGGTGTGACCGGCGGGGGCCAGGAGGCGTTCGTCATCGACGCGGCGGGCCAGATTGCCGAGCGGCTGCGAGACTGGTCCATGCTGGCCGGCGACGACCAGCTGCGCGCCTGGCTGCCGACCTGGCGCGACGACGGCGGCGACGCGCGGCGGTTCCGGCACGGGATACGGGCGCGCTTCGGCGAGGACGAGTTCGCGGCCTGGCGGTACTGCGAGCAGACGCTGACTCCGCTGCGGCTGCGGATCCGCCAGGTGGCCCGGGCGCTGCTGGTGTACCCGCGGTACCTGCCGGGCCAGGTGGTGGCGGCGATCGCCGACGCTTCCTAGCGGGCAGTCCGGTACCAGGCCGGGAAGTCGGCGAGTGAGTCCAGGATCACCTCGGCGCCCGCGCGGGCCAGGTCCTCGCCGGTGAACGATCCGGTCGCGACGCCGACCGCCCGGACGCCGGCCTGCACCGCGGCGGCCATGTCGGGCGGGCTGTCGCCGACGTAGGCGACCGCGTGGATCCGGCTCAGGACGGCCGCCTTCTCCGGTCCGTGCACCCAGGTGAACACCTCGTCGGCGTCCAGGCCGACGGCCCGCAGGCTCGGCGCCACCGAGATCGGGTGCTTGGCGGTGATGATGACCGCGCGCTCCCCCGCGGCCCGGACCGCCGCCAGCGCCTCGTGCGCGCCGGGCAGCACGGTCGTCATCTGCTCGGCGAGCCGCACGTAGTGCCGGCGGTAGGTCTGCACCGCCGCGGCGCGCTGCTCTGGTGGGTACCAGAACACCAGCTCGTCTTCCAGCTTGATCCCGAGCCTGGCGTCCACGGCCGCTAGGTCGATGACGGTGGCGGTGTCCTGGGCCAGCCCCTCGAAGGAGGCCAGGATGGCCGGCCGTGAGTCGATCAGCGTCATGTCCAGGTCAAAACCGACCGGACCCATCTCGCTCCTAGGCTCGTGCCCGTTATCGCGGCCACCGGTGGCCGGCTGCGGCCTGCGGCCGACCGGGCTGGAGGTGGCGCTGGATGGTCAGCAACGCCATTGTTGCACTTTACCTTATCTGTTTAATCGTGGTTATTTCACGCGTGCGCTAGGGTGGCGTTCCCGGGGCTCGCGACCATCTGGAGAAGCCGCCATGACATCGGAAGACTTGCTCGCGTACTGCTTGGCCAAGCCGGGCGCCTGGCCGGACGAGCCCTGGGAGGGCGACGTCGTGGTCAAGGTCGGCGCCAAGATCTTCGCGTTCTTGGGCTCGGGGACGGCGGTGGGCCTCAAGTGCGGCGCCTCGCGCGAGGCGGCCGATGAATGGCTGCTACGGTACCCAGACGACGCTTCGGTGATGGCCTACATCGGCCGCTCCGGATGGAACACGCTGCGGATCGGCGGCGCCATACCGGACGACGAGCTCACCGAGGCGATCGACACCTCCTACGCGACTGTCGTCAGCAAGTTGCCCAAGAAAGACCGCCCGGCCCAGCCCTTAGCTATTCCCGGTGCAGGCTCATTTTGAAATGGCGAGTTGTCGACATATGAATTAAGTGGCTGACCTTCTCAGGCAGTTGGCTCTTTTATAATGGATGCCGTGACAGATAATGGCTCCGGGGACGAGCAGCTCCCGGCTATCCCGGTGTCGGCTGGGGCACTGGTCTTCGACGGGGCGGGGCGGCTGCTGATCCTCAAGCCGACCTACAAGAGCGGCTGGACGATCCCCGGTGGCGTCATGGAGGCGGACGGCGAGACGCCCTGGGAGGCGTGCCGGCGCGAGGTGCGCGAAGAGTGCGGCATCGAGGTCCGCCGCGGCCGGCTGGCCTGCATGGATTTCCGCCACCCGAAGCCCGGCCGGGCGGGCGGCATCCGGTTCCTGTTCGACTGCGGCCAGGTCGACGACGAGGCGCTAGCCGGGATCGTGGTGCAGCCCGAGGAGGTCTCCGAGTACCGGCTGGCGGCCGTTTCCGACGCTCTCGAACTGCTCCGCGGCCCGATCCGGCGGCGGGTCCGCGCGGCCACCAACCGCAAGAGGCTGGTCTACCTGGAGAACGGCCGGCCGGTCCCGGCGGTGGGCTAGCTGGTCCCTTAGCGGGCCGGTTCGTAGGCCAGGTGCACCACGCCGGTGCCGAACGCCTCCGAGCCGGTTAGCGTGAGCGGCACCTGGCCGTCCAGTTCGCTGAACAGACGCTTGCCGCCGCCCAGTACGACCGGGAAGACGAGCAGGTCTAGGCGGTCGAGCAGGCCGTGCCGCAGCAGCCAGCTGACCAGGGCGGAGCTGCCGGTCATGCCGATGTTCTCACCCGGCTGCTGCTTCAGCTCGCTGATCTGGGCGGCCACGTCGCCGTTGATCAACGTCGAGTTCTGCCAGTCGGTCGAGGCCAGCGTGCTGGACACCACGTACTTCGGCGTGTTGTTCATCTGGTCGGCCATGCCGCCGGACTGGCCGCCGAAGGCGGCGGCGAATCCCTCGTAGGTCACCCGGCCGAGCAGCATGGCGTCGCTCTGCGCCATCAGAGCTCCCACGGCCTGGCCGACCTGGTCGTTGAAATACGGTCCGGTCCACTTTTCCGGCGCCTCGATCACGCCATCAAGCGAGATGAACAGGCCGGCGGCTATCTGTCGCATCGTTACGTTTCCTTCCTAGCCGTTGCCGGTGAAGAACTCGGTCAGCACGGGCGCGATGGCCAGGGTCTTGACCATGTGGTTCTGGCCGGGGAGCGTGCGATACGTCGCGTCGGGCAGGGCGTCGGCCAGGGCACGCGTCCCGTTGGTCATCCAGTCCGGGCTCTTGCCGCCGACCGCGACCAGCGTCGGCAGCTTGATCGCGGCCCAGTCCGCCGGCGTGAGCGGAATCCCCTGCTGGTGGTCGTGCATAATCGCGAGGTCGTACGGGATGGTGGGCGCCGCCGCCTTGAGCTTGCCCCAGACCGGCGTGAGCGGCATCACGGCGGTGAAGATGCTCGGGGTGCCCACGAAGCGCATGAACATCTTGACCGCGTCGCCGCGCTCCCCTTCGGCCACCAGGGCCTTGAGCCGGGGCAGGTAGTCATCGGGCATCGGCGGCCGGGTGTCATCGACGATGAACGGCGGCTCGTACACGGCCAGCTTCGCGATCGAGCGGATGCGCTTGGCCGCTCTCAGGGCCAGGGCGGCGCCGGACGACGTGCCGTGCACATACACGTCCTCGCCGGCCAGGGCTATCAGCGCCTCGAGGTCCTCGACCTCGCGGTCGGGCTCGTAGGGTGCGGTATCTCCACTGTCGCCGCGACCGCGGCGGTCGTAGGTGTACACGGTGAACTGCGGGGTCAGCTGCTCGGCGAGCTTGGGCATCGGCCCGAACGACCGGCTGCACAGAGCGCCGTCGACCAGGATAAGCGGCGGGCCCTGGCCGGCCCGGGTGTAGGCGATCGTGGTGCCGTCGCCGGAGCGGACGGTGTTCATGAAGGGTCCTCCCGTTGCTGGTGGGTGCTCGGATGATCAGGCGAGCGTCCGGCTGAGCCAGGCTTCCCAGGCCTGGCGAGCCTGGTCGGGTTCGGTGTCGGCGCCGAACAGGTGGTGGGCCGCGATGACCGGCTTGGCGAAACCGCGCATGAACCGGTACAAGCCGTCCGGGGTGCGCACGCCGATCGAGTGGGCGTTGGCGAAGTAGACGACGCCTTCGGCGGGCCCGGTCTCGCCGACGAACCGCACCGGATCGCCGGGCTTCGGTTCCTCGGGCTTCGGCTCCTTAGCCAGACCGAGCGCGCGGCACAGCAGCGACCGGTCCCGGGACCAGCTCGTGCCGGGCGGCCCGAACGCCGTTACCGGCACCGCGAACCGGCCGGCGAAGTGGGTGAGGTAGGCGACCAGGGTGCGGAAGTACAGCTCAGCGCCCAGCGTCATCGCCTCGAATTCGTCTGCCCAGTCGTCGCCGGGCAGGAAGCCGCTGGTGACCGTGCGCAGCACGGTGCTGCTGCCCGCGCGTCCCTCGATCAGGAACTCATACGCGATGAACCGGCCGTCCGGGGCCCGGCCGCTGCCGTAGGCGAACCGGCGAGCTGGATCCCACTCGGTGATCGCCAGCTCGGGCGCGTACTCGCCGAACACGGTGCGCACGGCGCCTCCGGCGCCGGCCTGGACCTCGTTGCGGCCCATGAACCAGGAGTCGATCCCCGGCCCGGTCGCGATCGCGGCCCAGACCTGGTCCGGGCTGGCCGGGACCTCGGCCTCATTATGCTGCGCGAACTCGTGACCCATCAGGACTCCGCTTCGCTGACTTGGGCGTCCGGCCGGGCCGTGAGGCTCGGATGGACGGCGACGACGAGATGATGCTCGCGCCCGCCTTCGGCCTGCTCGTCGTGGTACTTGGCCACTAGCGAGGTCACGACCTGCATCAGCTCGGCGGTGAAGGCGGCCCGGTCGGCGGGGGACGCGAATCGCACCGTGCCGTCCATGGCGAACGTCGCGAGCTTGCGCTGCGCTCGGGTGGCGCCGGTGATCAGGTCACCGACATCGCGGACGAGCTGCGCGGCCAAGGCGAGCAGCCAGCGGGCGGACAGCCGGTCCGGCGCGCGGGCCGGGTCGGGCGCGACGGCCGCGAGCGCGGCCGGCGAGATCACGTAGGAGGACGCGGTCGCCTGCAGCAGCCGCTCCGTCATGTTTCCCTTGCGCCGTTCCTGCACCAGCTCTATCAGCCCGTGCTGCTCCAGCGTCCGGAGGTGATAGTTAACCTTCTGCCGGGTAAGGCCGACCGCGGCGGCCAACATGGCCGCCGACCGCGGTTCGGTCAGCTGAGCCAGCAGGCGCGCCCGCCCCGGCTCCAGGGCGGCCTCGGCCGCCGCCGGGTCGTCGATCACTGCCACATCGATCATGGGCCCAGCCTTCCATCCGACAACTTTTATTGTCAAGAAAAATTTTCTTGTCCGTGAAGGATGTGGGACTGGTGGT
>PLIQ01000472.1 GCA_003140115.1 Actinomycetota bacterium | reverse complement strand
CGGCGAACGCCAGAGCCGGGGATGCGCGGCGGCGGGTAGCCGCTGCGGGGGAATCACCGGCCGCGATGATGAGCATGATCGCTCCTAAGGAACCGTAAGGAAGTGGTTGACTTCGGCCGCGAACTCGTGCGGGTACTGGAAAAGAAAGCCGTGGCCGGCGTCTGGGTAGATGATCAGCTTCGCGTCCGGGAGATGACCGGCCAGAAGATAGGAGTTCACGGTCGGGACCATGATGTCGTTGTTGCCGTTGGCGACGAGGGTCGGCTGAGTGATCCCGGCCAGCCGCGCGAGCTTGCCCAGGTCGGGGATGCCCCAGTCATTGATCGCTTCCGCCTGGGCGTCGCGCACGGCCAGGGCCGGCGTCTCATCGCGGTCCTGGTCGCGGGTGAAGATCCGGCCGAGGAACTCCTTGCCCCTGGCCTGGCTGGTCTCGGTGGCAGAGAAGAAGAGATAGAGCCCGTCCTCAGGACCCTGGACATCCTTGTACGCGTGCCCGCCGGTTTCCTCGTTCCAGTTATGGAACCCGCGGCCGCCCTGCGGGCCGGTGCCGCCGAGGATCAGCCGGCGCACCAGGCGGGGACGCAGCAACACGACTTCCTGCGCGACGAACCCGCCGGTGGAGAAGCCGAACAGGTCGATCTGCTCCAGGCCGAGAGCATCGACGAAGGCGAGGACGTCGCGGGCGAGTCCCTCGACGGTGCCCGGGGTAGCGCCGGTGGAAAGCCCGACTCCGCTGTTGTCGACGAGGATGACTTCACGCTCGGCCGCGATGTCGTCGACGAGGGCCGGATCCCAGTTATCAAGGTTTCCCCGGAAGTGCTGGAGGAAGACCACAGGAATCGTATCGGCCTTACCGAAACGGCGGTATGCGTAACTCGTTCCATTGGAGGAAGTGATAGAGAGGTTGGGAGCGGTGTACTGAGACATGATTTCCCTTTCTGAAGATCTCGGGACCTGGTTGTTAGGGGGCACCCATTAATGTCCCCGGGTGTGCCGGGGGGACGGTTCACGCTCTGCGCGCCGTCCCCCCGGAATCCGCGGGGCAGGCTGGCCCTAGCGCAGTGACCGGAACGCGGCCTGGATCTCGGTCGCGAACAGCTCGGGCTCTTCCCAGGCGGCGAAGTGACCGCCCCGGTCGACCTCGTGGAAGTAGCTGAGGGTCGGGTAGGCCGGCTCGACCCAGCTGCGCGGGGCCGCCCAGATCTCGCCGGGGAACGTGGTGAAGCCGACCGGGACGCAGACCTCGGGCGGAGTCTGCCCGGACGCCAGGGCTTGTCCGGTCTCCCAGTACTCGCGGGCGGCCGAGGTCCCGGTGCCCGTCAGCCAGTACAGCGTGATGTTGTCGAGGATCCGGTCCCGGGTGAGATGACCCGCGGGTTGCTTGTCGAGGAAGGCGCGGGAGATCTTGCCGTAGCTGTCGGTATCGTGGTCGATCATCCAGGCCGCCAGGGCGACGGGTGAGTCCAGCAGGGCGTAGCCGATCGTCTGCGGCCGCGTGGCTTGCTCGATGAAGTAGCCATTGCCGCTCGTGGCGAAGGTGCCGAGCGCGGTGAGCGCCGCGCGTTCGGCCTCGGTTTCGGCCGGCGTCGGGCTGCCGGTCAGCACGGCCAGGAGCAGGTTGAGGTGGATGCCCAGCAGCCCCTCGGGGGCCTGGCGGCCCATCGCGTCGGTGACGGAGGAGCCCACGTCGCCGCCTTGGGCGACGTACCGGGTATAGCCGAGGCGGTGCATCAGCTCGGCCCAGGCCTGCGCGATGTGGCCGGGGTCCCAGCCGAGCTCGGCCGGCTCGGCGGAGAAACCGTAGCCGGGCAGCGAGGGCAGCACGAGGTCGAACGCGTCCTCGGCGCGTCCGCCGTACGCGGGCGGGTCGGTGAAGGGGCCGACGACCTCGAGCAGTTCGATGACCGAGCCGGGCCAGCCGTGCGTGATAATCAGCGGCATCGCGTTCGCGTGCGGCGACTTCACGTGGATGAAGTGGATGCCGACCCCGTCGATCTCGGTCGTGAACTGCGGGAGCGCGTTCAGTTTCGCTTCGCACCTGCGCCAGTCGTACTCGGTCGCCCAGTAGCGGGTGAGCTCCTGGATCGTCGCCAGCTGCACGCCCTGGGACCGATCGGCGACGAGTTCGGCGGAGGGCCAGCGAGTCGCGGTGATACGGCGCTGCAGGTCGGCGATTTCTTCGCCGGGCACGTCGACCCGGAAGGGACGGATTGCGGTATCGGTGCTGGGTGATGGTGTTGACACGGGAACTCCTTGTTCGGATGAAAGCGGTGTTTGTCGGTGCCAGCGGCACTGGTACTCAGCGTCGCGCTCCGGTCGGCCCTGGCGCGCCTGTCGGTGCCCTGGTCAGTGCACTGGGAGGCGGGCGGGGCTAGCTGGCGGCGGCCCAGAACGCGCAGTGGTGCGCCACGGCGAAGCCCGTCTCGACGGCAGGTCGCGGCGGCACCAGCGAGATCATCTGCTGGCTGTTGCTGCCGAAGGCCGGCCACGCCGGCTGGCCTGCGGAGGACGGCGAACCTTGGGCGGCGAAGTTCGTCCAGTAGCGCTGCATGCTGGCGGCCAGCTGCTGCTGTGGCGCGGTCAGCGTGCCCGGGTACAGGGTCGGGGGGTTCGGCAGGCCGAAGAGGTACTGCAGCTCGGATTCGTGCGCCGCGCCGTACGGGAAGCTGGCCGGCTGCAGGAACCTTTCTGGCGCGTTCTCGTCATTGAATTCGTAGGCGTAGGTCGGCACGTACTTCGACGTCCACTTGTCCACCTGAAGCGCGGGACAGGCGAAGATCGCGTCGGTGTCCGCCGCGCTGACGGCGACGGACGGGCTCGGGTACGCACTCAGCGGGTACTGCGCGGCGATGACCGCTGCGGCGGTGGCGGGGACGCCCAGCGTGGACGCGATCCTGGCCTGGTAGTTGGCCGCCGTGGTCGGCGTGCCAGTGAGCTCGTCGATGGCGACGAACAGCCGCGACTCGTCTCGGTTGGTGCCGTTGATGATGGGCACGCGGTTGAACTGCCCGCTGGCGAGCGCGGTCCCGATGGACTGCTTGAGTACCGTGCCGTCGACGACCCCGGGCGTGTAACCGTATGGGTTATTGTCCTGGTCGTCCACGATGGTCGACACCGGCAGGCTCCGCAGGCAAGCGGCGGTCTGGCTAGCGCAGCCGGCCTTGGCGGCGAAGGCCTCGCCGGCCTTCTCGGCCGTAGCCAGCGGCGTCTGTGTCAGGGCAAAGGCGCCGCTCTGCACGATGGCCTTGGCGAACAGCCCGTGCGCGCCGGGGGAGGCGAGCTGGGCCAGCACCGA
Organism: Actinomycetota bacterium; assembly: GCA_003140115.1. The sequence continues at coordinate 13,318 of PLIQ01000472.1, read as the reverse complement.
CAGGCCGCCGGAAGACTCGCCGGCGATCGTGACGTTCCGCGGGTCACCGCCGAACTGCCCAATATTCTGCTGCACCCAGCGCAGCGCGGCCTGCTGGTCCATCAGGCCGTAGTTTCCGGACGAGCCGCCCGGGCGCCCGGCCAGGGCCGGGTGGGCGAGGAAGCCTAGCGCGCCCTCCCGAAAGTTGATCGTGACCACGAGCGTGCCGTCCGCCACCAGCTTGGCCGGGTCGTAGTCGTTGCTCTCGCCGATCCGCAGGCCGCCGCCGTGAATCCAGACCATGACCGGCCTGCCTGCGCCGCTCTGCTGACGGCCCGCCGGGGCGAACACGTTGAGGTAGAGGCAGTTTTCAGACGTGCTGGCGATCCCGAACGGCGAGGCTGGCTGCGGGCAGTTGGCGCCGGATTGGGTCGCGTCTCGAACGCCGGTCCAACGGGCGGCGGGCTGCGGTGCCCGCCAGCGGAGCGGGCCGGCCGGCGGAGCGGCATAGGGAATGCCGAGAAACTCATCGGCGGTGCCGACGGTCTTGCCGCGGACGACGCCGCCGGCGGTACTGACCACCGGCGCGGCCCTGGTACCGGTGTCTGTGGTGGTTGTGGCGCTGGCGCCGATGGCGGTCACGGTGGCCGCCAGCGTGCCGATGGCGATGGCCCCGGCACAGAGCCGGGCACCTGCCCGCCAGCCGCCGCTTCTCCAAAACGTCTGCGTGTTCATGATCTGAGCTCCTCCTGTAACCGGCATCGGTCGACGCCACTGCGCCAACGGTGCCGCCCGGGGGGAGCCCGGCGCGCCTGTGACCGCCCTGGCCGGTGCCCTGGCCAGCGGTTTCCGGCCGCATGGCGGCTCGCCCACGACAAGACGGCCCGCCAGAAGAACTGACGAGCCGTCGTCCGCGGTCAAGGCTGGGGGTCTGGATCAGGTCGCGGCGCCTGCGGCGATGACGGTGCGGATCTGCTGGGCCCAGGCGGCCGAGGTGAAGTCGGGGCCGACCTGATCGACCAGGATCAGGTCGCTGATGGTGTTGTCGGTGCGCAGGTGGAGGATCTCCTGGTACTCGGGCGAGTGGTACCACTTCTTCGCCGTGTCCATGTCGGAGAACTCCATCAGTACCACGGAGCCGGGCCAGTCGCCTTCCAGGGCTTCGACCTGGCCGTCGAGCACGAGCCATTTGCCGCCGTAGGGGAGGAACGTGGCCTCGACGTGTTCCAGGTACACCAGGGCGTCCGGCTTCGGGACGCCGTTGGGTATGCGCAGGTGGTTGATCAGGTAGGTGGTCATTTTCCGGCCTTCCGGTCTCGTCGTGCAAAGTGAGGTGGCATCTTTTAACGCCGCTGTGACCATGGTCGCGGCCGGGCCCCGGGCGGCGCGCCTGTGGAAGCCCTGGCCGGTGCCCTGGCCGGGCCGCGGCCGAGCGCCGGCTGAAGGACAGCACGCTGATTAAGCCACTTGGCTGATGCCGCATTCTGCCCGCGACCGGACACTGGAGACACGACCAACCTGACCAGCGCTGGATGTTCAGTCAGACCAGGGCAGGGTGGCGCGACGTCAGCTGGAACGCACTCAAAGGCCGTGACTATGACAATCTCGAGCCGTTCGGACGAACAGGAGCAAGACGAACAAACCGAGCTTGGATCGAGCGAGGCGTTCGAAGACGCGTTGATGGGGATCTACGTCGACCTCGGGCGGCCGGATATTGCGGATCCCCGGTTTGGGTTGCGGGGCCGGGGTGGCGAGTGCAGGACGCTGGATCAGCTGGTGGCTGATGCGCGGGCAGGTCGCAGCGCCGTGCTGGTGCTGCGGGGTGAGGCCGGGGCGGGCAAGTCGGCGTTGCTGGAGTTCGTCGTGACGCGCGCGCCGGATTGCCGGATCGCCCGGGCGGCGGGCGTGGAGTCGGAGATGGAGCTGGCGTTCGCGGGGTTGCATCAGCTGTGCGCGCCGATGCTGGATCACCTGGACGGCCTGCCCGGCCCGCAGCGCGACGCGCTGGGCACGGCGTTCGGGCTGAGCGCCGGCGGCGCGCCTGACCGGTTCCTGGTGGGGCTGGCGGTGCTCAGCCTGCTGGCCGACGTGGCCGAGGACCAGCCGCTGGTCTGCGTGGTCGATGACGCGCAGTGGCTGGACCAGGCCTCGGTGCAGGCGCTCGCCTTCGTCGCGCGCCGCCTGCTGGCCGAGCCGGTCGCACTGGTCTTCGCGGCGCGCACGGGCGGCCCGAAGCAAGGCCTGGAGGGTCTGCCGGAGCTGCCGGTCCGCGGCCTGAGCGACGTTGACGCGCGCGGGTTGCTCGGGGCGGCGCTGCGCGGCCCGCTGGATGAGGCGGTGCAGGACCGGATCGTGGCCGAGAGCCGCGGCAACCCGCTGGCGTTGCTCGAGCTACCCCGCGGGCTGACCCCGGCGGAGCTGGCGGGCGGGTTCGGGCTGCCCGGCACCAAGCCGCTGGCCAGCCTGATCGAGCAGGGTTTCGTCCGGCGGCTTGAGCCGCTTCCGGCCCAGACCAGGCGGCTACTGCTGACGGCGGCGGCCGAGGGAGCCGGCGACGTGACCTTGCTGTGGCGCGCGGCAGGGCGGCTCGGGATCGGGCCCGACGCGGCGGCCCCGGCTCAGACGGCCGGGCTGATCGAGGCTGGTCCGCGGGTCCGGTTCCGGCATCCGCTGGTCCGCTCGGCGGCCTACCGGTCGGCGTCCGTGCGGGACCGGCGGGACGTGCACGCCGCGCTGGCCGAGGTCACCGATCCGGTTCTGGATCCCGACCGCCGCGCGTGGCATCGCGCTCACGCGGCCGCGGGACGCGACGAGGCGGTAGCCGCCGAGCTTGAGCAGTCAGCCAGCCGGGCCCAGGCCCGCGGCGGCCTCGCCGCCGCGGCCGCTTTCCTCGATCGGGCCGCCGCGCTGACGCCAGAACGGCCGCGCCGGTCCGCGCGCGCGCTGGCCGCGGCGCAGGCCAAGCACCAGGCTGGTGCCGCCGACGCTGCGCTTGGTCTGCTGGCCATGGCGGAGGCAGGCCCGCTGGACGAACTCCAGCGCGCCCGCGCGGATCTGCTGCGCGGGCAGATCGCATTCAGCTCGGGCCGGGGTGGTGCCGCTCCGGCGCTCCTGCTCGCGGCGGCCAAGCGACTTGAGCCGCTCGATGCCACCCTCGCCCGCGATACCTATCTTGAGGCGTTCTCCGCCACGATGTTCGTGGGTCAGCTGGCCGGCGACGTCGGCGTGCGGGAGGTGGCCAGGGCCGCGCGCGGGGTACCGCCGTCACCTCAGCCGCGCAACGGCGACAGGCTGCTGGATGGCCGCGCCGTGTTGTTCACGGACGGGTACCCGGCTGCGGTGCCCATCTCCAGGCGGGCGCTCCAGGCCTTCTGCTGCGAGGACGTCTCAGCCACTGATGGGCTGCGCTGGCTCTGGCTCGCGACGCTCACCGCGGCGGATCTGTGGGACGACCAGAGCTGGCACGTCCTGGCCACCCGGCACGTGCAGATCGCACGCCAGGCCGGCGCGCTCAGCGACCTTCCCCTCGCTCTGGCCTCACGCGTCTTCGTCCACCTGTTTGCCGGCGAGCTGGCCGCGGCGGCGTCCCTGGTCGAGGAGATGAAAGCCGTCCGGGAAGCGACCGGGAGTAACTTCGCGCCCTACGGTGCCCTCGCCCTCGCGGCGCTGTCGGGCCAGGGGGACAAGGTTGAGGAGTTGATCGGCGCCCGGATGAGCGAGGTCGTACCGCGTGGCGATGGACTGTGGGTGACCGTGTCGCGGTGGGCCAGCGCGGTGCTGGGCAACGGCCTGGGCCGGTATGAGCAGGCGCTGGCCGCCGCCCGGCAGGTGTGCGAGGACCCGCCGCAACAGTTCGGATTCTGGGAGTGGTCGCTGGCCGAGCTGGTTGAGGCGGGTGTCCGCTGCGGCCAGACCGGGCGTGCCTCCGAGGCCTTGCAGCAGCTGGCGGAGACGGCGCGCGCCAGCGGCACCGACTGGGCCCTGGGCATGGAGGCCCGCTCCCGCGCCCAGCTGAGCGAGGGCGACACAGCGGAGAACCTTTACGCCGAGGCGATCGAGCGGCTCGGCCGGACCCGGGTCCGCCTTGATCTGGCCCGCGCCCGCCTGCTCTACGGCGAATGGCTGCGGCGCGAAGGACGGCGGGTGGACGCGCGCGAGCAGCTGCGCGCGGCCCACCAGATGCTCACCGCGATGGGCGTAGAGGGGTTCGCCGAGCGCGCCCGCCGCGAGCTTGCGGTGACCGGCGAGACGGTACCCAAGCAGCACTACGCCGAGCCACGCGAGGAGCTCACCGTGCAGGAGACCCAGATCGCCCGGCTCGCCGGCGACGGACGCACCAACCCAGAGATCGGCGCCGAGCTGTTCATTAGCCCGCGCACGGTCGAGTGGCACCTGCACAAGGTGTACCCGAAGCTCGGCATCAGCTCCCGCAGACAGCTCCACGAGGCGCTGAGCAGCACCTGACCTGCCGCGGGAAACAACGGAACGCCAGAACCGCCAGACCAGGGCAGAGGCCAGTGCCCCCACAGGCGCGGCGGGGCGGCCCGGGGCGCGACCGTGTGATCAGTGGCCTTTGGCCATTGACCACGGAAGCCAAGGAGCAGAGATCATGGACATCGACCGCAGCTACGACATCGTGGTGTTCGGCGCCGGACCCGGCGGCGAGGTGGTGGCCGGGCGGCTCGCCGACGCCGGCCTGCAGGTCGCGATCGTGGAAGACCGGAAGGTCGGCGGCGAGTGCTCCTGCTGGGCGTGCATGCCCTCGAAGGCCCTGCTGCGTCCCGGTGAGCTCCTCGCCGAGGCACGCCGGGTGCCCGGCACGGCGCAGGCGATGACCGGAGTGCTCGACCGCAGTGCCGTTCTGGATCGTCGTGACGAAATCATCAACTACCTGGACGATGGTGCCCAGCTGCCGTGGCTCAAGCAGCGCGGCATCACGCTGTTCCGCGGCTGGGGCCGGCTGGACGGCAACAAGCGCGTGGTCGTCGGCGACGTGACGATCGAGGCGCGCCGCGCCGTGATCCTGGCCGGCGGCACCACCCCCGCGCTACCGCCGATCGACGGACTCGCCGACGCGCGTCCGTGGACGAATCGGGACGCGACGACCGCGCGGACCATTCCGGCGAGCCTGGTCGTGCTGGGCGGCGGGGTGGCCGGCGCCGAGCTGAGCCAGGCCTACTGCTCGCTTGGTGCGCGGATCACCCTGATCGAGGGCGAGCACCGGCTGCTCCCGCGTGAGGAGGAGTTCGCGTGCGAGCAGGTCACCGACGCCCTCACCGAGCAGGGCGTCGACATCCGCACCGGCCAGAAGGCGACATCGGTCCGCCGGGACGGCGATACGGTCACCGTTCTGCTCGGCGACGGCAACACCGTGACGGGCGACGAACTGCTCGTCACCGTCGGCCGCGTCCCGCAGTCATCCGGGCTCGGGCTGGAGAGCGTGGGCATCGAACCGGACGGCTACCTCGAGGTCGACGCGTTCGGGCGGGTGCCTGGCCGCGACTGGCTGTACGTGGTGGGCGACCTCAACGGGCGCGCGCCGTTCACCCACATGGCCAAGTACCAGGCGGCGATCGCCGCCGCCCGCATTCTCGGCCAGGACATGACGGCTGAGCACCTCGCCGACGGCCCGCGCTCGCCGCGGGTCATCTTCACCGATCCGCAGGTCGCCGCCGTCGGCCACACCACCGGGACCGCGCGGGCCGCGGGGCTGCGCGTCCGCGTCGTCGACGTGCCCACATCGGGTAACGCCGGCGGCTCGTTCTACGGTCACGGCGCCCGCGGCACGAGCCGCTTCCTGATCGACGAGGACCGCGGGGTCATCGTCGGCGTCACCATCACCGGCTCCGAAGTGGCCGATTTCCTGCACGCCGCGACCATCGCCATCGTCGGCGAGGTCCCCCTCACCCGGCTCAGGCACGCGATTCCCGCGTTCCCGACCCGCAGCGAGATCTGGCTCAATCTCTTCAACGAATTGGGTATGTAGGGGCCGGTGCAGTCAAGGATGGATCGTTGGCAGGTGAACCAGTAACGTGGGCCATGGCGGGGACGCCCTTTCAGCCGGAAGAACGCGGACCCTTGCGGTTGCTTTGCGAGGGTCACTAACCGCTGGTGGTTTCCCGGAGTGGGGGGGCATGTCGGCAGCACAAGCGCTGGCGGGCCGTGAGCACGAACTTGCCCTCTTCGATGAGCGATTGCTGGCGGTCAGCGACCGGGGCAGCACGCTCGTGGTCCGCGGTGATCCGGGTATGGGCAAGTCGGCGCTGCTTCAGGCGGCGCGCCGCAGCGCGGTTGATCATGGTCTGGCCACGCTGGTGACCGCGGGTTTTCAGTCGGAAGCCCACATCGCTTTCGCCGGCCTGCACCGGCTGCTGCGCCCCGTTCTCGGCTCTCTCGACCGGCTCCCGGAACCCCAGCGAGCGGCGATCCAGGCCGCCTTCGGTCTGCGCGAGGCGGCTGCGCCAGACTTCTTCTTGATCGCGCTGGCCTCGCTCGACCTGCTGTCGGAGATGGCGGCCGCCGCGCCTCTCCTGCTGGTGATCGACGACGCCCAGTTGCTGGACGTCGCCACCTGCAACGTCCTGACGTTCGTGGCCCGTCGGCTAGAGCTCGAGCCGATCGTCATGCTGTTCGCGGTCCGTGATGGGTCCGCGCCGTGGATCGACCAGGCGGAGTTGCCGGAACTCCGGCTCCAACCGCTGAACGACGCCTCGTCCGCAGCGGTGCTCGACGCCAACGCCCCAGGTCTGGAGTCCGGTCTTCGCCGGCTGATTCTGGCCGAGGCGTGCGGCAATCCCCTGGCGCTAACCGAGCTGCCCCGGGCGGCCGCGTCGGGCTTCGATCCGACTCGGGCCACACCGCTGCCGCTCACCGAACGGCTGGAGCGCGCATTCGCCGCACGCTTGTCCGGCCTGCCCGCGTCCGTTCACACCCTGCTGCTGGTCGCCGCCCTCGACGACGGCGGTGACCAGGAGCGGATCCTAACTGCGGCTTCGATCCTCGAAGGACCAAGAGGCGGAACGATCGGGGTCGCAGCCCTGGCCGACGCTCAAGCCGCGGGGGCCGTCACGGTCGATGGCGATGGCCTGCGGTTCCGTCACCCGCTGGTGCGATCCGCCGTCTACCAGCGTTCCCTGGCTCCCGAACGGCGTGCCGCCCATCAGGCCCTGTCGCAGGTCTACCGTGGCGATCCCGATCGCGCCGTCTGGCACCTGGCGGCTTCATCGGACGGTCCGGACGACCGGATCGCCGCGGAGCTCGAGGCGCTGGCTGACCGGGCCTGCCAGCGCGGTGCGGCGGCTGTCGCCGTCGCGGCCCTCGACCGTGCCGCCCGGCTCACCAGCCAGGATCTTCCGCGCGGCCGGCTACTCCTTCGAGCCGCCTGGCTCGCCTATGAGCTCGGCGATCTCGATGCCAGCGGTGGCCTGGTGCGTGATGCGCAGCGTCTCGCCCTCGGGCCGCCCGAGCAAGTGTTGCTCCGTTACATGCTCGAGCTCCAGCTGGAAACCGCCTGGCCGGGAACGGCGCATATTGCCACGCTGGTGGAAATCGCCGGGCAACTGCAAGCGATCGGTGAGACCAACCGTGCCCTGGATGCCCTGGAGGTCGCCGCCAAGCGCTGCTGGCGGTGGAATCCTGATCCCCAGACCAGGGATCTAGTCGTGGCGGCCGCGGAGCGACTGTCCGTACCGGACAATAACCCGAGGCTGCTCGTCGTCCTCGCTCAGGCTGACCCGGCGAAAAACGGGTGCCGCGTGATCGACCGGATTTCACGCCTGAAGCCCGACGTCTCAGATCCTGCCGGGACGCATCTGATCGGCGTGGCCGCCAATGCGGTGTGGGCTTACGACTTGGGGTTGGTATTCCTGACCGTTGCCGTGGACGGGCTCCGGGCCCAAGGTCAGCTGCGCGAACTTGCCCAGGCGCTCACCAACCAGGCGTGGGCGGCCGTCCACCTGGCGAGGGAACCCTTGGCCGTGTCGGCCGCCGAGGAAGGCATCGCCCTGGCCCGGGAGACTGGTCAAACCGGCTGGGTCGTGGCCGCGCAGCTGGCCAAGGCAGCGATCGCCGCGGAGCGGGGCGACCTGCGCGTGACAGAAACCCTGACCCGCGAGGCGGAAGCGCTGATCGTGCCGATGGGCGCGACCCCAATGCTCGCCCTGGTCCAGTTCGTCCGCGGTCGCCGGGCGGTGGCACATCAGCATTATGCCGAGGGTTTCGAGCAGCTGCGGAGGACTCTCGATCCGGCCGACACCGCCTACCATCCGTTCATCGGCGCATGGGGACTATCGGATCTGGTTGAGGCCGCCGCTCGTACCGGCCAGAACGACACGGCCGAGGCCTACCTCGACCAGCTGGAAACCCTGGCGGCCGGGACGTCCGGCTCCCTGTTGCGGGCCACGGCAGGATACGCACGGGCGATGGTTGCTAGCGACGATGCCGCCGAAGCCCTCTATCAGCAGGCGCTGGGCACCGACCTGGCTAACTGGCCGTGCTACCGGGGCCGGATGCTTCTCTGGTACGGCAGATGGCTTCGCCGCCAGCGCCGGGTGACGGAATCGCGCACCCCGTTGCGCGCGGCGTTGGACAGCTTCCAGGCGCTGGCCTTCCCCGAGCTGGCCCAGACCGCTCGCCAGGAACTTCGTGCTAGCGGGGACCAACCCGACCAGCGCTCGCCTGAGGCCTGGGCACAGCTGACGCCCCAGGAGCTGCAGATCGCCCAGTTGGCCGCGGCCGGGGGAACCAACCGCATCATCGGAGAGCGGTTGTACCTGTCACCGCGCACCGTTCAGTCTCACCTGTACCGCATCTTCCCCAAGCTCGGCATCACCGCGCGCCACCAGCTGCGAGATACCTTCGCGTAGCTCTGGCGCAACGCCAAAGGGGCGCCGATGGCGCCCCCCTAGCGGACCGTATCGCGCTGCCCGCTAGTGCGGGTCCGACCTGGTAAGCCGGTATCCGTCCGCCTCGAGTGTGCGTGCCATATACGCGGCGTACCACTGCGGCCAGTCAGGGTCAGGCCTGCCGAGTTCCTGCTCGTGCAAGCCGTGCGCGGCCGCGGCGCGCTGTAGCGCATCGGTCAGCCGGTCGGTCATTGTCAGTTCCATCGCTCATTCCTCCAGTGCTTTCGGTCTGTTATCGATCCGGACCGGTCCGGCGATCGGCAGCCATGTGGCCCGGTCCGGCAAGCTCGGCGAATGGTTCCGTTACCGCCCCGGAGCCCGCTGCCTCACCTCTTGCAGCAGCCAGCCGTTTCCGTCTGGGTCGCTGAACGAAGCGAACGAGGCGTAGCTGCTGTGCTCGGCGTCCGGGCCGGGTGCCCGTCCTTCGGTCCCGGCGTGGTGGAACACCCCGCCCGCGTCATGGAACACCTCGCTGACGTCGGCGCCGTGGTCAGCCAGCTCGGCCCGGGCCGCCTCGATGTCGTCGACGGTCAGCTGCAGACCCTGGAGGGTGCCGGGCGCCGCCGACGTGATCCCGGTGCCCATGATGATCGAGCACTGCGAGCCGGGCGGCGTCAGCTGCACCACCCGGAAGTCGGCACTGATGACGAAGTCCGCGTCCAGCCGCCATCCCAGCGCCTTATAGAAGTCCTTCGCCCGGTCGACGTCGGAGACGGGTACCACCACGACTTCAAGCTTCATATCCACGATCTTTAAGCTCCTCTGGTTCCTTTGGTCGGTGGCATCAGCCGATGCCGTTACCACCACGATCGCGCTCCGGTCGGCCCCGGCGCGCCTGTGGAAGCCCTGGCCCGTGCCCTGGTCGGGGCATCAACCAATGCCGTTTAGCTTGCCAGCTGGCTGATCCGGGTTTCGGTGTTCGGGCTGCTGGGACGCGTGGTTCGGTGCATGATCGCTGGTCGTGACGGAGACTGGTGTCGTGGCTGGGCAGGTGCTGACGGACGTGGTGTCGCTGGGCGTTCTCGCGTCGCGGGTGCCCCGCGACGCGGTTGATGACGCTGTCGCGGCGACCGGGAAGGAGGCCCGGCGGCGGGGCGGGAAGCTCCCGCCGCATGTCGTGGTCTACCTGGTCATGGCGCTGGCGCTGTTCGCCGATGAGGATTACGAGGAGGTCGTCGAGCGGCTGACCGGGGCGCTGCGGTCGTGGGGGTCGTGGGACGAGCGGTGGGAGCCGTCGACGAAGGGCGCGGTCACGCAGGCCCGGCACCGGCTCGGCCCTGAGCCGGTGGCCGAGTTGTTCTCGCAGGTCGCCGTACCTGTCGCGGGCCTGGACGGCGGGGGCGCGTTCCTCGGGCCGTGGCGGCTGATGAGCATCGACGGGACGGAACTGGATGTGCCGGACACGCCGGCGAACCGGGAGGCGTTCGGCGCGGGGGCGAACGACGGCCCGTTCCCGAAGGTGCGCTTGGTCACGGTCTGCGAGTGCGGGTCGCGGGCCCCGGTGCTCGCGGCGATGGGCCCGTCGGCGGCTAAGGGCAGCGGGGAGCAGTCCCTGGCCCGGACGCTCTACCCGCGGCTGGAGGAAGGCTGGCTGCTGCTCGCGGACCGCCTGTTCTACGGCTGGGACGACTGGTGCGCGGCCGCCGGTTCCGGCGCTGACCTGCTGTGGCGGGTGAAAGACGATGTCGGGCTGCCGGTCCTGGAACTGCTGCCTGACGGTTCTTACCGGTCTGTCCTGGTCAAGACGTCCGTCAAGGGCGCCCGCCGGGCCGGCCTGGTCGAGGCGGCCCGCCGCGGGGAGGACCTCGACCCCGGCGTGGCCCGGCATGTCCGGGTGGTGGAGTACGAGGTCACCGACCGGGACGGCGAGGACGGGCTGATCGCCCTGGTCACCACCGTCACCGGCTGGCAGGCCGCCCCGGCCCCGGTTCTTGCCTCGGCCTACCATTCCCGGTGGGAGCACGAGACCGCGAACGCGCAGGTCAAGACCGTCCTGCGCGGACCGGGGAGGGTCCTGCGGTCCGGCAGCCCGGACCTGGTCCGGCAGGAGATCTGGGGGTGCCTCCTGACCGCCTGGGCCGTCAGCGCCCTGATCTGCGACGCCGCCGCGGCCGCCTGGATCGACCCCGGCCGGGTCAGCTTCACCAAGGCCGTCCGCATCGTCCGCCGGGCCGTCGGCTCGGCCTTTCCCCCCTCAGCAGGCTGAGGATCTCCTCGCCCGCGCGATAGCCGAGATGACCAGGAAAAGGAACCTCAACCCCGTCCGCCACCGCACCTGCCCCCGCGTCGTCAAACGCTGGCGCACCAGCAGGTACGCGCTCAAGACACCGAAAGACCACGCGGCCCGTCACAACGGGCCGCCCACGATCAGGCTCCCCAACCTGGAAACCCAGCAGCTAAAAGACCCGATCAGCACAAGCTAAACGGCATTGGGGCATCAACAGGCTCGTTCCGGCTCAGAGAAGCCTGCTCGTCCGCGCTGGAAAGCGTTCCGTGACTGGCTTCCGGGGAGGTGTCCCAGGCGGCGGCCAGGAGTTGACGGGCCGCGGCTTCATCGGAGGGCNNCATCGTCTGCCGATACGACTGCTCTCAAGTCGTAATTGCGCAACATGCCGACGATCAGTTCCGCCTCGGTGCGGCTGGTAACGATCGCCACCGGAACAGTCGCGCCCTCAAGGCGAGGCGGACTGAGCAGATGTTCGAGTCCGGCCTGCTCTAGTTCGAGGTACAGCCCGTACCAGTCCGGCCAGTCGGCGTCCGGGCGTCCGGTCTGCTCCTCGTGCTGCCCGTGCGCATCGGCCGCGCGCCGAAGTGCTTGCGCCAGATCGCTTGCGGAATCAAATGTCAATAGCATTGAAGGTTCCTCTCGAAAGAAACGGGAGGTGGCGGATGAATAGCCACCTTGGGATCTATCCTGTTTAAGTCTGCGGCGCGAGCGCATAATCGTTGCTACGCCAGATGGTCCATCCTTGTGCGGACAGCGCCGTCGATAGCTCAATCGCGCAGTGTGCGCAAAGGTAAAGCTCGCCGCTTCTGGCCGCACGGTAAACCGCCCGGACCGCAGGTCCGCACCGATCACATGTCTCGTTCATCTTTCACTACCCGTCGCCTGGTACGCATGATGGCCGTCAGGGCGGAAAGCTGCCCAGCCGGCGAATTGACGCACCCAACGCATTCGCTCGGCGGCCGTATCGGGATGGTCGCCGAACTCCTGCGCCATCTTTCCAACGCAGCCGCTGATGCCGACCTGCTGCACGGTGCAGTTGATTGCCTCGGCGACCATGTCGGCGGTCGGGGCGTCTGACGGCTGCAGCCCGGAGGCGAACAACGCCTCGCACCGTGCTGCATTCAGGTTCAGCCGCGTCGCGGCGAGCTGTGTGGTAGTCATGTCACACCTTCCCGTTCGTGTTTGCTACCTTCACGATCGCGCTCCGAGCTCCCCGGCCGCGCCCGTGGATGCCCTGGCCGGTGCCCTAGGTCTGCGGTCCTGGTCGCGCAGGTGCGCGTGCGCCGCAGAAAGGAAGATCAGGCGCGTGGCCGCAAGCCCAACCGCGCTGAATAAGACTGCAGAATGCGTGCCGGAGGACGATAATGGCTCGGCTGAACGCAGTCCCGATCAGGTATCAAAGTCAGTGGGGGTCCACCAGATGCCGATAAGGTTAAGCCCAAGCATCGCGCCACTACTCGCAAATTGCAGAAAGCTAGTATAGAGCACCTTGCTACGACGCATTTGGGCTTCAAAATGCATCACGTACGCTTCTGTGGTAGCCTCACCGGCCAGGATGAGGTCAGCGCGCACTTCCACCAGTTTATTACGCTGCCTGCGGATCATGGCGAACTCCCTGCACCCTCTATGACAGGGCGATTTCGAGATCGCTACCGGGAGTCACGCGGTTACGCTTAGCGGTCGCGCGGCAAGGTAGCCCGATGCGCGGCGGTACCGGCCGCTGCTCCTTAAATTAATTTCCGTCACATTTCAGAATTACGAGAAGATGGCCTTCCCTTTTTCGGAATGATGGTTGTTACCACGCAATCAACAATCCTGAGAGAAGGCCATCCAGTGTCATTCTGTCATTCCGCCTCCGGCCCGTCAAGCCCGGACGCCTGCGCTGCCGGGAATGAGGGGCATGAAGACGCCGGTATTTCATGCCTGCTGAGCATGCTTAAATCCGTCCCCGACCCGCGCAGCCCGCAGGGAATACAGCACGCTCTGGTATTTATGCTGGCGGCCTGCGTGGTGGCGGCACTGGCCGGAGCGAGGAATTACCGGGAAATCGCCGGCCACGCGGCCGACGTGCCCCAGCCCCTGCTGAAGAAGCTCGGCGCGAAATGGTGCTGGTTCGGGCTCCGCTACAAGCACCCGAGCGAATCAACGATACGGAACGTGCTGACAAGGATCGACGCGGCCGCGCTCGACCGGATAACCGGCACGTGGC
>PLIQ01000219.1:16107-25228 GCA_003140115.1 Actinomycetota bacterium | reverse complement strand
GGCCAGGCGGCTGACGATGGCGCGCCGGGTGCCGTCCGCCAGCGCGCTCCAGCCGTCACCTGCCCGGTTAGTATCCACTAACGGGTAGGATTGCCTAACGGAGCGGCTGATGTCAAGGCCCACCGTCCGGCAGAAGGGCGAGTTATCGGTCAGCCCGACGAACGCGATGGTCGAGGGGCACAGCAACCGGGGCCAGTGGCGAACGTCCGGCGTGCTGTCCTGCCGTCCAGGCGCCCGGTAAGTCCGCCTCGCTCCTCGCGCCCACCTCGATCATCGGGCCGGGCGGTCAGTCCGCGGCCGAGCAGCGCGGGCCCGGCACCCAGGAGTCTCGGTCGGAGCCTTGGTTGATGACGCGCTGGTGGTTCTGCAGGTGGAGCAGGTGGGCCCAGGTCTCGCTCACCGCGCTCAGCCGGGCGCCGCCGAGGGTCTGGTCCCAGCCGCGCGACCAGGTCAGTACCGTCGAGACGTCCCAGGTCGACAGGCCGGGATCGGCCGCGACGGCGTGCTCGATCTCGGCCAGCCTGGTCCGGTGGTGCCGCAGCAGCGTCTCGATGCGGGCGCCCAGATCGGCGAACCGGTACTCGTGCGCCGGCAGGACCTCGGCCGGGGTGTACCGGGCCAGCGCCCGCAGCGAGGCCTGGTAGTCGCCGAGCGGGTCGCCCTCAGAGCCAGGCGGGAGACCGATGTGCGGCGTGATCCTCGGCAGCACGTGGTCGCCGGTCAGCAGCACGTCCTGCCGTTCGTCGTAGAAGCACAGGTGACCCGGCGTGTGGCCGGGCGTCCACACGGCCCGCAGGGCAGTCCCGGCCCCGAGCGGCAGGCTGCCGTGCTCGACATCGAAGTCGGGCCGGGCCAGTTCCGTGTACACCCGGACCGCTCCGGTCATCATGGCGGCCACCTCGGTGGCCTGCTCGTCAGGCGCCCCGCGGGATCCCAGCCACTCCGACATCCCCACCCGGCGCGCCTGCGACTCGGCCCGGCGCAGGGTCGCGCCCTCGGCCGGGTGCATGCCGACTAGGGCGCCGGACGCCTCGCGGACCCGGGCGGCCAGGCCCAGGTGGTCGGAATGCGCGTGCGTGACCAGCATGTACTTCAGGTCGGTGATATCGTGCCCGGTCGCCGCGATGCTGTCGCACAGCGCCGTCCAGGCCTGTTCGGTCGGCCACCCCGTGTCGATCAGGGCCAGGCCGGTCCGTCCGGATACCAGGTAGGCCAGGGTGTAGCGCAGCCCGCTGCCGGGCCAGGGCACCGGAATCGACCACAGCCCGGGCCTGACCTCTTCCACCGGCGGGAGCAGGTTCTCCAGCCAGGCGTAGCGCTGGGCGGCGCCGACGGCCGTGCCCTCGGCCGGCGCACCGGCTCCTTTCAGGCCCACGCAGCCCGAAGCCCGCTCGCCGCTGCCGCTGCCCGCGTCCGGTTCCGCCGCCATCTACCTACCCTGAACACTCTTTACGGAAGTAGCGCCGTTGACCTACCCCAGTTCCAGGCGTTAGCGTGACGCATGAGTCGACGTTTGTCAAATTGTCAATGAGTGCGCGCTCCCTGAGGAGGACCGATGGCGAAGTCCATGTTCATGGCGTGGTCCAGCCCCGTCGACGAGGCTAGCGACAGCGAGTTCAACGCTTGGTACGACGGCACGCACGTTCCCCAGGTCCGGGCCGCGATCCCGGCCGTCACGGCGGTCCACCGGTACCGGGTCGCGGACGTTCCCGGGGTCGGCGCCCCGCCGGCCCATCGTTACCTCGCGGTGTGGGAGATGGACACCGACGACGTGGCGGGCGCCATGGCCGCGCTCGGCGCCGCCTCCGTCGACGGCCGGATCGACATGACGCCCGCGATGGACCTCGCGGTCAACCCGCCCGTCCTGCACTGGTTCGAGGCCGTCAGCGGTTAGCCGCCTGTCGGCCCGCGGGCCGGCCCAAGAGGGGAATTGCGTGACGGAGGCCGTCGCCACGGCTGTGGCTCCTGGCCAGCTGCGGAGCCGGCCCTGGATGACTCTGGTCGTCGTGTCCATGGCGGTGGTCATGGTGGCGATCGACGGGTCGGTGGTGGCGGTGGCCAACCCGTACATCGGCCGCGACCTGCACGCCTCGCTGGCCGACCTGCAGTGGATCACCAATGCGTACCTGCTGGCGCTGGCCGTCTCGCTGATCCTGGGCGGCAAGCTCGGGGACCACTTCGGCCGGCGCCGGGTATTTCTCGTCGCCGTGTCCGGCTTCTCAGTGGCATCGCTGGCCATCGGCCTGGCGGGCACCACCGACGCGGTGATCGTGCTGCGCGGCGTCCAGGGTGTCTTCGGCGCCCTGCTGCTGCCCAACACGCTGGCGCTGCTGCGGGCCGCCTTCCCTGGCGAGGGGGAGCTCAACCGGGCCGTGGGGACCTGGGTGAGCGCTTCGGCGGTGGCCACCGCTGCCGGTCCGATCGTCGGCGGGTTGTTCGTGGAGCACATCTCGTGGCAGAGCGTGTTCTACATCAACGTCCCGGTGGGGACGGCCACCTTGGTCCTGGGCCTGTTCGTGCTCCGCGAATCGCGGCAGGGCGGGCGGCACCGCTTCGACATTCCCGGGGTGGTGAGCCTGGCCGTCGGGCTGCTGGCCGTCGTCTACGCGCTGGTCAACGCCCAGGCCTGGGGCTGGGGCAGCGCCCGCACCCTGGGCCTGATCGCCCTGGGGGCCGTGGTGCTGGCCGTCTTCGTGGTCATCGAGCACCGCACGGCGGACCCCCTGGTCCCGCTGGGTATCTTCAGCGGGCGTTCGGTCTCGCTGTGCGTGGTGATCGTGCTCCTGGACTTCTTCGCCCTGTTCGGCGTGCTGTTCTTTATCGGCCTCTACCTGCAGAGCGTGCACGGCTACACCCCGGTCGGAGCCGGGGTGCGCCTGCTGCCCTTGACGGTCGCGTTCGCCTTCTCCGGCAACATCGGCGCCCGTCTCACCGAGCGGTTCGGACCCCGGCTGCCCATCACCGGCGGGCTGCTGGCCACCTCGGTGGCCCTGTTCTCGCTGGCCACGCTGCAGGTCGACTCGAGCTACCTGCACCTGTGGCCCCCGTTCATCCTCATCGGGATGGGCATCGGGCTGGTCGTGACCGCGGCCACCGACGCCATCGTCGGCAACGTGCCGGTGGACGAAGCGGGCCTGGCCAGCGGCATCCAGGTCACGGCCATTCAGCTCGGCGGAGTGCTGGGCACCGCGGTCGGCGGCTCCCTCATCGGGGCCACGGTGGCCGGGGGGCTGCTGAGCCGGTTGCTGAGCGCCGGGGTGCCGCCCGGGGTAGCCCGCACCCTGGCTCGGTCCTCGGCCGTGATCTCCCAGGGCCTGGCCCCGGTTCCGGCCGGTTCGTCCGCCCGCGTGGCGCAGGCCATCACGCAAGCCAGCCACGCGGCGTTCATGGCCGGGCTGCACCTGACCATGGCCGTAGCCGCCTCCGCTGCTCTGGTCGGCGCGGCTCTCGGGCCCTTCGTGCGCCCGGGGAGCACCCCGGCCGGCGCAGCCCGGCCCGTCCTATGACCGCTCAGGGACTGGGACCGCTCAGGGACTGGGCACGCCGGTACCGTTGTGGCCCCGGCCGGCCAGCACGTCCTCGACGGTCATGGCCGCACGGTCAGCCGTCCCGTGCGCCGCGTGCCGCCGCATGAGCTGCAGCAGCACGCCGCCCGCCCGGCGCGGGTGCACGAACATCTGGAACCCCTGCTCATCGGCGCCGAACGGCTCGTAGCCGCGCGCCGCGAACCGTTCGAACGCGGCCCCGACGTCGTCGACCAGGAACGTCACGTGGTGCACCCCGCCCTCGGGACGGCGGCGCAGGTAGCTGTCGAGGAAGGCCGAGCCGGCCAGCGGCTCGATCAGCTCCAGGCACCAGACCCCGCCCAGCTCGAGCCGGACCGCGCGCCAGCCGATCGCCGGGTTGTCGGCGCCCACCACGAACCGCCCGCCCAGCGTGTCCCGCCACAGCGCCAGCATGTCCCGGATCCGGCGGCCGGCCACCGCGACGTGGTCGAAGGTCGCGCCGATCTCCCCGGCCAGGCTGGCCTCTTCGTCGCCGAGCTCGGCGGCCCCGGGCAGCTGAGCCGTCATACCCGTACCGTGCCGATCGCCATCAGGACTCCACGTGACGCAGGGGGCGGATGCGGCCGCCGTTTCCGGAGTAAAGTTCGCCGTCCATCAAACTAATGGTGCCCTAGTGGTGTCAAGGAGCCGGTCACCGCCCCCGTCCGGGCCACCGCACAGGGCCCCGCGCCCGTTGGCGGCGGCCCGCTCCGCGGTTAGACTTCGAAAGACGTATAACTTTCTTATGTAGTCCCCGGGAGACCACCATGGATAGCTCCAAGGTTCCGCTGGGCGAGCCGTCAGGGCCGTTCGTCAATTACTGCGATCCCGGCGAGATCGCCGCCTTCGCCCTAGCCATCAACGACGATAACCCGCTGTACCGCGACGGGCGCGCGGTGCCGCCCACCTACCCGGTGGTGCCGGTGTTCGACGCCATGCGCAGCCTGGGCCAGCTGCCGGCCGAAGCCATGGAAGGCGGGCGCGGCGGCGGGCACGGCGAGCACGACCTGTACATCCGCCGGCCGATCTCGCCAGGGATGGCCCTGCACACGACCGCGGACCGGTATGCGGTCGTGGTCAGCAAGGCCGGGATGAACGTGTTCACCCGGCTGATGAGCGTCGACGACGACGGGCAGGTGGTCGTCGAGCAGTACTGGTCCTCGATCATGACCGGCCAGGCCACCGGCGGGAACCAGGGCCCGGACATGCCCGATCACACCTTCCCCGAGCAGGCCCGGGCCCGGAAGGTCGGCACGATGAGCCTGCCCACCACCCACGACCAGACCTTCCGCTACGCGGGCGCCTCGGGCGACCGTTCGACCATCCACGTCAGCGACCAGGCGGCCATCCGCAGCGGGCGGCCCCGCAAGTTCAACCAGGGGGCCTGCAGCCTGGGCATCGCCAGCCGCGCCCTGGTCGCGCTGGCGGCGGGCGGCGAGCCGGGCCGCATCAAGCGCGTCGCGGTCCGGTTCAGCCGGTACGCCTACCCGGGCGATGACATCGACGTGTCCGTGTACGACGTGGGCCCGACCGCGGGCGGCCTGCGGGCCTACGCCTTCGAGGCCGCCTCGCAGGGCGACACGGTGCTGAAAAACGGCTGGGTCGAGGTTTCCCCGGCGGTCTGACCAGGACCTGTGCCCGCGACGCCCCGGCTGTGGGCTGGGCGTCGCGGGCGGGACAGGGCGGGACAGGATTGCGGCTAGGTCAGCTGGCCCCGTACAAGATGTCGTAGGGCCCCTGCTTCAGCGTGCACTCCTTCAGCGCGCCGTCCGGCCAGCCGGTGTGGTCGGCGGCAGAGAACGAATCCTGGACGCCGGGGATATCGAGCTGGAGGTTCTTGATCTGCTCGATCGCGGCCGCGAGCTTGGTCCCGTCCAGGCTGTTCGCCGTCTCGATCGCCTGCTTGATCACCAGCAGGAAGTTGTAGGCCATGATGATGCCCGAGGTCGCCGGGTTGAGCCCGATCTTGGCCTGAGCCGCCTTGAGCAGGGCGACGTTCTCCGGGGTCAGCAGCGTCGAGGTCGGCTGGCCCGGCGCGTAGGACTGATAGCAGCCGTCGACCGTCCCCGGCGGGACCTGGCTGGCCGTCACGTCGTAGTCGTACAGGCCGCCCCAGCCGATGATCGTCGGTGACCAGCCGATCTGCTTGATCCCCGAGACCATCGCCGGGATGCCGGTGAACCCGGTCGGGAACAGCGTCTTGATTCCCGCTTCCTTGGCCTCGGTGAGCTGGGTGGTCAGGTCGATGGCCGTGGGGGAGTAGGTGATGGTCTTGATGAACGTCAGCCCGGCGGCCTTGACGTCCGCCTGGGCGTCGGCGGCGAGTTCGACGCTGAACGAGGTCCCGTCNNGCGACTTGGCCCAGTTCACCATCGTCTGGGCGTACTGGGCGTTGGACGGCCCGGTGCTGAAGAACGAGGGGTTGGTCTGCGGATTGAGCAGTGCGTAAGCGCCGTTGTTGGCCACCACGAGCACGTGCTGCTGCATCAGGTAGGGCTGGATCTCGTTCTGCGGGGAGGACAGCGAGTCCTGCCCGATGATGGTCTCGCCCTGGCCGACCAGCTGGCGGGCGATGCTCAGCGAGGTCGCCGGGTTACCCGCGTCGTTGTAGTTGGTGATCTGGACCTTGTGACCGCAGATGCTGTCGTGCGCGTTGAAGTAGTTCTCCTCCAAGATCGACTCGGTCTGCTCCAACTGGCCCGACGTGGCGGTCGGCCCGGACAGCGGAAGGATGTTGGCGATCTTTATCGGGCCGGCCGGGATGTTCGAGCACTGGGCCGAGCTCCCGCCGCTAGCGGCGGTAGTCGACGAGCTGCTGGAACTGCAGGCCGCGAGCCCTAGGGCCAGCACGGCCCCGACCGCGATCGGGACGGATCTACGGCGGCGCCATAGCGGGTGAAACCGCTTCATCGAAGCTCCCTTACCTCGCTGGTAGGGAGAATCCTAATCCGTCGATCCATCGATAGATAGATGAGTATCAAAAATGATCGATAACGATTGGCCTCGTCCGGATGGCCGTAACATGCGGCTCGGCCCGCCGCTAGGCGCCCGGTGCCAAGCCCTCCTGGACGTACTCGACCAGGCGCTGGCCGAACATCAGCGACACCGTGTACTCGCCGTGCGTCACGGCCAGCCCGTACAGGTCCGGCGTCGGCGTGACCGACCAGCCGTGCAGGTCCACCTCCCGGGTGGCGAAGTCCTGCAGCCGCCCGGCCCGCTCGGCCGGGCCGTGGTAGAACAACTCCTGGTCGTTGAGGTCCAGTTCGAGCGAGAGCTCCAGGTCGTCACTGGCCCGCAGCCGGGCCAGGTTCCGCTCGAGCTCGATCAGCACCGGGGCCAGGGCGAGGTCCGCCGGTGAATGCGGTCGGGGCGTAGACATCTGCACCACCATGCCTTCCGTTGCGGGACGATCCTAGACCGCTTCAGTTCCGCTCTTCGCGCCAGCCGGCCTTGAAGTGGTCCAGGGTCTCGTCGGTGAATCCCCATGGTGACCGGGTGGTGGCGCCGCCGTCGACGACGAGGGTCTGCCCGGTGACGCGGGCGGCGAGGGCGGAGGACAGGAACAGGGCGCCGTTGGCGATGTCGATGGGGCGGGGCGGGGCCAGGGAGTTGACGACGTCCTGGCCGAACGGGACGTCGGGCTTGTCCCAGACACTGCCGCCCACGTTGCCGGGGGCGACGCAGTTGACCCGGATGCCGTACTTGCCGTATTCGTCGGAGTAGGTCTTGATCAAGGAGATGACGCCGGCCTTGGCTGCGCCGTAGGCGACGTGGTACTTGGAGGAGGACAAGCCGTCCACGGAGGTGACCTGGGTGATCGCCCCGCCGGTGCCCTGGGTGATCATGTGCGGGATGACGGCCTTCAGGACGAAGAAGAACTGCTTGAGGTTCTTGGTCATCTGGTAGTCCCAGTCCTGCTCGGTCTGCTCGTGGGAGGGGGCGAAGATCGCCTCGCCGACCACGTCGACCAGCACGTCGACCCCGCCCAGCCCGGCGACCGCCTCGTCGATGATCCGCTGGGCCTCGGCCTCGGTCCGCACGTCCCCGACCACCGGGAACGCCTTGCCGCCGGCCTGCTGTATTTCCGCGGCGATCTCGCCGGCCCGGCCCTCGTCCATGTCCACGCAGGCGACCGTGGCCCCGGCCGCCGCCAGCTGCAGCGCGCTGCCCCGGCCGTGCCCGGCCCGGTAAGGGATGAAACCCGCCCCGACCACGATGGCACGCGCCCCGTCCAGTCCCAGATCGATCATGCCCGTCTTCCTCTCTCATCGGCGGAGGCAGTGACTTAGATATCTATACAACTATAGAACGAACGGCCCGACCGCGGGTAGCCTGGCCTTCGATCAAGTTCCGCCGCCCCGACGCGGCCCTGCCTCAGGGAGGACGGTCATGTCCGTCATCGCCATCGTGGGCGCCGGCCCGGGTCTCGGGCTGTCGATCGCGCGCCGGTTCGGCCGCGAGGGCTTCTCCGTCGCCCTGATCTCCCGGACGCCGGACAAGCTCGACCGGCTGGTCGCCGAACTGGCCGCCAGCGGGATCCAGGCGGCCCGTTTCGCCGGTGACGTGCTCGACCGCCCCACGCTGACGGCGGCCCTGGCGGCCGCCGCCGACCGGTTCGGCCCGGTCGACGTGCTCGAGTACTCCCCGGCTCCGCACGGGGCGCCACCCGGTCTGGCCATGACCGACGTCCTGCACGCCACCGCCGAGAACGTGCAGCCCCAGGTGGAGTTCTACGTCTACGGCGCGATCACCGCCGTGCAGGCCGTCCTGGGCGGCATGCTCGAGCGCGGTCGCGGCACCCTGCTGTTCACCACGGGAGCGTCGTCCGCCGTGCCCATGCCGCCGATGGGCAACGTCGCCATCGCCGGGGCCGGGCTACGCAACTACGCGCTGGCCCTCAACGCCGCGCTGGCCGATCGCGGCGTGTACGCCGCGCACGTGCCGCTGGACGTCTGGATAGGCTCGGGCGGCCCCGAGACCCAGCCCGACACCATCGCCGAGCTGTACTGGGATCTCTACCTGTCCCGCGACCAGCCGGAGCGGCTGTACGCTGCGCCGTGACCGCCAGCCGGTTACCGCGGGCAGAAGGCCACGGCGACGGGCTGGTCCGGGCCGGGCCGGTCCTCGGGACGGGCCAGGTCCCGGTCGAACAGGCGGCTGACCGAATTTCCGGCCACGTCCTCCAGGACCGGCTCGACGATGAGCCGGTGACCGCCGGGCGCCCATGGCTGGCGCGGGGTCAGCCGCCACGATCGTTCACCGGGGCCTGGCTCCGCGCCGCCCGCTACCGGCTGCCCGTCGGGTCCGGTGACGTGCAGGCAGCGGGCGAGCAGGCCGTGGTCGAGCGGCCGGCTGAACTCGACCTCCAGCGGCTCGCGGGTGCCGCCTGACGGCGCGAAGAGGGTCCACGCGCCGGGGTCGACGCGCCGCCGCTCGTCGGCGCCCACCGCATAGCTGCGCTCGGCCGCACCACGTAGACCGCGGCCGAGCGCGTCGCGGAAGCCGTCATCGACCACCACCCGGAACGGCTCGCCGCGGCGCAGCGGGTAACCGGCCTGGCGCTGGGCGGTCAGGCC
>PLIQ01000219.1:0-16100 GCA_003140115.1 Actinomycetota bacterium | reverse complement strand
CCGCGTAGCCCTCGCTCATCGGGGCCGAGAACCAGATGTAGAACCGGAGCAGGTTGCGCGGTACCTTGGCCGCGGTCGGGTAGATGGCGAGCACCTGGGTGGTGGCCGGCGGCTGCGGCCGGGGACGGGTCAGCACGGCCGCGGTCGTGCCGCCGACGGCGATCGTGTAGCTGGTGCCGTCCACGAACGGGAAGCGCGGCACAAAGCACACGTCGTCCCCGTCGTGGACCAGTCGCCCGGCCATCGCCGGGAACCCGNNGCAGCGAGGCTGGGTCCGGCAGCGAGGCCGCTCAGCCGGACGCAGTCGGCGCCGCGGCATTGCGACCACGCGATGCTGGCCGCGGCGACCCGGCTCACTAGAGCGAGGCGCTCTTCAGCGAACGCAGGTGACGCCGGCCGTCCCCGTCAACCTGCAAGGCCAGCACGTAGCCGCCATTCAGGTTGGCCAGACGGGTAATGCCCTGGAGGTCCTTGGTTTCCCTGGGCACGCCGACTGGCTCCTGCGGCGTGGTCAGCGCCGCCTGGCCGTCGATGTCGCGGCAGGCGATCTTGATCAGGCCGTGCGAGGAATTGGCCACCAGCAGGTACTCCTCGCCCTCGTCGGCGAACGACACCATGTCGAGCGGCTGGTTCATCGAGCCCAGCTCGGCGACGGTCCGCCCGACCACCTTGCTGCCCGGGGCCAGGCCGGCCAGCGGGAAATGCACCACCGGCGTGCAGGTGTAGCTGGCCAGGATGCTCGCACCGTGGTCGTACGGGACAAACGTACGGATCGGCGCCGCCGTCTCCCACTTCCCGTGCGACACGTGGAAGATCTCCAGGCTGTTGCCGGTGACGTCATCCCCGAACGGGAACGGGATCCGGCGCAGCCTGGAGGAGAACTCCTCGTTCGACAGCCCCGCGACCAGCAGCGCACCCGGGTCTGTGTCGACGTAGGCCATGTCGGTGACCGTCGAGGTCCGGATCGGGCGCCGCAGGATGCGGATCGTCCGCCCGCCGTACGTGACCTCCTCGCCCTGGTCGCCGGAGGGCAGCGTGACGTCCTGCCGCTCATCATCCTCGGCCGGGGCGTCGCCGATCGCCGTCTGCGCGACAGGTACCTGGTCGAGCGGGACGTCGGTAACCGTGCCGTCGGGCACGCCGATCCGCACCAGCACCGCCTGGCCGGCGTCACCACGGCCGCGCTGCACCGACAGGTACACGCTGTGCGATACCGGGTGCACCGCCATGTCCCGGATGTCGACGTCGCTGGCCGCGCAGCCCAGATAGGAACCGATCCGCGCATCCACGTCCGCCAGGTCGAACGGCTCCGGGTCGGCCGCCGGGCCAGGATCGGCCACGTCCACCGCGAACACCGTGGCCGAGCCGTTGTCGGCCAGGAACAAGATCCCCGCGGGTCCGAACGTGATCGGCCCCGCGGACCGCACGTCCGCTGATCCGAGCCGCAGCCCATACTCGCTCATCGCGACCTCACCTCACATTTCCGGCCGGACATTCCCGGCCGACGGCCACCTGTTGTAACTGTAGCCCGGCCTCCGTTTCACCGGTCCGGGCGCTGGCAATTCCTCTCCGGCAAAGATAACGTTAACGTCAGAGTTAGAGTCGGGATCTCGAGAGGAGCTTGCATGGAGGCCGGGGCACCAGCGCAGCAGGAGGACCCGGCAGACGGAGGTTTGGGCAGGAACTACAAGTGGGTCGTCCTGTCGAACACCACGCTGGGCATCTTGATGGTGACGATCAACCAGTCGATCCTGCTGATCTCCCTCCCGGACCTGTTCCGCGGCATCAACCTCAACCCGCTCACCCCCGCCAACACCAGCTACTTCCTGTGGGTGTTCATGGGCTTCGTGCTGGTCACCGCCGTGCTGGTGGTCAGCCTGGGCCGGGTAGGCGACATCTACGGCCGGGTGCGGATGTACAACCTCGGCTTCGCGGTGTTCACGTTCTTCTCGATCCTGCTGTCGGTGACGTGGCTCACCGGGCCGCCGGGGGCGCTGTGGATCATCATCATGCGGGTCTTCCAGGGGGTCGGCGGGGCGTTCCTGTTCGCCAACTCCAGCGCGATCTTGACCGACGCCTTCCCCGTTGACGAGCGGGGCAAGGCGATGGGCATCAACGGCATCGCCGCGGTGGCCGGGTCGTTCCTCGGCCTGATCCTCGGCGGCGTGCTGGCCCCAGTGGAGTGGCGCCTGGTCTTCCTGGTGTCGGTGCCGTTCGGCCTGTTCGGCACGGTGTGGGCGTACCTCAAGCTGCACGACAACGGCGTGCGCATTCCGGCCAAGATCGACTGGCTGGGCAACGCGCTGTTCGCGGCCGGGCTGATCGCGCTGCTGACCGGCATCGTGTACTCGCTGCTGCCCTACGGCGGGAGCCCGACGGGCTGGGGCAACCCGTGGGTGCTGACCGCGGTCTTCGGTGGCATCGCGGTGCTCGTCTTGTTCGGCTGGGTCGAGACCAAGGTGGCCCAGCCGATGTTCCGGCTCAGCTTGTTCCGGCTCAGGGCGTTCACCCTGGGCAACATCGCCGGCCTGCTCGGCGCACTGGGCCGCGGCGGCCTGCAGTTCATGCTGATCATCTGGCTGCAGGGCATCTGGCTGCCGCAGCACGGCTACAGCTTCAGCCAGACCCCGCTGTGGGCGGGCATCTACCTGGTGCCGCTGACCGTGGGATTCCTCCTGGTCGGCCCGGTCTCCGGCGCTCTTTCCGACCGGTGGGGAGCCAGGGTGCTGTCTACCGTAGGCCTGCTCCTGTCGGGCGCGGCCTTCCTGCTGCTCGAGTTGCTGCCGATCAACTTCAGCTACATCTGGTTCGCGGCGCTGATCTTCTTGTTCGCGGTCGGCATGGGCATGTTCTTCTCCCCCAACCAGGCGGCGGTCATGAACAGCCTGCCGCCCGAGCAGCGCGGTGTGGGCGCCGGGATGCTCAACACGTTCCAGAACTCGGCCACCGTGCTGTCCATGGGCCTGTTCTTCACCATCGTCACGCTGGGCCTGGCCGCGCGCCTGCCCGCTCAGCTATACAAGGGGCTGACCGCCGCCGGCGTGGCCCCGGGCCCAGCCCACCTCGTGGCCAACGAGCCGCCGATCGGCAGCCTGTTCTCCGCGTTCCTCGGCTACAACCCGATCAGGGAACTACTCGGCCCCACCGGCGCGCTGCAGCACATGTCCGCCCGCCAGGTCACCTACATCACCGGCCGGTCGTTCTTCCCGCAGCTGATCGAGCAGCCCTTCGCGCACGGCATGCACCTGGCCTTCACCTTCGCCGCCATCGCGACCGGGATCGCCGTCGTCGCCTCGGCCCTGCGTCCCCGGCTCTACCTGCACGCCACCCCCCAACCCCTGATCGAGGAACTGGCCGAGGGTGCCGCCGAGACGGCCGGGCTGGTGGGCCTGGACGAGGAGGCGGACCTGCCCGGTCTATCGGGCGGGACGCCCGTCCGCGGGAGCGGGTGACCCCGTGACTGGAGCGGGCCAGGACACCACCGAGGGCCAGGACGCCGCTGCGGGTCAGGACACCGACGCGGGCCAGCTGCTCGGCATCGGCGCCGCGGCGGCACGCACCGGCGCATCCGAACGGGCGCTCCGCTACTACCAGCAGATCGGCCTGCTCACCCCCTGCGCCAGCACGCCCGGCGGCATGCGTCGCTACTCCCAGGACGATCTGGCCAGGGTGGCGCGCATCCGGCAGCTGCAAACCCTGCTCGGGCTCAACCTCGACGAGATCGCCGTCGTCCTGCGCAACGAAGACCGGCTCGCGGAGATCAGGCAGGCCTGGCACCACGAGGACACCAGCGCGGCCGACCGCCAGGGGCTGCTCACGGAAAGCCTGCGGCTGCAGGAGGAACTGCGCGCCACCGTCCACGCCAAGCGGCAGGCTATCGACGGCTTCCTCACCGACCTGGACTCCCGCATCTCCCGGACCCGTGACCTGCTCGACCAGATGACCGCTCCCGCGGCCTCGATGTAACGCAATGTGAGGAAGTTCCGCCTCTGGCGGGTTCCAGGGTGATACACCCGGCGACCGCGGAACGGGTGGCCTTGACTCGGCGGACTCGGCCAAGGTCACCGTTCAGCGAGGATGACGAGATAATGCAGCCGCGCCGACTGGTCCTGCTGCTCCCGCCGCCCCAGCTGGTCCGGCTGGTCCTGCCGCTCCCGCCGCCCCAGCTGGTCCGGCTGGTCCTGCCGCTCCGGCTTCGCCGGCTGGCCCGGCTGCTCCGGCTGCTCCGGCTGCCCCCGCCGCTCCGGCTGCCCCCGCCGCTCCGGCCGCTCCGGCTGGCCCGGCCGCTCGATCAGTTTCTTCGGCGTTAAGGGTGAAGTACATGGTCGCGCCTCCGTTTACCTTGCCCTCAGCCCATACCCGGCCTCCGTGGCGTTCCACGAGCTGCTTGACGCTGGCGAGGCCGATGCCCGTGCCGGGGAACTCGCTGGTCGCGTGCAGCCGCTGGAACGGCCGGAACAGCTTGCTCGCGTAGAGGGGGTCAAAGCCGGCGCCGTTGTCGCGCACGTAGCAGCAGACGGGGGCGTCTCCGGTCGATGTCATGCCGAACTCGATCAGCGCGGTGTCCCGATGAGAGGTGAACTTCCAGGCGTTCCCTACCAGGTTCTGCAGGACCGTGCGGATGAGAGTGCGATCTGCTCGGACCCGGACTGGGCGCTGGATAATGAACTGGACGTCTCGACCTGGCTCCTCGCTCTGGAGATCCCGGGCGATGTCGTCGACCTCGGCGCTGAGGTCGACGGTCTGCAGGTACATGCTGGCTCGCGCGAGGTCGGAGAGCAGCACCAGGTTCTCGATGAGCGTGGACATTTGCTCGCTGACGGTTGCGATGCGCTCGGCGTAGCCACGGCCGTTCTCGCCGAGATCGTCCGCGCACTCTTCCATCAGGAGGCCGCTGTAGAACGCAAGTGCCCGGAGCGGGGAGCTCAGGTCGTGGGAGATCAGGTAGGTGAAGTCCGTAAGTTTCTGGTTCGCCCGCTCGATATCCAGGTTCCGCTGGGCGAGCCCTTCCGCCGTACGGACTTGCTTCTGCTCGGTGATGTCCCGGGCAATGGAGGCCGCGCCGATCGTGTTCCCGTACTCATCGTTGATGCAAGATACCGATACCGACACGGAAAAGGTGGTGCCGTCCTTACGCTGCCTTATGGTCTCGTAGTGCGAGATGCGCTCGCCGTTTCTGATCTTCGTCAGGATGTCCGCGATCTCGTCTTGCCGCTCTGGGGGGCATAGCATCGTCATCGGCTGGCCGATCGCCTCGTCCGAGGTGTACCCGTATAGGCGCATGGCACCCGGATTCCAGCTCGCTATCACCCCGGCGAGTGACTTGGCTACGATGGCGTCATCCGATGCGCTGATAAGCGCCGCGAATAGTTGGGCAGGTATCCCGCCACTTGCGGGCAAAATATCTTGAATCGTTGTCTGAGCCATGACTGCTTCCCTGGTGTTGGCATCGCCGCTTGGTCCGGGGCTGCGCATACGTTCATGCGGCCGTGTAAGAAATCTTCCCAGGCTATTTCTGTCATGGTACACCAAGTGGATCGATTCGTTAAATTTGCGCCGCAAGCGGGGAGGCCTGGTGACCTGATATAGGTTGTCTAGTTATGCGGCTTTGGTTTGCATATATAACGCTCTCCGCCGTCTGCTGGGTGCCGCCCTGATTAGCAAGGGCGGGCAGTGAGGAACTTTAGGAAACGCCCTTGGGGTCGGGCCTTTTCATAATCATGGCGTGAAATGGCTAAATATGACTTAAAACTAGCCATGATCAGATCATGGTCGGCGCCCGGAATTTCTCAAGATTAAGTTACGACATAGCGGTACATAACCGGATCGAATAGCGCGACAGGCCGGCAAGCTGACGGCTTACAGGCCGGCCGCCGAGGCCAGCACCTCGAGCGCGGTCCGGGCCACGTCGAGGACCTCGGGCCAGGCCAGGGTCAGCGTGTCGGCCAGGCTGTAACGCAGCGCCGCGGGATTGAAGCTCGTCAAGACGATCACCTCATAGCGTGGCCGGACCGTTGACGGACAGCCAAAGATTCGATAATTCTATAAGTAACGGCCAGACCGCCGCGACCGCCTGGTAACCCGAAGGCAGGAGAGGTCATGGAGCTGCAGCTCACCGCGGACCAGAACGAATGGCGGGACGAGGTCAGGGACTTCCTCGACACCGAGCTGCCGGCCCGCTGGGAAAAGTCGACCGAGTGGTGCGAGGACGAGGACTTCTGGGCCTTCGCCACGGCGTTCACCAGGAAGGTCTCGGCCCGGGGCTGGATCGGGCTGACCTGGCCGAAGGAGTATGGCGGGCTGGCCAGGCCGCCCATCGACCAGCTGATCTTCTCCGAAGAGTTCACCTACCGCGACGCGCCGCTGGTCAACACCATCGGCTGGGGGCTGGCCGCCGGGGCCCTGCTCCGCGGCGGCACGCAGGCTCAGAAGCAGAAGTTCCTGCCCCCCATCCAGCGGACCGAGGTGCTCTGGGCCGAGGGCTACACCGAGCCGGAGGCCGGATCGGACCTGGCCTCGCTGAGCACCCGGGCGGTCCGCGACGGGGACGAGTGGGTGATCTCCGGGCAGAAGACGTTCACCACCTGGGGCACCCACGCGGACATGCTCTACTGCGCGGCGCGCACCGACCCCGAAGCACCGCGGCACCGCGGCATCACCATCTTCGGGCTGCCCATCGATCAGCCCGGCGTCTCGTTCGGCCCGCTGCCCAACATCGGCGGCGGGCGGCAGAACCACACCTTCCTCGACGGCGCCCGCGTCCGGCACGAGAACATGATCGGCTCCGAGGGCCGGGGCTGGGACCTGATCATGGGCGGGTTCTACGGCGGCAACATCGGGGCCGCCTACATGGACGCCCAGGCGAAACTGGACCAGATGGTGGCCTGGTGCAAGACGGCCAGGCGCAACGGCAGGCGGCTCATCGACGACCCGGTGGTCCGCGACCAGCTGGCCGAGATGGACCTGCTCGTGCAGGCCGAGCGGCTGCTGACCTACGAGTCGCTGTCCAACATCCAGAGCAAGCGGCCGCCGGCGTTCGCCGGAGCCATCGGGACCGTGGTCGCCAAGGAGGCGATGACCCGGTTCGCCGAGCTCACCAACCTCGTCGCGGGCCGGGTGGGCCAGCTGGCCCTCGGCTCCCGCTGGGCCCCGATCGACGTGGCCAACGGCGGCCCGGAAGCGTGGTTCAGGACCTCGATCCGCAACCACGCCGGCGGCACCCCGCAGGTCAAGCGGATGGTTCTGGCCACCCGCGGCCTCGGCCTCCCGAGGTAGAGAGACAACCATGGACATCGATCTCGAGCAGCATCAAATCGACCTCGCCGACACCGCGCGCCGGTTCTTCGAAGCCCGCAGCGCGATCAGCGCGGTCCGCGCTTGGGAGGACTCCGAGGCGGGATTCGCCCCCGAGCTTTGGGCGGAAATGGCCACCCTGGGCTGGCTCCGGCTCGGGCACCCGGAGTCGGCGGGCGGCGTCGGCGGTGGCGCGCTGGAGCTGAGCGTCATCTACCAGGCCATGGGCCGCACCCTCGCGCCCGTCCCGCACCTGGAGTCGGCCGTGATCGGAGCCGGCGTGCTGGCCGCCGCCGACACCCCAGTAGCCCGTGACCTGCTCGAACCGATCATGGACGGCACGAGCATCATCACCCCCGCCCTGGCCGAGGAGGACACCGGCTTCGGCCCCGAGTCCATCACCATGCCCGGCACGCTCGAGGCGGACGGCGCGCTGCGGCTGGCGGGCAGCAAGATCCTGGTCGGCTACGCCAACTCGGCCAGCCAGCTGATCGTCGCCGCGCGCACCGCGCCGCCGTCCGAGGCCGCCTCCGGCATCACGCTGGCCCTGGTGGACTCCGCCGCGCCCGGCGTCGAGCTGACCAGGCTGCCCAACCTGGCCGGCTACCCGCTCTACGCCACGACCTTCGACTCGGTGCGGGTCGGACCGCAGGCCCTCCTGGGCCGGGCCCACGCCGGGTGGGAGCTGCTCGAGCCCGTCCTGGACCGGGCCGCGGTGCTGCGCGCCGCGCAGATCCAGGGTGCCGCCGAGCGCCTGCTCGAGCTGTCGGTGGACTACGCCGAGCGCCGGACCCAGTTCGGCGAGGCCATCGGGCGTTACCAGGCCGTGCAGTACCTGTGCTCGGACATTGCCATCAACACCCACCTGACCTCGCTGATGGTCCGCTACGCGGCCGGGCTGCTCGACGCCGGGCTCCCGGCCGCCAAGGCGGTATCGCAAGCCAAGGCCCAGGCCAGCCTGACCGCCCGGCTCGCCCCCGAACGCGCCCACGCGGTGCACGCGGGCATCGCTTTCATCCTCGACTGCGACGTGCAGTTGTTCACCCGCCGCTGCCGTCACTGGGAGCTCGACATCGGCGACGAGCGCTACCACCGCGAGCGCATCGCCGACGCGCTCGCCGCCTAATCCGATAGGAGGCCAAGGTGACCTCGCCCTTGGATGGAGTCCGCGTCCTGGACCTGGGCGGTGAGCTGTCCGCGTACGGCACGAAGATCCTCGCGGACCTGGGTGCCGACGTGGTCAAGGTCGAGCCCGCGGGCGGCGACCGCCAGCGCCGCCGGCCCCCGTTCGCGGACGGGGTGACCGGCCCGGAGTCGAGCCTGACCTTCGCGTACTACCAAGCGAACAAGCGTGGCGTTCAGCTGGACTGGACCAACAGCGAGGCCGAGCTCGGCCGCCTGGCCGTCGGCTGTGACGTCGTGGTGATCGCCCCGTCGGCCAAACAGCCGGTCCCGGGCTGGGACCGGGACGGCCGGAGCCTGTCCTGGGCCGGGCCGGATACCGTCATCTGCTGCCTGACGCCGTATGGCCTGGACGGACCCTTCCGCGATCGGCGCGCGACGCAGCTGACCGCCTACGCCGACAGCGGCGGCATGTGGTCGATCGGGCCAGCCGAGGGCCCGCCGCGGGTGATCCCCGCCTTCCCGTTCTACGACGAGCTGTCCGCGCACGCGGCCTTCGCCATCATGGTCGCCCTGCGCGAGCGGCCGCAGGCCGGCGGGCAGGTGATCGACCTGAACCTGCACGACCTGCTCGCCTACCGGGAGTCGACGGCGGTCAGCTACTACACCATCGCGGGCCGCTCCATCATGTCCCGTAACCGTGGCGCGGCCATGCCGCCCACCGGCATCTGGGACGTGAGCGACGGTCAGATCGAGATGCTGATCTGGAACCCGCCGCACTGGGATGGGTTTCTCGAGATCGTAGGCCGGCCGCAGGACCTGCTCGACCCGGCCTTGCGGGACCGGGTCGAGCGGTTCGCCCGCGCCGACCAGCTGGCCCCGCGAGTCAGGGAGCTGCTCGCGCCGTTCACCATGCAGGGATTCTGGGACCTCGCGATGATCCACCGCGTGCCGTGTGCGCCGGTGAACACCGTCCTGCAGGTCACCCGGGATCCGCAGCTGGCTAGCCGCGGCTTCTGGGCCGAGCATGACCGACCCCGGACCGGGCCGTTCCGTGCCCCGGGTCGTCCCTTCAACTCCTCCGCGCCGCTGCTGAGCTACCGGCGGGAAGCGCCGTTGCTCGGCGAGCACGATCAGGAACTGCTGGACGGCCGGTGGGCCGCCACCCGGGAGGGCCAGCCCTGGTCGCTGCCCAGCGGGCCGCGGCTGGGTGACCTGAAGGTGCTCTCGTTCGGGACGGCCATCGCCGGCAACGTCAGCGCCACCACCTTGGCCGAGCTGGGCGCGGACGTGGTGAAGATCGAATCGCCGGATCGGCCCGATCCGCTCCGGCTGCCGGGCATCCCGGGGCTGCCCAAGGCGATCGATCCGGCCGGACGAGCGTTCAGCGTGGTGTTCTCCTCGTACTCTCGTAGCGGCCGCACGCTGACCCTGGACATGAAGAGCCCGGCCGGACTGGAGACCTTCCGCCAGCTCGTGCGCCAGGCCGACGTGCTGATCGACAACTTCGCCACCGGCGTGATGGCCGGCTGGGGCCTGACCCCCGAGGTCCTGGCCGAGATGAACCCCCGCCTGATCTGGGTCTCGGTCAGCGGGTACGGGCGCACCGGGCCACGGGCCGCGGCGATGGCCTACGGGTCGAACGTGAACGGGTTCATGGGCCTGACCCGGGTGTGGTCACCGCACGGCTCCCAGTTCGACTACACCGCCGTGGCGCACGTCCTCGTCACCATCTTCGCCGCGCTGGCCCACCGGGACCGTACCGGCCAGGGCAGCCAGACCGAGATCGCCCAGGCCGAGGCCGGCGGGGTCATGCTCGCGCCGCTGTTCCTGCAGGCCCTGGCCACCGGCCGGGACGTCTGGCCGGAGCCGAACGAAGTTCCCGGCTCCTACCTGTCCGGCGTGTTCGCCAGCGCCGGGCAGGACGCGTGGCTGGCCGTCGAGCTCGAGGACGCGTCCGACTGGGACGCCGCGGTGCGCCTGCTCGGCGCGCCCGAGCTGAGCCTCGGCGAGAACGGCCCGCCACCCGAGGCGGCCGTGGCGCAGCTCAAGAAGGTCATCGCCGCCTGGGCGCAGACGCTGACGCCGGCCCAGGGCGCCCGGCAGCTGCAGGCCGCCGGGCTGGCCGCCGCCGCCGCGGCGGAGATCGCCGACCTGTTCGCCGACGCCGGGATCTGGGCCCATGACGGGCTGGCCCGGCTACGCATCCCGAACACCGACGTCACCACCTGGGTCACCGGGCCGTTCCAGCACATGCGGGTTCCCCGGGCGTACGTGCGCTTCCCCAGCCCGCACCCGGGCCAGCACAACGAGGAGATCCTCCGCGACTGGCTGACCGCCGAGCGCTGAGGGCGCCGGTTAGCCGCGGCGGCGGACGATCTCCTCGGTCAGGACCGGAACGACCTTATGCAAGTCGCCGACAATGCCCAAGTCGGCGAGGTCGAAGATCGGCGCCTCGGGGTCCTTGTTGATCGCGGCGATGGTCTTGGAGGTCTGCATGCCGGCCCGGTGCTGGATCGCGCCCGATATCCCGATGGCCAGGTAGAGCTGCGGTGAGACGGTCTTGCCGGTCTGGCCCACCTGGTTGCTGTGCGGGTACCAGCCGGCGTCCACGGCCGCCCGCGAGGCTCCGACGGCCGCGCCGAGCAGGTCGGCCAGGCCCTCGATCAAGGCGAAGTGCTCGCCGCCGCCCAGGCCGCGCCCGCCCGAGACGACGATCGAGGCGTCGGTCAGCTCCGGGCGCCCCGAACTCTCCCTGACCGTGCGGTCGGTGACCGTCGTGGTCGCCGCCGCGGCCGACAGCTCCACCGCGACCTCGTGCACGGCCGGCTCCACCGGGCTGGGGACCGGCGTGGTGGCGTTCGGCTTCACCGTGATCACCGGCACGCCGGTGGTGACCGCCGAGGTCACCGTGAAGGACGCGGCGAAGACCGACTGGGTGGCCACCACGGCGTGGCCGGACTCGGCGTCCCCGGCCTGCACGTCGACCGCGTCGGTGAGAAGACCGGAGTCCAGCCGCAGCGCGAGCCGGGCCCCGATCTCCTTGCCCTCCGGGCTCGCCGTGAGCAGCACGGCGGCCAGCTGGTCCCGTTCGCCGATCTGCCCGGCAATCTGCTCGAGCGCATCGACCTTCGGCACCACGAGATGGTCCAGGACCTGCGGATCAGGAACCAGGTACACTTCGGCGGCACCGTACTCGGCCAGCACGGGCACCGCCTGGCTGGCCTCCTGGCCGAACACCACCGCGGCGGGCGTGCCGATCCGGCGCGCCAGCGTCAGCAGCTCGAGCGTGGGCTTGGGCGCCGAACCGTCCACGGCGTCGACGACCACGAGGACTGCAGGCATGAGTCTCCTTCTGGCTGAATCCGGCTCCGGCGAGGGCGCGGCAGATCGGGTTAGATGAAGCGCTGGGTGGCGAGGAATTCGGCCAGCACCTTGCCGCCGTCGCCGTCGTCCTTGACGAGCTGCCCGGCGGTCCGGGCCGGGCGCCGGGTGGCGGTCAGCACCGTCGTCCGGGCCCCGGCCAGGCCCACGAGCCCAGGATCGATGCCCAGGTCGGCCAAGCTCAACGTCTCGACCGGCTTCTTCTTGGCCGCCATGATTCCCTTGAACGACGGGTACCTGGCCTCACCGGTCCGGTCGGTGACGCTGACCACGGCGGGCAGCCGCGCGATCACGGTCTCCGAGCTGGTGTCGGAATCGCGGAGGATCTCCACCTGGTCGCCGCTGACCGACAGCCGCCCGGCCAAGGTCACCTGCGGCACCCCGAGCCGTTCGGCCAGCAGGGCGGGTACCACGCCCATCCCGGCGTCGGTCGACGCCATCCCGGCCACCACCAGGTCGAAGCCGACCCGCTTGAGCGCGGCGGCCAGCACCAGCGAGGTCGCGAACGCGTCCGACCCGTGCAGGGCGTCGTCCTTGACGTGCACGGCTCCGTCGCCGCCCATCGACAGCGCCTTGCGCAGCGCGTCGGAGGCCCCGTCCGGCCCCATCGTCAGGTACACCAGCTCCCAGCCGTCGGCTGACTCCTTGACCCGCAGCGCCTGCTCGGCGGCGTGCTCGTCCAGCTCCGACAGCCGGCCCGGCGTCCCAGCCCGGTCGAGGGTGCCGTCGGGCAGGAAGCTGCGGTCGGCGGTGAGGTCGGGGGTGAACTTAACCAGAACGACGATCTTCGGCAACGCACACCTCGGTCTAGGTCTTCAGGAATCTGGGTCTGCAGGAAATAATTTGATCCATCTCAAATTACCGAGACCCGCCCTCGCGGGTCAAGAGCGCCAACCGTACCCGGTGGCGAGCAGGCCTGCTGCCCTGGCCTGGCCGCGAGTGGTACTCCCCGGTCATTGATGAGATAATACTTTGCATAATGTCGAAGGATACGACCGAGATCAGGCCCGCGGGACCCAGCGTGCGCCCCAGGTGGTTCGGCTCCGCCGAGGAGATCGGCGCCCTGCTGCGCGGCGTGGGCTACCTGGCCGGCGAGCACGCCTGCGGCGTACTGGACCTAGCCGATCGGCTCGGCAAGCCGGTCCTGGTCGAGGGCCCGGCGGGGACGGGCAAGACCGAGCTGGCCAAGAGTACGGCCGCGATGACCGGGGCCCGGCTGATCCGGCTGCAGTGCTACGAGGGCCTCGACGAGGGCAAGGCCCTGTACGAATGGAACTACTCCAAGCAGCTCCTGCGCATCCTGGCCGACCACGTGGGCGTCGCCCGCGGGGCCGGGAGCTGGGCGGATCTCGAGGCAGGCATCTTCACCGAAGACTTTTTGCTGCCCAGGCCGCTGCTTGAGGCCATCAGGTCACCCGAGCCGGTGGTCCTGCTGATCGATGAGGTCGACCGGATGGATATGGAGGCCGAGGCCCTGCTGCTCGAGATCCTGTCCGATTACCAGGTCTCCATCCCCGAACTCGGCACCGTGTCGGCCCGCCAGATTCCCCTGGTGTTCCTGACCTCCAACAGCTCGCGGGACCTTTCCGAGGCCCTGCGCCGCCGGTGCTTGTACCTCCACCTGGACTACCCGCCCCCCGAGCGGGAGCGGGAGATCGTGCGGACCAGGGTGCCGGGGATCTCCGAGCACCTGGCCGAGCAGATCACGGCCATCGTGGCCTCGCTTCGCCAGCTGGACATCAAGGCGCGCCCCTCGGTGGCGCAG
This sequence comes from Actinomycetota bacterium, assembly GCA_003140115.1. The sequence goes on along the minus strand of PLIQ01000219.1, from coordinate 2,536 downwards.
ACCCTGGAGTGGGCCAGGACGCTGCTGTCCCTGGGCGCCGAGACCATGGACGCGGGCCTGGTCGCCGACTCACTGCGCGTGCTGCTGAGCTACCAGTCCGATATCGAGCTGGCGTTCGCGAAGCTGACCGCGGGTCAGCTGCCGTAACCCCACGTTCAGCTATCCAGGAAACGCAGCACGGCCTGCATGCACCGCACGTCCGAGGGGGTGCCGAAGTGATCGACGCCCCGCAGCGTGACCAGTTGCGCGTCGGGCAGCGCGGCGGCCAGCGGTTCCCCCGGCCCGGCCGGGTCCTTGTCGCCCAGCACGACCAGCACCGGGCATGAGATCCGGGCCAGGTCACCGGCGGTCAGCGGCCGCTGCGGCCGGCGCAGGAAGGCGACCAGCGCGGCGCGGTCGTTTCCCGAGCCGTCGGCCAGGCGGCGGAACACCATGCCCCCGATGTTCTCCGGGTCCGGCTCGCCTTCCAGCGCGGCGATGATGGGGGCTGCCCCGTCGCCGCTCCCGGTCAGTACGCTCCCTCCGATGCCGAGCAAGGCCAGGCGGCGGAACCGCCCGGGCGAAGCTGAGGCCAGCCGCAGCAGGACGTACGCTCCGGCCGAGAAGCCCACGGCGTCGACCTGCTCGTAACCGCTGATCTCCGCGGCCACCCGGTCCTCGACCGAGGCGTACTCGGCCGGGTCGGTCGGGCGCGGCGCCCGGCCGTGGCCGAGCAGGTCCACGGCGATGGTCTCCCGGCCGAGCTCGGCCAGCAGGTCGAGCCAGCCTGGCTGCCGCCAGTTGTGCTCCGCCGAGGAAGCAAAGCCATGCACGAACAGCACCGGAGACGCTTCCACGGGGCCTACCTTTACCTGCGGGTCAGCAGACCGGGCGGCTTAACCCGCGGTCAGCCGTGCGGCAGCGCGACGGTCGCGGTGCCGGGGGCCATGATCTTCCCCGAGTCATTGTCGGTCCAGATCTCCAGGTCCACGATCGTCTCGCCGCCCTCCTCGCGGATGGCGGTGATCTTGCCGTGGGCCGTCACGATCATGCCCTTGGTGTTGGCCGCCCGGAACTGGCAGCCGAGCCGGAGGATCCGGCCGTCGTCGCCCATCCACTGGCGCAGCATGGCGTGCAGGTATGACCATTGCAGGTTGCCCATGCCGAAGGCGGTGGGGTAGCCGGCCGCCTGGCCGGCCTCGTCGTCCATGTGAATGTCGACGAACTCGTAGTTGACCGCGGCGTAACGGTTCCAGTTGTGCAGCCCGGTGGCGCGCTGGAATTCCGGTATCTCCTGACCGACGGCTAGTTCACTTACGGTTGCCTGCGTCACTGCCAGATCCCTTCCCGTGTCCTCAGTAGCGGATCAGGGTCGACGTGGTCGTCTTCACGACCTGGTCGTCCTGGTTGGTCCACACGTCCTGGGACGTGGTGAAGAGCATCAGGCCGAGCCTGCCCTCCCGCTCGGAGTAGCCGGCCAGGCTGCGCACCGACGTGACGACGTCGCCGGGCCGCATGCGGACTCCGTATTCGACTTCAGAACCGCCATTGAGCTGGAACTTCAGTCCCGGGCCCGCGATGCCGAGGGTTATCTCGGTCAGGTCCGGGTCGTGGCCGACGGTGGCCTTCCTGGGCCCTCCGGCGGTCATCCAGGCGAACGGGTTGAACTCCTCGGGGGCGACCAGGCCGCCGTGCGAAGTCTGCGCCGCGTAGTCCGCGTCCCAGAACAGCCGGGGCGGGTCCTCCGGGTAGTAGATCGCCACCGCCCACCGCCTGATGTCGGAGTCGGTGATCGGGAACGAGGTCAGGCGCCCGAGCTCACCGCCGACCACGCCCTGCATCGCGTCCGAGATGTTGGTCTTTGCCATTGCGGCTCCTTCTATATGTTCCGATCATTCGGTTGTCAAGAGACGCTGATCCCCACCAGCTTGGTCTCCAGGTACTCCACGATGCCCTCCTGGCCGCCTTCGCGGCCCAGGCCACTCTCCTTCATCCCGCCGAACGGCGCCGCCGCCGACGTCGGGTTGATGTCGTTGACGCCGACGATGGCGAACCGCAGCGCCTCGCTGACCCGGATGGCCCGGGAGATGTCCTTGGTGTAGAGGTAGGCGGCCAGGCCGTAGTCGGTGTCGTTGGCCATCTTGATGACCTCGTCCTCGTCGTCGAACAAGATCACCGGGGCGATCGGGCCGAACGTCTCCTCCCGGTAGATCACCATCTCCGGGGTGACGTCGGTCAGCACGGTCGGCGCGAAGAACGTGCCCGCGTCGTAAGCCTCGCCGGTCAGCCGCTGGCCGCCGCACACGAGCGTGGCGCCCTTGGCCACCGCGTCGCTGACGTGCTCGTCCATCTTGGCCAGGGCGCCGTCGTCGATGAGGGGGCCGATGGTGACGCCTTCGTCCAGGCCGTTGCCGGCCTTGAGGCGGCCGACCCGGTCGGCGAGCACGGACAGGAACTCCGCCGCGATGGAGCGGTGCACGAAGATCCGGTTCGGGCAGATGCAGGCCTGGCCGGTGTTCAGGAACTTGACCAGCGACGCGCCGCGGGCCGCGTGGGC
>PLIQ01000216.1 GCA_003140115.1 Actinomycetota bacterium | reverse complement strand
TGCCGCCTCGGCCAGCGGTGCCGGCTCGGCGGGCGGGGCCGGCTCGGCGGGCGGTGCCGGCTCGTCCGGGGGCGCGAGCAATTCCTGGGGCGCGGGTGCGTCCGCAGGTGCGGGCGACTCCGGCGGCGAGGGTGGCTCTGGAAACTCAGACGGCTCTGGCGATCTGAACCAGTCCATGAAGGCGGGCCGGTCCGGATCGCCCGGAGGCGCCGACGGTGCTGGCAGGTCCGGTGCTGNNGTCCGGTGCTGCCAGGTCCGGTGGTGGCAGGTCTGGTGGCTCCGGGACCTCTGGAGAGGGCGCGGGCGACGACACCGGAGCGGCGGGCGGGGCCGGGACGGCGGACCACGAGGTCACGTTGGAGGGCGGGGGCTCGGTCAGGGGGGCGAAGGGGCGGCGGACCCGGAAGCCGCATTGCTTGCAGAACTGGCCGGAACTCGGGTTCCCGCACCACGGACACGCGTCATCGGGACTGCCCGCCGGGCGCGGGCCGCCGGCGTGGTGCCTGCCGACCACGCGGACCGGACTGGTGGCGATACGCGTTCCGCAGGCATCACAGAAGTCGTCTGCGACCGAGTTATGACCGTTCGGACATATCGCCATTCGCCGTTCCGTTCCCCGACCTATCGACGCACAAGATCGATTACCTCCACAGATTATGCGTCGACGGGCATTTCGCCCGGGGAATCAGGTAAGCGGGCGGGCCGTAGGCGGAATCGGTACGGGCAGGTGGCCGGTTCCGCCCAGGTGACGGTCGACGGCGGCGGCGGCACTACGGCCCTCAGCGATGGCCCAGACGATCAGCGACTGGCCGCGGCCCATGTCGCCGGCCGTGAACACGCCGGGCACCGAGGTCGCGTACTGGGCGTCCCGGCCGACATTTCCGCGAGCGTCGAAGTCCACGCCCAGCTCGGTGAGCAGCCCCGGCCGTTCGGCTCCGGTGAAGCCCATGGCCAGGAGGACCAGATCACAGGGCAGCTCCCGCTCGGTGCCGGGCACCGGGTCGAAGCCGTCCGCCTCGGCTACCCGTAGCGCCCGGACCCGCCCCTGCTCGTCGCCACGGAACTCCAGCGTGGACACCGCGTAGGTGCGCTCCCCGCCTTCCTCGTGCGCGCTGGAGACCCGGTAGATCATCGGGTAGGTCGGCCAGGGTTGATGGCCGGGCCGGGCCGCGGGCGGGCGGGGCATGATCTCAAGCTGGGTGACCGACGCCGCGTCCTGCCGGTGCGCGGTGCCCAGGCAGTCCGCTCCGGTGTCGCCGCCGCCGATGATGACCACGTGCCGCCCCCGCGCGCTGATGGCCGGCTCGGCCGGGGCAGCCGGATCAGCGGCAACCACGCGATTGGCCAGCGGCAGGTACTCCATAGCCTGGTGGATACCGTCCAGCTCACGTCCGGGCAGCGGCAGGTCCCTGGCCACCCGGGCGCCGCCGGCCAACACGATGGCGTCATAGGAGGCACGCAGCGTTTCCGCGGAAACGTCGATGCCGGCTTGCACGCCGCAGCGGAACTCGGTGCCTTCGGCCCGCATCTGGTCCAGCCGTCGGTCCAGGTGCCGCTTCTCCAGCTTGAACGCGGGAATGCCGTAGCGCAGCAGGCCCCCTGGCGCGTCGTCACGCTCGAACACGGTGACCGCGTGCCCGGCCCGGGTCAGCTGCTGGGCCGCCGCGAGTCCGGCCGGACCCGAGCCGATGACCGCTACCGTGCGGCCCGACCTGACCGCCGGGGGCCGGGGCGCCACCCAGCCGGACGCGAAGGCCCGGTCGATGATCTCCACCTCGACCTGCTTGATCGTGACAGGATCAGCGTTGATCCCGAGCACACAGGCGGCTTCGCACGGCGCTGGGCAAAGCCGCCCGGTGAACTCGGGGAAGTTGTTGGTGGCGTGGAGCCGGTCGGCGGCGTCCCGCCAGTCGTGCCGCCAGACCAGGTCGTTCCACTCCGGGATCAGATTGCCCAGCGGGCAGCCGTGGTGGCAGAACGGGATGCCGCAATCCATGCACCGGCCCGCCTGTCGTTCGGCCCGGCTGGGCGGGAACGGCTCGTACACCTCGCGCCAGTCGAGCAGGCGCAGGTCGACGGGACGACGGGTCGGGGTCTCGCGGGGCGTGGTCATGAAGCCCTTGGGGTCAGCCATGAGCTGCCGCCATCACGGCCTCGTCGACGTCGCGGCCCTCGCGCTCGGCCTGCGACGTGGCGGACAGCACCCGCTTGTAGTCCTTCGGCATCAGCTTGGTGAACCGGCCGGGGTCCCAGTCGGCCAGCAGCCGCGCCGCGACCGCCGAGCCCGTTTCCGCGTGGTGGCGTTCGGTCACCTCGCGCAGGAACTTGACGTCATCGTCGTCCAGCGGGTCCAGGTCGACCATCTCCACGTTCACCCGGTGGACCGGGCAGTCGAGCACGTAGGCGATGCCGCCGGACATGCCGGCCGCGAAGTTCCGCCCGACCGGGCCGAGGATCACCACCCGGCCGCCGGTCATGTACTCGCAGCCGTGATCGCCGGTGCCTTCGGCGACCGCCAGCGCACCTGAGTTGCGGACGCAGAACCGCTCGCCGACCAGCCCGCGCAGGAAGATCTCGCCGCTGGTGGCGCCGTAGCCGATCACGTTGCCCGCGATGACCTGCTCCTCGGCGGCGAACGGGGCGGCGGCGGGCGGGCGTACCACCAGCCGCCCGCCGGACAGGCCCTTGCCCAGGTAGTCGTTCGCGTCGCCGGTCAGCCGCAGCGTGATGCCGCGCGGCAGGAACGCCCCGAACGACTGGCCGGCCGACCCGTCGAAGGAGACGTCGATCGTGTTGTCGGGCAGGCCTTCGCCTCCCCAGCGCCGGGTCACCTCGTAGCCGAGCATGGTGCCCACGGTCCGGTTCACGTTCCGGATCGGCAGCTCGAGCCGAACCGGCCGGCCCTCCTCGAGCGCCCCTTCGGCGAGCTGGATGAGCGTGTTATCCAGCGCCTTGTCCAGCCCGTGGTCCTGGCTCTGTTTGCAACTAAGCGCGGCGTCGTCGGGCAGCTCGGGCCGGTAAAGCATCCGGGACAGGTCGAGCCCGGAGGCCTTCCAGTGGTCCACCGCGAGCGCCGCGTCGAGCAGGTCGACCCGGCCCACGATCTCCTCCAGCGACCGGAAGCCGAGCTGGGCCAGGTACTCCCGGACCTCCTCGGCGATGAACTCGAAGAAGGTCACCACGAACTCCGGCTTGCCGCTGAACCGGGCGCGCAGCTCGGGGTTCTGGGTGGCCACGCCGACCGGGCACGTGTCCAGGTGACAGACCCGCATCATGATGCAACCGGAGACCACCAGCGGCGCGCTGGCGAAGCCGAACTCCTCCGCCCCGAGCAGCGCGGCGATGATCACGTCCCGGCCGGTCTTCAGCTGGCCGTCGGCCTGCACCACGATCCGGTCCCGCAGCTTGTTGCGCAGCAGCGTCTGCTGCGTCTCGGCCAGCCCGAGCTCCCACGGCGCGCCCGCGTGCTTGAGCGAGGTCAGCGGCGCGGCTCCGGTGCCGCCGTCGTGCCCGCTGATCAGCACCACGTCGGCGTGCGCCTTGGACACCCCGGCGGCCACCGTGCCCACCCCGACCTCGGACACCAGCTTCACGTGCACCCGCGCCGCCGGGTTGGCGTTCTTCAGGTCGTGGATGAGCTGGGCCAGGTCCTCAATCGAGTAGATGTCGTGGTGCGGCGGCGGCGAGATCAGCCCCACCCCCGGCGTGGAGTACCGGGTCTTGGCGATCCACGGGTACACCTTGTTGCCGGCCAGCTGGCCGCCCTCTCCCGGCTTGGCCCCCTGCGCCATCTTGATCTGNNCCCAGCCGGTTCATCGCGATGGCCAGGGTCTGATGCGCCTCGGCCGAGATGGAGCCGTAGGACATGGCCCCGGTGGCGAACCTGCGCACGATGCTGGCCACCGCTTCGACCTCATTGATCGGAACGGGCCGTGGTGCCCCGGTCCCGGCATCCACTCCGCGGATCCGGAGCAGGCCGCGCAGCGTCATCAGCCGCCGCGACTGGTCGTCGACCAGCGAGGCGTATTCCTTGAAGATCTCGTACCGGCGGCTCCGGGTGGCGTGCTGCAGCTTGAACACGGTCTCGGGGTTGAACAGGTGCTGCTCGCCGTCGCGCCGCCACTGGTATTCCCCGCCGGTGGCCAGCCGCCGGTACTCCATCCCGGCCGGATCGGCCAGGGCCAGGCTGGTCCGCTGCCCGATCTCCGCGGCCAGCGCGGTGAAGCCCACGCCGGACAGCCGCGAGGTGGTGCCGGCAAAGCAGGTCTCGATCACCTCCGGGCCCAGGCCGAGGGCCTCGAAGATCTGCGCGCCGGTGTAGGAGGCGACGGTCGACACGCCCATCTTGGACATGATCTTCAGCAGGCCCTTGCCGAACGCCTTGAGCAGGTTGGCCTCGGCCTTCTTCTCCGACACTCCCTCCAGCACGCCACGGCGGACCAGGTCCCTGACCGACTCGATGGCCAGGTAGGGGTTGACCGCCGCGGCGCCGTACCCGACGAGCAGCGCCACGTGATGGCACTCGCGGACGTCCCCGGCCTCGACGACCAGCCCGGCCTCGGTCCGTGACTTCTCTCGGATCAGGTGATGGTGCACCGCTCCGGTCAGCAGCAGCGAGGGGATCGGGATGGCGTCGGGCCGTGGGGCCGCCCGGTCGGAGAGGATGATGAGGTGGGCGCCGGCTCGGATGGCTTCGGAGACCTCGGCGCAGATGTCGGCCAGCCGGGCCCGCAGGCCGTCGCCGCCGCCGCGCGGGTCGTAGCGGCCGTCCACCACGTGCGAGGCCAGGCCGGGCAGGTTGCCCTCGTCGTTGATGTGCGCGATCTTGGCCAGGTCCTGATCGCCGATCACCGGGTACGGCAGCGCGATCTGCCGGCAGGACGCCGGGACCGGGACCAGCAGGTTCTGCTCGGGGCCGGTGACCGTGCCGAGCGAGGTGACGAGCTCTTCCCTGATCGCGTCCAGCGGCGGGTTGGTCACCTGGGCGAACAGCTGGGTGAAGTAGTCGAATATCAGCCGCGGCTTGTCGGACAGCACGGCCAGCGGCGTGTCCGTCCCCATCGACCCGATCGGCTCCGACCCGGTCCGGGCCATCGGGGCCAGGATGACCCGCAGCTCCTCCTCGGTGTACCCGTGCATCCGCTGCAACGTGACCAGGTCCGCGACCGCGGGGTCGGCGGGAGGGAGAGGGCGATCCGGCAGGTCGTCCAGGTGGACCAGGCCGGCGTGCAGCCAGGCTCCGTAGGGGTGTTCGGCGGCCAGGGCCGCCTTGACCTCCTCGTCTTCGACGATGCGGCCGGTGGCGGTGTCGGCCAGGAAGATGCGCCCGGGCTGGAGCCGGCCCTTCCTGATCACCGTGGCCGGGTCGATGTCGAGGACGCCGACCTCGCTGGCCAGCACGACCAGGCCGTCGCTGGTCAGCCAGTACCGGCCGGGGCGCAGGCCGTTGCGGTCCAGCACCGCGCCGATGACCGAGCCGTCGGTGAACGCGATCAGCGCCGGGCCGTCCCACGGTTCCATCAGCGCGGCGTGGAACTGGTAGAAGGCGCGGCGTTCCGGTGTCATCTCCTCGTGGTTCTCCCACGGTTCGGGGATCATCATCAGCACCGCGTGCGGGAGCGAGCGGCCGCCCATGTGCAGCAGCTCCAGGCACTCGTCGAAGCTGGCCGAGTCGCTGCCATCCTCGTTCAGGATCGGGAACAGCCGCTCGATGCCCTTTCCGTCCTTCGAGGGCGGGATCAGGTCGGTGGCCAGCATCGCCTCCCGGGCTCGCATCCAGTTGCGGTTGCCCCGGATCGTGTTGATCTCGCCGTTGTGCGCCACATACCGGTACGGGTGGGCCAGCGGCCAGGAGGGGAACGTGTTGGTGGAGAACCTCGAGTGCACCAGGGCCAGCGCCGAGCCGTACCTGGGATCGGACAGGTCGGGGAAGAACGGCTCGAGCTGCACCGCGGACAGCATGCCCTTGTACACGATGGTCCGGGCCGACAGGCTGGCGAAGTACACGCCGCCCTCGTGTTCGGCCCGCTTACGCAAGCAGAACGCCATTTGCTCGAGCTGGCGGCCGGACTCGCCGTTCGCGCCCGCGACGAACAGCTGGACCAGCTCGGGCAGCACGGCCCGGGCACCGGCCCCGCAGGCGTCGACGTCGTAGGGAACCTCGCGCCAGCCCAGCACGGTCAGGCCCTCAGCCGCGGCGAGCCGTTCGATGGTGGCGGATACCACGGGCCGTTCGGCCGAAAGAAAGGCCAGGCCGGCCGCATAGGAGCCCGGTCCGGGCAGAGCGAAACCAGTTACGGCGCGGAAGAACTCGTCGGGTAGCTGGGTGAGGATCCCGGCCCCGTCCCCGGTGCCGGGGTCGCCGCCCTGCGCGCCCCGGTGTTCCAGATGGCACAGCACCCGCAGGGCCTGGGCCACCACCTCGTGCCCGCCGCGGCCTGACAGGTCCGCGACGAAGCCGACGCCGCACGCGTCATGTTCGAAACTGGGGTCGTAAAGGCCAGCCGCCGCCATGCGCTCTCCTGTCGTCTCTCGATACGCCACATCCGTGCGTCTGGGACGACACTGGCCCTGTTACGTAGACATTACATCACCAGACGAATCGTCCACCAGAGCTTTAGGTCCCGCCTTGGCGTAGGTACGCGCTGGTGGGATGGGTTTCGACCGGGTCAGGTATAGACCAGCTACGGCCAGCACGAAGACCGCCACGTCACCCAGCGCGCCGTAACGGACGCCGAGGACCTGCGGCAGCGTGCCGATGCGCACCGACTCGACCCACAAGCTGCCCGCCGCGTAGCTGCCGGCGCACAGCCAGAAGGTGCGCTCGCCGGACAGCGCGAGCCGGCGGGCGGCCCAGATCACGCCGAGGCCGACCGCGACGTCCCATAGCGACTGGTACAAGAAGGCGGGCTGGAAGGTGCTGTAATTCTCGTAACCGGGCGCCCGGTGCGTGGGTGAGATCGCGACCGCCCACCACCAGGTCGAGGGCGGGCCGTAAAACTGCTGGGTCCACCAGTTGCCCAGGCCGCCGACGGCCAGGCCGAACATCAGGGCAGGCGCGGCGGCGGCCGCGACCGGGGCCAGCCGCAGGCCGGCCCGGCGGCAGGCGATCCAGGCCCCGGCGGCGCCGAGGGCCACCGCGCCGGGGACGCCGATGGCCGCGACCCCGAGCGTGACCGCGTGCCACAGGCGCTGCGCGTGGGTGAAGTCGTGCCTGCTGGCGATGAGCATCGCCTGCGCGGCGGCTCCGATCAGGCCGAACGGGGCGGCCCAGGCGGCCACGTCCAGGATGACCCCGCGGCCGCCGCCGGCGTGCCGGTACCGGCGGCTGGCCACGACGACGGCGACGACGATCCCGGCGGCCACGCACAGCGCGTAGGCCCGGACCGAGAACGGCCCGAACCGCCAGGACGCCGGGCTCGGACTCCCGATGGACGCCAGCGGGAGGTGCCAGGGGGGTCGCCCCCCAGGAAGCGAGCCGAGCACCACACTCGCGACATTACTCCGTCCTTCTGAGGGACAGCTGAGGACGCGCTATGAGTGGACCGGCCGGCGGACCGCGGCGGACAGTTCGGCGGTGAGCTCAGCGACGGCATCGGTTCCGGCAGCGTCGGTTCCTGCGGCGGCGTTCGCGGCGGCGTTCGCGGCGTCGAGGAGGCGGCGGACGAAGGCGGAGCCCACGATCACGCCGTCCGCGAACGAGGCCACCTGGGTGGCCTGGACACCGTTGCTCACGCCGAGGCCGACGGCCACCGGCAGGTCGGTGTGCGATCGGATCCGCTGGACCAGGGCCCCCGCGTGGCCGCTGACCGCGTCCCGGGTGCCGGTGATGCCCATCAGCGAGGCGGCGTAGACGAAGCCGCGGCTGGCGGCGGTGATGGTGGCGATCCGCTCGCTGGTGGAGCTCGGCGCGGCCAGGAACACGCGGTCCAGGTCGTACTCGTCCGAGGCCGCCAGCCAGGGGCCAGCTTCCTCGGGCGACAGGTCGGGGGTGATCAGGCCCGAGCCGCCCGCCCGGGCCAGGTCGCGGGCGAACGCGCGCACGCCGTACCGGTCGACCGGGTTCCAGTAGGTCATGACCAGGACCGGGACGCCTGCGGCGGCCACCGCCTCGACGGTACGCAGCACGTCGGCGACCTTGGTGCCCGCGGTCAGCGCACGATGGACGGCCTCGGCGATCACCGGCCCGTCCATCACCGGGTCGGAGTAGGGCAGGCCGATCTCGAGGATGTCGACCCCGGCCGCGGCCATGGCCAGGGCCGCGGCGATCGCGCTGTCCACGGTGGGGAACCCGGCGGGCAGGTAGCCGATCAGGGCGGCGCGGTGGTCGGCGTTCGCCTTGGCGAAGGTGACGGCGACCGAGGTCATAGTCCGAACCACTTCGACGCGGTGTCCACGTCCTTGTCGCCGCGGCCGGACAGGTTGACCAGGATCAGGCCGTCGGGGCCGAGTTCGCGGCCGACGTCCAGGGCGCCGGCCAGCGCGTGGGCCGACTCGATGGCCGGGATGATGCCCTCGGTGCGGCACAGGACGGAAAAGGCGTTCATGGCGTCGGCGTCGGTCACCGCGCGGTAGCTGGCCCGGCCGGTTTCCATCAGCCAGACATGCTCGGGGCCCACGCCCGGGTAGTCCAGGCCGGCCGAGATAGAGTGAGTGGCGCGGGTCTGGCCTTCGCCGTCTTGCAGCACGAAGGTCCGCATGCCGTGCAGGACACCCGGGGATCCGCCGGTCAAGGTGGCGGCGTGCCGCCCGGTGTCCACGCCGTCGCCGCCGGCCTCGCAGCCGATCAGCCGGACCTCGGCGTCCGGGATGAAGGCGTGGAATACGCCGATGGCGTTGGAGCCGCCGCCGACGCACGCGATCACCGCGTCCGGCAGCCGGCCCTCCTGGCGCAGCACTTGCTCCCGGGCCTCCTGGCCGATCACCCGCTGGAAGTCCCTGACCATCATCGGGAACGGATGCGGGCCGCCCACCGAGCCGATGCAGTAGTGCGTGTGCCCGACGGTGGTCACCCAGTCCCGGAAGGCCTCGTTCATGGCGTCCTTGAGCGTCCGGGTGCCGGCGGTGACCGGGATCACCTCGGCGCCGAGCATCCGCATCCGGGACACGTTCAGGGCCTGCCGGTGGGTGTCCTCCTCGCCCATGTAGACCGTGCAGTCCAGGCCGAGCAGCGCGGCCGCGGTGGCGGTGGCCACGCCGTGCTGGCCGGCGCCGGTCTCGGCGATGACCCGCGTCTTGCCCATCCGCTGGGCTAGCAGTGCCTGGCCGAGCACATTGTTGATCTTGTGCGAGCCGGTGTGGGTGAGATCCTCGCGCTTGAGCAGCACGGTCGCGCCCCCGGCCTGCTGGCCGAACCGCTTGGCCTGGGTGAGCAGCGTGGGTCGGCCGGCGTAGTTCTTGAGCAGACCGTCAAGCTGGGCACCGAAGGCGGCGTCGTTCCTGGCCTGCTGGTAGGCGACGGTGAGCTCGTCCAGGGCGGCCATCAGCGCTTCGGGGGCGAACCGCCCGCCGTACGCGATTCCGGCCGCCGGGAAATGCCCGGCCTCGTCGGGAACCGGGGCGATTTCCGGTTCCGCCGGGTCCGTCCCGGTCACGGGCGTTCCGTCCCGGTCACGGGCGTTCGCCTCGGAGTGCGGGGTGCGAACCCGCGGTCACCAGGTCGGCGACGGCGCTGCGCGGGTCCTTCTCGGTGACCAGGCTCTCCCCCACCAGCACCGCGTCCGCGCCGGACGCGGCGTAGGCCAGCAGGTCACGCGGCCCGCGCACGCCGGATTCGGCGACCTTGATGATCCCTTCCGGGATCCGGCCCGCCATCCGGCCGAAGATCCCCCGGTCCACCTTGAGCGTGGCCAGGTTCCGCGCGTTGACGCCGATGACGGTCGCCCCGGAGTCCAGGGCCCGGTCGAGTTCGGGCTCGGCGTGCACCTCGACCAGCGGCAGCAGGCCGATCGAGATGGACCGCTCGACCAGCGAGACCAGCGCGCTCTGCTCGAGCGCCGCGACGATCAGCAGCACCAGGTCCGCGCCGTAGGCGCGGGCCTCCCAGAGCTGGTAGGAGCTGATCACGAAGTCCTTGCGCAGCAGCGGCACCTGCACCGCCCGGCGGACCGCGCTCAGGTCGGCCAGCGACCCGCCGAACCGGCGCGGCTCGGTCAGCACGCTGATCACCTTGGCGCCGCCGGCTTCGTAGTCCGAGGCCAGCGCGGCCGGATCGGCGATGGCGGCCATCTGCCCGCGGGACGGACTGGCCCGCTTCACCTCGGCGATGACGCTGACGCCCTCGGCCTTCAGCGCGGCCATCGCGTCGCGCGGTGACGGCGCGCGACGCGCCATCTCCTTCAGCTCGTCCAAAGAAACGTGCCGCTGCCGGTCGGCGAGATCGGCACGCACGCCGTCTAGGATCTCGTCGAGCACACTCACGCGGTTCGCTCGTCCCCTCACATCGGTACTCTTGCGCCACCGATCGTAGCCCGGCCGCTCCGGTGCCATGATGACTGCCCCCCTGGATTGGGTTAGCTAGCCCGCTGGAGTGGGCCGCGGTTCGCCGGTCGCAATGGGTTCTGGTCTGCCCCACGCGCCGCGAGTATCTCCAATCGCATACTCCACAAATCGCTCACCTGTTCGTCATCCTAAGCGATTATCGCGGTTGATTCGGGCTTCGTGGTGGAAAAGGCGTGCTATAGGCCACGCGATCAACCGCAGAGCCCGGATCCACCACGTAGCCCGTACCGCGGACGGTGCGGATCCGCCAGGCTGGGCCGAGCTTGGCCCGGAGCTGGGCGATATACACGTCGGCGGCCCGGTCGCCCGCGGCCTGGCGGCCGATGGCGGCGAGCAGCTGGCGTCGCGAAACGACCCGGCCCGGGTTATCGAGCAGGACGGCGAGCACCGCGAACTCGGTCGCGGTCAGGGGCACGTGATGACCTTCGGCCACGGCGGTCCGGCTCGCGCCGTCCAGCCGCAACCCGCCGAGGCTGTAATCGGCGGCCTTAAGATCGGCGGCCTTAAGAGAAGACCCGAGGGATCCCGGAGGATGGCCTGCCGGGGCCAGTACCTCGCGGACCAGGGCGACGAGCTGGCGGGGGCTGAACGGGCGGGCCAGCCAGCGCCGGGCGCCGGCCGTGTCGCCCCGCACGGCCAGGCCGCGGGGCCGGGGCGCCTTGGCGTCGGCGACCAGGAAGATGACCGGCGTGCGCAAGGCCCGGCGAATGCGCCTGGGGTCCAGGCCGGGCATGGTGAGATCGACCACGGCCGCGGCGTCCGGGCCGCCGGTCAGCTCGGCCAGCGTCGGCTCCGGGCCGGTGACCAGCCGGACCCGCAGCCCGTCCTGGCGTAGGTAGCGGGCCGACATCTCGGCCACCTCGGGCTCGTGCTCGGCGAGCAGGACCGAGATGGACTCACGCCCCGCCGGAACGGGGTCAGGGCGGTGGCCCGCCACCGACCTGGTCTTCCACTGCGGTCTCCACCGTCGGGTCCAGGTCGCGGCTGAGCGACTCCCACATCGAGGCGCTGTCGGCGGCGCGGCGGCGCGGTCGCTGGCCCGGCCGCTCGAAGCGCGCCGACATGACCGGCCAGCGCGG
>PLIQ01000670.1 GCA_003140115.1 Actinomycetota bacterium | reverse complement strand
CTCGACCTGCTGGTCAACAACGCGGGCACGCTGGGAGCCAGCCCGCTGCCCGCGCTGGCCGACTACCCGGTCAGCGAATTGCGGACGGCGTTCGAGGTGAACGTGATCGCGCCCGTCGCGCTGACCCAGCTGCTGCTGCCGCTGCTGCGCGCCAGCGGCGGCGCGGTGCTGAACATCACCTCGGACGCGGCGGTGGAGGCCTACGCGGGCTGGGGCGGCTACGGCGCGGCCAAGGCCGCCCTGGAGCAGGCCTCGAACGTGCTGGCCGCCGAGGAACTCGCGGTCCGGGTGTGGTGGGCCGACCCGGGCGACCTGCGCACCGACATGCACCAGCAGGCCTTCCCCGGCGAGGACATCTCCGACCGGCCCTGGCCCGAGACGATCGTGCCCGCGTTCACCAGGCTGGTCGCCGAGCGGCTGCCCAGCGGCCGGTACCGGGCCGCCCACCTGCTGCCCGCGGCCCGGTAGCGCGATGGCCGTCATCGACTTCGCTCTGCCCGCCGAACGCGAGGCCCACGACCCGCCCGAGGCGCGCGGCGTGGCCCGGGACGGGGTCCGGCTGCTGGTCAGCCGGCGCGCCACCGGGCAGGTCAGCCACCACGGCTTCCGCGACCTGCCCGGGCTGCTGCTGCCGGGCGACCTGGTGGTAGTCAACGACACCGGCACGCTGCCCGCCCAGGTGCGGGCGGGCCGCGGGCTGGCCGTGCACTTCTCCACGCCGCTGCCCGATGGTGCGTGGCTGGTGGAACTGCGCGCCATAACTGACAAGATCTCCAGGCCGAACGGCCCGGGGTTCCCCGCCCAGGTCATCGACTTGCCGGCCGGGGCGGCGCTGACCCTGGAGGGCAAGGTCACCGGCCGGCTCTGGCGAGCCAGGCTGTCGGTCGCCGTGGTGCCGTATCTACTGCGATACGGCATCCCGATCCGGTACTCCTACGTCAACCGGGACTGGCCGCTGGCGTCGTACCAGACGGTGTTCTCCCGCAAGCCGGGCAGCGCGGAGATGCCCAGCGCCAGCCGGCCGTTCACGGCCCCGGTGGTGACCGACCTGGTCGCCCGGGGGGTTCTGATCACGCCGTTGACCCTGCACGCCGGGGTGTCCTCGCTGGAGGCCGACGAGGATCCGTACCCGGAGCCGTACGACGTCCCGCCCGCGACGGCCCGGCTGGTCAACCACGTGCGGGCGCACGGCGGGCTGGTCATCGCCGCGGGCACCACGGTGGTGCGCGCGCTGGAGACGGCGGCCGACGACGACGGGTGGGTGGCGCCGTCGGCGGGCTGGACGTCGCACGTGGTGACCCCGCAGACCGGGGTCCGGGCGGTGGACGGGCTGCTCACCGGGCTGCATGAACCGCGGTCCTCGCACCTGCGGATGCTGGCCGCGTTCGCCGGGCCGGAACTGCTCAGCTCGTGCTACGAGGCGGCCATCACGGCGGGGTATCTGTGGCACGAGTTCGGCGACGTGCACCTGCTGCTGCCGTGATGGGCGTTTCGCCTGGCTTCAGCTCCGCGGCGCGGTCGAGCAGGGGCTGGCAGCGGAGCTGGACGGCGATGGCGGTGGCCTCGTCGGCGGCGGCCGCGGCGGCCGCGGCCTCGCCGCGACGGCTCAGCTCCCTGGCGTAGTCCAGCAGGCCGTGGGCCAGGTGATACGGGGTGCTCAGCTCCCGCTGGCTGGTGATCGCCGCGGCGAATCCAAGCCCGTCGTCGCGAGAGCGGCGGGCCCGGGCCAGGTCGCGCTCGGCGCGCAGCATGGGCGGCAGCCGTCCGGGCTGGAGAACGTCGAGCATGGCGAGCAGCTCTTCGGTGGTCGCGGCGTCATCCAGCTCCCAGGCCGCGCGCGCGGCCAGCGGCCAGGCCCAGCGCGTCGCCTCGTGGGTGACCCCGAGGGTACCGGCGTAGGCCAGGGTGGCCCGGGCGCGGCCCAGCGCGATCTCCGGCTGGCGGCGCGCCGCGGCGATGAACGCCTCCACGACGGCGATTTCCGCCCGCGACTGCGGTTCCTCGCTGGCCCGCATGTCCGGCGCCGCGGTCAGCACGGCCTCGGCCCCGTCGGCGTCGCCGCGCAGCGCCGCCTGCCAGGCCCGGAGGGTGACCAGGAACGGATGTTCGGCCAGGCCGTCGGCGTCGGCCTGGCCGAGCTCGGCCTCGGCGGCGTCCCAGTCGCCGAGCATGAGCAGGGCCTGGACCACGTTGAAGACCGTGACGGCCAGGTAGTCCCGGGCACCGGTCCGGCGCAGGTGACCGGCCGCGGTGCGGGCGGCCTCCGCGGCCGCCGCGGGCTCGGTAGCCCCCAGGATGGCCGACAGGTTGTTCAGCGCCCGCCCCAGGCTGAGGTTGTCACCGGCCTGGGTGGCCAGCCGCGCGCTCTCCCGGATGTAGGCCATCGACTGCGGGTGCCGCCCGGCCAGACCCAGGAAGATCCCGCGGGTCAGCAGCAGGCCGCCGAGCAGGCCCGCGTCGACGTCCAGATCCTGGCCCAGGGTGAGCGCCTCGGCGGACAGCTGGTCGGCGTCGGGCGAGCCGGAGAACACCGCGACGGTCGCGAGCTGGTCGAGCGCGCGGACCGTGTCCCGGTCCGGGTCGGTGCTCAGCACCTGCATCGCGGCGGTGAGCTGGCCGCGGGCCTCGGCGGTGCGTCCCCACAGCCGCAGTGCCTGCCCGGCGATGGCCTGGACCCGGGCCGCGGCCCGCGCCTGCCCGCACTGCAGGTAATTCTCACCGGCCCGGTCCGCGTACCCGACGGCCGGGCCGAAGTCCCCGGCATCGATCGCGGCCTGCGCGGCCCGCTCCCAGAGCAGCCCCGCGGCCTGCTGGCCGTCCGCGTCCCGCGCCGGGGTCAGTTCCGCGGCGCTGGCGTAACTGGTGGCCGCCTGGGCGAGGGCGCCGGTGCGTTCGGCGCGCTCGGCGGCCCGGATCCGGGCGGCGGCGGCTTGAGCCCGGATCCGTTCGGCATCAGGGTCTTGCGGTGCGGCGGTCAGCGCATCCAGGTAGTGCCGGGCGATGACGTCGGCCACCTCCTCGCCGTCCCCCGCGAAGGCGGTGCGCAGGTGCGCGGCGACGGCCAGGTGACGGGCCTTGCGGTCGCGGCGGGACAGCGTGTCGTAGGCGACCTGGCGGAGCATCTGCTGGGCGAACTGGTAGCTGCCGCGCTCGGGGGACAGCGGGTCGGCGGACACGATGAGCACCTCGCGGTGCACCAGCTCGGCCAGGGCGTCCCGCACGGCCGGCTCGTCCCGGCCCGAGACCGCGATCAGGGCCTCGGCGGGGAAGCTGGCCCCCAGCACCGCGGCGTCGGTGACCAGCCGCCGGACGGCGGGGTCGAGGGCGTCGAGGCGGGCGGCCAGCAGCGCGTGCAAGCTGTCCGGCACGGCCAGGTGGCCGATGTCGCCGACCAGGCGGTACTCCCCCTCGACGGGCTGGACGATGTCGCGGTCGATCAGCGCCCGCACCGTCTCCACCGCGAACAGCGGGATGCCCTGCGCCTGGCCGGTGATCCTGGTCCGGGCCGCCGTCGGCATGCCCGGCACCAGCGCGCCGCCCAGCGCGTCCATCGACGCGGCGTCCAGCGGGTCCAGGGTCAGCGTGCTGCGGTTGCGGCCGGTGCCGAAC
>PLIQ01000309.1 GCA_003140115.1 Actinomycetota bacterium | reverse complement strand
TCGGGATTCAGCGTTGACGTCCCATCCTCGGCACGCTCGGGCCCTTACTGACCAGTGACGGTTTACCGATCCGCGAACACTTCGCTGAGCCGACCGGTGTGGACGTCAAAGACGAACCCCCTGACCGGAACGTCCGGCGAGATCCATGGATGTGACCTGGCCTTCTGGATCTGCTCCTTGGTGTTCGCCTCGGCGTCGGTGAAGCTGTAGAACCTGGCCGGGGCAATCGGCGCCTGCCCTGTCTCCTTGCGGAGCCGGTCCTCAAACTCACTGTCGGTGAACCTGAGCATCCCGCAGTCGGTGTGATTGATAATCATGATCTCCCGAGTGCCCAGCAACCTGGTCGAGAGAACAAGCGACCGGACCGCGTCGTCATCGATCACGGTGCCGAAGTTCCTGATCATGTCGACATCGTCGGCGGCGAGACCGAGCATGTGCTCGATGATAGTTAGCCGGGGATCCGCACAGGTGACGATGGCGATCTTGGGCGCCGGCGGCTTCACACGGCTGGGATCGTAGTCGTTGGCGATGGTGGCATTGGCGCTCAGCGCCTCGTCGATGATGCTCATGACCTCAGGATCACCCTCGGGGCCGGGCCGTCGCGCCCGTGTACTCCCTGGCCCCTTCCCTGGCCTAACGGCCAGTGAGGACTGACGCTAGTCGCCGTCGAAGGTGGGGTTGCGGTGCTCGCGGCGGGCCTGGACTCCCTTGTGGATGTCGTTGGTGGACAGGGTGACCGGCTGCGCCAGCGCCTCCCACTGCAGCGCCAGCTCGAACCCGCCCGGCGAGCTCTGCGCCAGTCCCGCCTTGGTCAGCCGGGTGGCGATCGGCGCCGCCCGCGCCACGCTCTCCGCGACCTCCAGCGCGCGGCCCACCACGTCCTCGGCGACGTCGCTGACCAGTCCCCAGGCCAGGGCCTCCGCGGCCGTTACCACCCGCCCCGTGTACAGCATCTCCCGCGCCCGCGGCGTCCCCACCGCCTCAGGCAGCAGCCAGCTCACGGCCATCCCGCCGTGCGTGCCCAGGTGCGTGAAGGGGGCACTGAAGGTCGCCGACGGCGAGGCGTAGCGCAGATCACACGCCAGCGCCAGGCACAGCCCGGCCCCCACGGCCGGGCCGTTGACCGCCGCCACCACGGGCACCGGGATCTGCTGCGGAGCAAGCCACGCCCGGTAAAAGGGCAGCATCTTGTCCCGCAGCCGATCCGGGGTGTTGTCACTGAGGTTGCCCTGATCCAGCCACGACAGATCCGCCCCGGAGCAGAACGCGCTTCCGGTGCCGGTCACCACCACCACTCGCAGTGACCGGTCCCCGGCGACCTTATCCATGACCACGGTCCACGCCGACGTCAAGTCCGCCGTCATCGCGTTCCGCAGCTGGGGCAGGTTCAGCGTGACCAGCGCCACGCCAGGCAAGGCCAGCTGTAGATCTACCAGCCCTTCCAGCCCATGAGCCATGCCGTCCCTTCCTGCCTCAGCTGGCGGCGTAGAGGATGTCGTACGGGCCCTGCTTGAGTTCGCATTCCTTCAGCGCGGAGCTGGGGAAGCCATTGTGCACCGACGGGGTCGTGGTCCAGCTCAGGTCCAGGCCGGGGACGTTCGTCGGCAGATTGGACGTGGCGGCGAGGGCGGCCGCGAGCTTCGGTCCGTCCAGTGAGTTCGCCGTCTCGATCGCGTGCTTGACCGCGAGCAGATAGAAGTATCCGATGACGATCCCGGCAGTCTCCGGGTTGAGCCCGATCTTGGCCTCGTAGCCCTTGAGCAGGGCGACGTTCTCAGGCGTCAGCAAGGTGGACGTCGGCTGCCCCGGCGCATAGGAGATGTCGCATCCGTCGACGGCGCCCGGCGGCAGCTGAGCAGCGGTGACACCGTAGTCGTTCAGCCCGCCCCAGCCGATGACGTGAGGTGACCAGCCGATCTGCTTGATCCCCGCGACCATCGCGGTGATGCCGGTGAACCCGGTCGGGAACAGCGTCTGGACGCCGGCCTCCTTGAGCTGGGTCAGCGGGGTGGTCAGGTCGATCGCGGTGGGCGAGTAGGTGATCGTCTCGATGAACTTCAGCCCGGCTGCCTTGGTGTCAGCCTCGGCGTCGGCGGCCAGCTCGACGCTGAACGAGGTCCCGTCGCTGATGATCCCGACGTTGTTGTCGCCGTGCGACTTGGCCCAGTTCACCATCAGCTGGGCATACTGCGCGTTCGACGGGCCGGTGCTGAAGGCGGTCGGATTCTGCGCCGCGTTGAACAGCGCGTAAGCACCGTCCCCGTTGACGACCAGCACGTGCTGCTGCATGAGATACGGCTGGATCTGGTTTTGCGCGGAGGAGAAGGAGTCCGCCAAGACGATCGGGTTGCCCTGGGAGACGAGCTGGCGGGCGATGCCCAGCGAGGTCGCCGGGTCCCCCTTGTCGTTGTAGTTGGCGACCACGAACTTGTGCCCGCACACGCTGTCGTGCGCGTTGAAGTAGTTGACGACCACCGCGGACTCGAGCTGCTGGGGGACCCCTGACGTCGCGGTCGGCCCGCTCAGTGGCACGATGTTCGAGATCTTTATCGGGCCAGCCGGGATATTCGAGCACGTGGCCGAGCTCCCGCTCGACCCAGTACCCGTTGACGAGGTGGTGGTTGACGAACCGCTCGAACTGCACGACGCCAGCCCCAGCGCGAGCACGCCGGCCGCGACGGGCAGGAACCCGCGACGGAAGCCAGCCCTACGCAACTGTCCCATGTGCGGTCCTTTCGAGGTCGGATATCAGACTCTGGTTACTTACTGTAGGTTCGTTTGCGAGACATGTGGACAACTATCGAACTTATAGTTGCATAACAATTTGATTCTTTGCTTGCCTACAAGCAGACCTCGGGACGAGCCGTCGTCGATCGGGTCCGCTGTTACCGGACTGCGCGCAGCCAGTCGTCGATCCAGGACGGGATGGCCGACGTCCCGTACGAGGCCGTCGCGGCCGGGCCGGGGTGGCTGCGGATGCCTATCCAGCCCGGACGGGCGACTAGCTCCGCGCCGCGCAGCGCGCTGGCGTCGCCGGCCCACAGCAGGCGAGCGATGAGGTCGGCGACCGGCTGATGGTCGGCTGGTTCGGCGGTCTCCAGGGCGATCGAGAACACGTCGATCTGTCCCGGCCGGATCAGGCTGCCGCAGCGGGCCAGTTGCGCCACGGCCTGCGCGGCGGCACGCAGCGGCGGCGACGTGGCGTCGGCCAGGTGCATGACCCGGATGGGCCGCGAGGTCCGTACGGCGTGCCGGGCCGCGGCTTGCAGCCATCCCGCGTGGCACAGCACCCGGTCCGCGGTCGCCGAGTAACCGGCCAGCATCTGTCCCCACGACGCCGCGCCCGGACCGGGGGCGGCGAAGGGACCGGGCGCGATGACAACCGCGTCGATGCCTCCCGCCGCGTGAGCGGCCCGCTGGACGGCCGCCTCGGCGGCGGCGAAGCCCTTGGGCAGGCTGGCAGGCTGGTCCGGCGCCGACAGGCCGGTCAGGGGCTGGCCGGTCNNGGTGGCCGGAGAGGTCGATGGCGGTCATGCCGCAGCGGGCCAGCGCGGCGGCGATCGAGCTCGCGACTGCGGCGTGGTCCGAGATAACCAGGCAGTTAGCGGAGGCCGGGGCCGGACCGGGAACGGGCCCCGGGGTTCCGGGCTGGTCGAAGACGGGGCCGAAGCGCGCGTTGGACCCGCCGGTCGAGCGCTGCCGCTCCTCGGCCGGGCCCAGGACCACGGGAACCAGCGTGTCGAGCGAGGCGGCGAAATCGGCGGTGCGCTCCGTGCGGACGGCCTCGAGCAGGCGCGGCGGCGAGATCAGGGACAGTTCGGGGCCGGCCGAGAAGATGACGTGCCCGCGGCACGATCCGGCCTCCGCGCTGGCCAGGTACGCGGCGGCCGGCGCCATGTCCTGCGCGGGCGGCAGGCCGGACAGGTCCAGGCCCCCGCTCTGCCTCCGGCCAGCGTCACCACCGCTCTGCCTGCGGCCAGCGTCGCCGCCGGTCGCGGCCCCGGTGATCATCCTGGTGGCGGCGAGCGGTGACAGCGCGTTCAGCGCGACGCCTTCCGGCAGCAGATCGGCTAGCTGCCAGGTCACGGCGGCGACGGCCCGCTTCGCGCAGCTGTAGTGGGCACTGTCAGCGGCCGCGCGGGCCAGCCCCGCGCCGGAGGTCACGCCGACGATCCGGCCGTACCCGGCCGCCGCCATGACCGGCAGCGCCTCGGACAGGACGTTCAGGTACCCGTTCAGGTGGACGTCCAGGACGGCCCGCCAGTCGTCTTCGGCGGCGTCCAGAAACGAGGCGAAGCGCAGGATCCCGGCGGTGTTGACCACGATGTCCAGCGAGCCGAACTCACCGACCACGTCGGCGAACAGCGAGCGGACCGCGTCGCGGTCGGTCACGGACGCCGTCGACGCCCGGGCCACGCCGCCCTCGGCCTCGATCCGCTTCGCGGTCTGCGCCGCGGTCGGCTCGTTCAGCGGCTCTCCCTGCAGGCCCACCCCGGGGTCCATGGCCACGACGGCGACGCCCCGGCGGGCCAGCTCGAGCGCCACTTCCGTGCCGATGCCGCCGCCGCCTCCGGTCACCACCGCGGCGGGCCTCCGCCGACCCAGGTCGGTCATGGGATGCTCCCTTCGCGTCAGCGGGTCTGGCACATTGACGCCCCCGGCGTCGGTGGTTACGGTAAATAGATCGTAATGCTTATAAGTGTCGAATAATAAGGTCTCGGGCGGCCTAGAGGAGTCGGATCAGATGGCATTCCCGAAGCGGCAGGCGGCCATCGTCGGCACGTACACCACCGCGCAGGCGCGGAACCTGGAGCGGACGTCCCTGTCGCTGGAGATCGAGGCGATCAAGGGCGCCCTGGCCGACGCGGGGCTGACTCCCGGCGACGTCGACGGCGTGGTCCCGATGGCGGCCACCGGCGAGGCCCCGCACCGGCCGGAGATGTACTGGGCGGCCCAGTTCGGCGGGCGGCCGATGTCCTACGGCGAGCTCGGCTACCCGAACGGCGTGACCAAGGCGGCCTTGGCCATCTCGGCCGGGCTGGCCAACGTCGTGGTCGTGTTCTGGGGCAAGGCGGGCTGGAAGATCGGGCCGGGCGCCAAGGGCGTGCCAGTGAAGAGGGATGGGGAGGTGGGTGGGGCGCCTCGCGGGTACGACTGGGCGGGCGACGCGCACGGCGCGTACATGACGCCGTGGTACGCGATGTGGGCCCAGCGGTACATGCATGAGTTCGGGGTGACCAGCGAGGATCTCGCGGAGGTGGCCGTCACGCACCGCTACCACGCCACCCTCAAGCCGGACTCGGTGATGGGCTCGCGCGGCCCGCTCACCGTTCAGGACGTGGTCGGCTCCCGGATGATCTCCACCCCGCTGCACCTGTTCGACTGTGCCATCGACACCGACGGCGGCTACGCCATGGTGGTGGCCTCCGCCGAGGTGGCGCGCGGAACCCGGGGCAAGCCGGTCTGGGTGATCGGCGGCGCGGAGGCCACCCACACCGACGGCTACACGACCGTCGACGCCCCCTGGTTCCCCGAGCAAGGACATTCGGTGCGGCGGTCGGGAGACATCGCCTTCGCCCAGGCGGGGGTGACGCGCGACGACATCGACGTCGCGGGGCTGTACGACTGCTTCACCATCACCGTGCTTCGCGACCTGGAGGAGCTCGGCTTCTGCAAGCTGGGCGAGGGCGCCGCGTACTTCAAGGAGGGCCACACCCGGCTCGGCGGGTCGATGCCGGCCAACACCGACGGCGGGCTGCTGTCGAACACTCACTGTGGGCTGCCGCACGGGCTGTTCACCGTCGAGGTCGCGCGCCAGCTGCGCGGCGAATGCGGCGAGCGGCAGGTAGCCGGGGCGAAGATCGGGCTGTCGCTGGCGCAGGGCGCCTCGGTGCACGGCTACGCCGGCACGCTGATCATGGCTGTGGACTGACGGGCACCGCATGACAACCTTCGGTGCGGGCGCGTAGTAGCCGGCTGGGGCCGCGGGAACCCACGGCCGTTCGGTAAAAAGATTTCAAGTTTGGCGGGCAACCCAGCGCCACATGGTGATGTCCTCACCGGGGATGTCCTGGTAGGCGATTTCGATGGGCATGCCCACGCGGACGTCCTCGGGAGCGGTGCCGACCAGGTTGCCCAGGACCAGGCACGGCCGCGGCTGCTCGGCGAGCTCGCCCAGGGCGATCACGTAGGGCACGTCGGCGTTGAATGCTCCGGGGCCGCGGTGACACACGGTGTAGGTGTACACGGTGGCCTGCCCCGAGACCGGGGTCCAGGTCTGGTTCTCGGACAGGCAGCTCCGGCAGGCCGGGTAGGGCACCCAGTTGTAGTCTCCGCAGTCGTCGCAGCGGGGCACCACGAACCGGTGGGCCTGCAGCGCGTCGAAGAACGGCTTGTTCTCCGGCCGCACTTCGGGCAGCGGCTTGAGGTAGGGGGCGGCGGCCGCCTCGAGGATGGTCATCTCGGTTTCTCCTTTAATCGACGGCCATGACGAGCGTGCTGGCCAGGCCGTGCACGGCCCAGCCCTGTTGGAGCGAGACGCCGATCCGCGGGTCCGGAACCTGGCGGGCTCCGCACTCCCCCCGTAGCTGCCGGACGACCTCGATGGTGTGCATGCCGGACGGATCGCCGCAGTGGCTATTGGACAGCAGGCCGCCGTCGGTGTTGGTCGGCATCGACCCGCCGAGGCGCAGGTGGCCCTCCTTCACGTAGTCGGCGCCCTCGCCCAGCTTGCAGAAGCCCATCTCCTCCAGGTCGCGGATCGTGGTGACGGTAAAGCAGTCGTACAGGCCCGCCACGTCGATCTCGTCCCGGGAGATGCCGGCCAGGCCGAAGGCCCGGTCGGTCGCCTTGCGCACCGCCTTGCCCTGATTCGGGAACCACGGGTCGTTGATCGTCGCGTAGAAGTCGGTGTAGTAGGCCTCGGCGCCGCCCAGGATCCAGACCGGTTTCTTGCGGCAGTCCCTGGCCCGCTCGGCGGAGGCGATCACGACCGCGTAGCCGCCGTCGTTGTCGATCGAGCAGTCGAGCAGGTGCAGCGGCTCGCACACGTACCGAGAGGCCAGCACGTCCTCGACGGTGATCTCACCGCGGCTGCCCATGACCGAGTCGGGGTTGAGGGTGGCGTGGTAGCGAGTGAAGACGGCTACTTCGGCCAGATCGGCGTTCGTCACGTTGAACTCGTACATGTACCGCTGCGCCCACATGGCGTACCACGACGTCATGTAGCCGCCCGCGGTCGCGAAGCTCCAGTCGTCCGCGACGCGCGGCGCCCGGTCCGCCGCGGCTTTTGTGCCGCCCGGCCCGGTCCTGGCGCCCGCGCGGCCGAAGAACAGCACCGCGACGTCGGTCAGGCCGGCCGCGATCGAGGCCGCGGCCTTGGCTAGCTGTCCCGATGCGCCGCCGATCTCGACCAGGCTGAGGGGGCGCTCGCCGAGTTGTTCGGCCCAGAACTGGTGCGCCGTGGTGCCGGGCATGTGCGCCGTGCCGCTCATCGGCAGCAGGCCGTCGATGTCGGCGGTGGTCAGCCCCGCGTCATCCAGGGCGCCCCGGATGGCCTCCAGCTGCAGCGAGAACGACGTCCGGTCCGGGAGCTTGCCCTGTTTGGTGGTGTAGACGCCCACGATCGCCGCTTGCCGCTTCGGAAATGGCACCCCTGGGTCTCCTTGCTGTTGCTTTGCTGTTGCCTTGCTTTGCTAGCTGACGACGATCAGGGCGTCGACGGCCTTGGCTGTCTCGCCGTCGACGCGGATCGGGTTGATGTCGATCGATTCGACCTCGGGGATCTCCAGCGCGAGGGCGGCGAGGCCGGTCATCGTCTTCGCGATGGTTCTGGCCTGTTGCTCGGACAGGCCGCGGCTGGCGGTGCGCAGGCGTCCCCCGGCGATGCGGGCCACGGCATCCTCGGCCATCCGCTGGGTGAAGGGCGGGCGCAGCAGGACCGTCCCGCCGACGATCTCGATCAGCACGCCGCCGATACCCGCGGCGACCATAGGCCCGAACACCGGATCGCGCTGGAGCCCGCAAGAGATCTCCACCGACGCGGGGACCATCTCCTGGACCAGGACGCCCTCGACCTTGATGTCGGGATTGGCGTCGCGGATGCTGGCCAGCATCTCCTCGTACGCGTCCCGGACGGCCTCGTCGCCGAGCAGGCCGAGGCGCAAGGCGCCGGAGTCGGACTTGTGCGGCAGGCTGTAGGACAGGACCTTCAGCGCGACCGGGCCGCCTAGGGTGCGCGCGGCGACCACCGCCGCCTCGGCGGAGTCGGCGATGACCTCGCGGCTGACCGGGATGCCGTATTCGGCCAGCACCTGCTTGGCCACCGATTCCAGGACGAACGGCTGGCCTGCTTCACGCGCGAGCAGCGCGCGTACTCGCTCGGCGCGGTCCTGGTCTGTGGCCAGCGGCTCGACGCGCTCGCGCCGGCGCATCGACTCGCTGAAGGCGGCCACCGCGCCGACGGCGCGGACCGCCCGGGCCGGATCGACGTAGACCGGGATACCCGCCTGCGCGATATCCGGCGCGGACAAGGTGGTCGCCACCACCACCGGCTTGTCGGTGGCGGCCCAGACCTTCATGGTCGCTTTGGTCTCCCGCTCCCCCACGTACCACATAAGCTGAAGCACCGCGTCGACGCCGTCCGAGGCGGCCAGGCCGCCGTAGACCGCGTCGAAGTTCTCCATGTTGAAGTTGCCGGTCGTGTCCACCGGATTGGCCGCGCTGCCGAAGCTCGGCAGCAGGCTGGCCAGGTACTCGCGGTCCGCGTCGGGCAGTACCGGCACCGTCAGCCCCACTGTCTCGGCCACGTCGGCCATGAGCGCCCCGGAGCCGCCGGACTGGGTCATGATGCCGAGCCGCCGGCCGGCCATCCTGCGGCCGGTCTGCAGGGTCAGGCCGAAGTCGATCATCTGCTCCACGCTCGACGCCTGGATCAGGCCGTACTGACGGCAGATCGCGTCGTAGACCTCGCTCGAGCCGGCGATCGAGGCCGTGTGGCTCAGCACGGCCCGCGTTCCTTCCGCGGTGTAGCCGGCCTTGACCGCCAGCATGGGCTTGCCGAGTTCCGCGGCCCGCTGCGCGACCTCGACGAACACCTCTGGCGAGCGCACAGCCTCGAAGAAGGTCAGCACGATGCCGACCTCGGGCTGTTCGATTATGTAGCGCAGGCTCCGGGCCACGTTCATGTCGGACTCGTTGCCGGTGGACAGGTACCAGCTGACCTGCAGGCCAGCGGTGATCGCCTTGACCAGGATGTAAGAGCCGAAGCCGCCGCTCTGCGAGACCACCGCCACCGGGCCCAGCTTCGGCCGGTCCATATCCACGGGGATCGCGAAGGTCGCGGCGATCTTTTGCTGGCCGTTGTAGAAGCCGTTGCAGTTGGGGCCGACGACCGGGAAGGCGTGGGCGCGCGCCGTGTCGGTCATCCGCTGCTGCGCCGCTTTGCCTTCGGCACCGGCCTCGGCGAAGCCCGCGGCCAGCACGACCGCGCCGCCGATGCCGCGCGCCGCGCAGCGATCGATGATGTCGGGCACGGTGGCCGCCGGGGTGAGGATCACCGCCATGTCCACGGACTCGGGCAGGTCATCGACGGTGGGATACGCCGTTATGCCGTGGACTTCGGCCCGCCGGGGGTTGACCGGGTAGAGCCTGCCGGGGAAGTCCCGGTGCAGGTTCTGGAAGACCATGCTGCCCAGGCCCGCCTCTGAAGCCCCTACCACCGCGACCGACTCCGGCGAGAACAGCCGCTGCACGCCGGCCTGGCTGGACATTTCGCCTGCTTGACTGTCGGGGGATACCGGGTGCTGTGGCACGTCCATGTTCAGCCCTCCGGGATAGGTGGGATAATTCCTTAACTATCTAACAATCTAGCTGCGGACGGCAACACCCGGACGGGAGGAAGTGCATCCTTGCGGGCGCTTCGCGGGTAAGTATGCCGTATTTGTGGTGGGCTGTGTCACCACTTGTGGCTTAGATAGTTTTGAAACTATTAACGTTGACGGGGCCGACGGGCGGATCCCCTGGTGGCGCGGGCGGGCGTCTGGGGGTCGTGGCGGACGGGCCTGATAGGCGCACGGGCCCCGATAAGCGCACGGGCCCTGATAGAGCGGAGCGTGCCAACTGTGCCCGGCGGCTGACCGTCGAGGTCGTGGCTACCTGTGACCGCTGAGGCCCGTGCTGCTTCTCGTGC
>PLIQ01000011.1 GCA_003140115.1 Actinomycetota bacterium | reverse complement strand
AAAGCCCGGGCCGTCACTGGCCCGGGCTTTCAGCGCGGGCTGTTACTTATACCTGACGATGCCCGAGCCCGTGGTGGACGCGTACCGGCTGAGCGGCTGGGTGTTGTTGTCGCATTGCCCCTTGTCTTTCCCGCTGGTGTACCGGGGGGAGATGAAGGCCAGAGTCACTGTCATCTGCAAGGTCCCGCTGATGCCGGCATACCCGCCGGTGCCATTGGCCAGCCAGACCGGCCCGGTCTGGACCAGCCATCCCGAGCAGGTGGCCTGGTCGAAAGCTGGCTGTGCCTTGTTCAGCTTGGCGTCGAGGGCCGTCGCGTTGACCCTGAACGTTCCTTTCCTGAGCGTGACCTGGATGTAGGTTCCCTCAGGGTCCTTCTTGCCATTCTTGTTGACGGGGGTAGTCGTGCCGAAGTCGCCGATCGCGCCGGTGAGCAGGATCGGGCTGGCCGCGCTGGTCCCGGGTGCCACGTACACCCGCACTGGGCCTCCGGCCTGCGTGCTGGAAGTGGATGCGAAGGCGGCGCTGCCGCCGAGCAGGGTGATGCCGGTTAGGGCGGTGATCGCGAGCTTTGACATGATCGTGGTGATCATCATGGGTTCCTTTCATGGTCGTCTTGCGGTGGGCGGGGTCGTGTTGGCGTGTTGCGGGTGCGTATGCTCTGCGGCGGCGGGCGCTGTTAGCTGGCCGTGCTGGCGTCGGGTGCACGTGCTGGCCTGTTGCGGCCCGTGCGGCTGACCTTTCGCGCTTGCTGTCGCTCGGCCGGGCCGAGGCGGCGCCACAGCACCAGACCGGTGACGGCGAGCCAGAGCGGTGTCACGAAGAACACCACGGCGCCGGCTGGCCCGAGCAGGCAGGCGGCGGCCAGGACGATGGTGGCGATGGACAGCCATCGCGGCAGGGCTGTGGTCCGAAGTCCGCCCAGCCCTGCTCCGAGGAAGAGCAAGACCGACCCGGCGGCCCAGGGAATCCAGCTGAGGTCAGAGACGTAGGCCAGCGTGATGATAGTGCTGGCCTGGTGGTTGCTGGCTGCCTCGGCGGATACCAGAGTGAGCATGCCGTCGGAGCAGATGGCCAGGGCAACGACGACAGCGCCGGCGAACGCGACGGTCGAGTAGCTGGACTCAGCAGGCTCGCCTGAGCGCAGGGCCTGGCGCAGCGCGGTGCCGAACATCAGCATGACAACGAGGAAGTAAGCGCCGGCGGCACCAGCCGCGACCGTGATGACCTGGTGGGCGTGATACCAGCTCAGCTGGTCCTGCGCCGTTGCATGGATTCCCGGCGGGCTGGCCAGCAGCCCGGCGGGGACCAGGAGGATCCCGGCGATGAGACCGCACCACGGCAGCAGCCGCTCGAATCGGGTGATCGGCATCGGTGTCTCCTTCATTCCGGTGCGGCCCGTCGGCCGACGTGCTCAGCGTCGACGGGCGGCGGGACCGGGCGCATCGGCCTGGTGTCCCGGGCCGGCCGGGAATTGTTCCCGGGACCTGGCCGCAGCCCGGCCGGCCGGCCCAGACTGGACGTCATGACCGCAGGAGCAGCCACCTCTGCCGCCGACGAAACAGCGCGGCGCGTTGCGTGCCTCGCCGCTGCGGCCGTCATCGCCGGGGTAGTCGCGTTTGACGCCCTGCTGATCTGGATCGGGCTGCAGCGGCCGCAGTCAAGCCCGTGGCTGCTGGGGGCGGTGGTCTCGGACAGCGTGATCGCGCCGGTAGTAGGGCTGCTGATCGTGCGGCGGCATCCACGGCACCCAGTCGGCTGGCTGCTCGTAGCGCACGGCCCGCTGGTAGCCGTCTTGCTGGGCAACGACGCCGTCACGCAGTTCATGGCCGCCCGCCACATGTGGCCGTCCGGGATGGCGGCGTGGAATCAGGTCGGCTCGGGCCTGTGGCCGTTGCTGTATGTCTGTATCGCCCTGGTCGCCTACATTTTCCCCGACGGGCACCTGCCCAGCCGGCGATGGCGCCGGTTTCTCAGCGTCTGCCTGGCTGGCTACCTGCTGTTTTTCGTCAGTGTCCCGCTGAACTTCAAGCCCGGTGCGACAGTAGGGCTCGCCGTGATCGCCGCCAGCCTGGCCGGCGCCGTGATCGCCGCCCGCACCCGGCTGCGCCGGGCTGCCGGGGAAGAACGAGTGCAGCTGCTATGGGTGGTCTGGGCGGCAACCACGGTGCCTGTGGGCCTGCTGGGCGCATGGGTATTTGAGTCCGCCGGCAGTTCCGGGCTGCTGATAGACATCGGCGTCGCCATCACGGGGGTGGTGGTTCCCGTCGCCATCGGCATCGGGATCCTGCGCCATCGGCTGTTCGACATCGAGCTGATTCTCAGCCGGGCGCTCACCTACGAGGCACTCACAGCTCTGGTCATCGGCGTCTACGGCGCCGCGGTGGCCGGGCTGGGTACCGTGTTCGCGAACCACGCCGCCGCCGGGCTGGTCGGGGTCGGTGTCGTGGCAGTGGCCATCGAGCCAGTGCATGCCCGCCTGCGGCGCCGGGTCGAGCGCTGGGTCTACGGGGACCGCTCCGACCCCTACACCGCGCTGCGGCGCCTGTCGCAGCGGGTAGAAGGAATCGCCGATCCCGCGCAGGTCGTCA
Source organism: Actinomycetota bacterium (assembly GCA_003140115.1). Next base: position 243 of record PLIQ01000011.1, on the reverse strand, counting down.
CCGTCGTGACCGGCGCGGTCGCCGAGGCGCTGCGAGTCGATCGCGTCAGCATCGACCTGGACCGGCCCGGCCGAGCCGCGTCAGCGGCTGCCGGGACCGGTGACCGCGAATCGCTGGTGCGCGTCCCGCTGGTCCACCACGCCCGCAGGCTCGGTGATCTGGTGATCCACGTTCCCCGCGGCCGGCAGCTCTCCGCCTCCGATCGAGCCATGGTTGATGATCTCGCCCGGCACGCAGCGGTCG
>PLIQ01000478.1:9170-14089 GCA_003140115.1 Actinomycetota bacterium | reverse complement strand
GCGTGGACGGTGATCCTCGTCGTCTCGGCCGCCGGCGCGCTCGTCGCCGGCGCGACGGCGCTTCGCCTCAAGCCGCGGCGCCCGCTCCTGCTGGGGTCCATTGCGGTGGTTCCGAATGCCGCGGAGGTCATTGTGCTCGCGCTGAAGCTACCCTGGCAGATCCTCGTTGTCACAGCGCTGGTCACGGGCTTCGGGAACATGCTCTTCAATACACTCTGGGAGACGACGCTGCAGCAGCACATCCCGCAGGCGTCGCTCTCGCGCGTCAGTGCCTATGACTGGTTCGGCTCTCTGTTCTGCGATCCGATCGGACTCGCCCTCGCTGGAGTGGTGGCGGCTGCGATCGGGATGAGCCGCACACTCTGGATCGCAGCCGCGGTCGACCTTGTCGCGGTCGCTGCGATGCTCGCGGCGCCGAGCGTGCGGCACCTGCGGCGGCTCGACGCACCCCCGCCCGGGCAAGGCGCGCAGCAGTCCGTCGTCGACTAAGCCGAGGACGTTATCAGGCCTATCAGCGAGCCAGGGTCGTCGAGGAAGCCCGCGACGGCTGCGGTGAACCAGCCGCCGTCATCGAGCCAGGGGTAGTGCCCGGCACCTGGCTGGACGACCAGCTTAGCGCCGGGGAACAGTCCCGCGAACTCGGCGGCGATCAGCGGAACAGTGTTCGCATCCGCCTCACCAGCGAGCATCAGCACGGGCGAGGACAACGCGGCGAGCGCCGCGCGGGTGGCCTCCGGGCCGAACGCGCCCGGCCCCCCGAACACGCCGGCCGCCTCCTGGTTGACCTGCTCTTCATTCGCGGCGGCGTGGGCCTGGGCCGTGGCGTCCCAGCGTCCGTAGAAGAACGGCGCGATCGCGTCCCAGTCCTCGTCGGCGTCCGAACCAGCCTGGATCCGCTCGAAGGCGGCGGCCGCGTCGGCGAACCAGGGCTCGCCCCGGCGGAGGTTGACGATCTCGCGTCGCATCTCGCTGCTGGCGGCCAGGCCGACCACGCGGGTGCTCGGCGTAACCAAGACCAGCTTGCCGACCCGCAGCGGATGGCGCGCGGCGTACTGCACCACAATGTTGGCGCCTGCCGAATGAGCCAGTACGTCGATACGTTCAAGATCGAGGTACTCCTGCAGCGCGGCGAGGTCATCGACCAGGCGGTCACACCGATAGCTCGACGGGTCGGCAGGCACCGCCGACTGACCGGTGCCCCGCAGGTCCAGCATGATCAGCCGCCGCACAGCGGCCAGGCCGCCGAGGTCACCGAGGTAGACAGAATCGCGCATCGGCCCGCCGGGCACGCAGACAAGCGGCGCGCCCTCGCCCTGAACGCGGTACGCCAGCTTGGTTCCGTCAAAGGCCTGGAAAGCAGGCATAAACGTCATCCTGGCACCGCGTCAACGGCACAGCCAATTAATTGGCAGTGGCCGGCAGGTCAGATCGGGCGGGCCACCCTGCGCTGTCGCGAGGCCGCGCCGGCTGGAAATGTCAGACCTGCCGGGCACTATGGACAGGCCGGCTACTCCAGAGGTGGGTGCAGTGCCGATCAGCATCGGGGTCTCGTTTCCTGAATCGATCGTGCCCGGGACGCCGCTGCCGGACATCGCGGGCCTGGCCGTGCTCGCAGAACAGGCCGGCCTTGACGGCGTGTGGGTGGGTGACCGGCTGGCCACCGGCGAGCTTTCCGTGTTGGACAGTGGCCTTACCCTCGCCGTAACGGCTGCGGTCACCAGCAGCATCGCGCTCGGGTACGCGGTCTTCGTGCCGTCGCTGCGGCCGCTGGCGTGGGCCGCCAAGCAGGTCGCCACCTTGCAGCACAGCGCGGGCGGCCGGCTGCAGCTGGCCGGCGCGGACCTGATCGTCGTGGTCTGCGACCCCGCGCCCTCCCCGAAGTCCTGGGAACTCCTCGCCGACGTCCGCCTTCTCCTGACGCCGTAGGAGGATCCGTCGACGTGTCCGTCCGCCGTTCGAGCCGGTTACAACCGAGGCAGAGCCCGCGGAACCAGTCGACTCGGTAGGCGTGACGACACCTTAGTCAGGACACAGAGTGCTGACCGGCGGCTTCCGCTTGCCTGTCAGCGGTCTGTATCTTTGGGATGCCGAGGCGAGGCGTACACCAGCCACACCGTGTGATCCTGATCATCGATGACGTACCGGACCCTGCCTCCGCTGGTTACCTGGTACTCCCATTGCTCAAGATCCCTGCCGTTGTGGCGATGCGTCGCCAGGTCTCCACGCAGCCGATGCTGCCGGTCATGGTTAGCTGCCGAGCGTGGTTCTGAGCGAAGTATCTCCAGGCAGCGCCTGGTATTCGTGAGCGCATGCCGACACAGTTCGTCCCAGCCGCCGGCGGCATCGCTAGTGCCGAACCGGACATCCCACTGACCTGCCGGCGGCGGGACGGTGACTCGGTCACCGCGCCGGGGACTCACGCCCCGACCGGGCCGAAGTCGCCCTCCGTCGCCGCCAGCGCTTGCGCGTACATGCTCTTGTCGGCCTTGATGCGCGCGGTGGCTCGCCATCCCGCGATGACCTCGTGCGCATTGCCGTCAATAGTCAACTCGGCGGCATCAGATAGTGCGGTAATAAGCTCCGCCGCGAAATCCGAGCGCTCAGCCTCCGACAGGTGGCCCGCCCACGGGAACACATCAGTGAGCGCGGACACTACCGCGCGCGCCCCCGATTCGCTGCGGGCCAGCGCGGCGAACATCCGGGAGGCGGTCATGAGGTTCTCGTCCCGCTCTTCTTCCCGGTCAGCCGCTGTCAGGTAGAAGTCCGTGGCATCGCGGTGGGTGACGCGCAGCCGGCCAAGACGCCTGGCTCGGTCGGCGACGGCCCGGGGGTTACGGGACAGATCAGAAAACGTCACGGCGTCGGCAGGCTCAGCGGTCATGAGTCCAGTGTATTCAGATTACATTCTGACATCCACGCCTAGCGCAGGTCGTCGCGGTCCTCGATGCCCGGCCAATGTCGGCGAGACCGTGAGCGCACTTGATCAGTGAGACATCAGAGCCCTAGGGCGGCCCGCGTAACGGCAGCGAGCGCGTGAGCCACACAAATTCGCCGCCGTCGTCTACGTGATCCCGCTCGAAACCGATCTTCTCCAGGACACGGAACGACCGGGTGTTCCAGGTACCGACAGTCGACCAGAGCCGTTTCCGCCCTGTCGCGATCGCGGCATCGAGCACCGCGCCAGCCGCCTCGGTGGCGTAGCCGCGGCCGTGCGCACGCTGCAGCAGCTCATATGCGATCTCCGGCTCCTCAACGGTGGAGCGGCCGACGATCAGCCCGCAATAACCGATGAAGTCGCCTTCGGCGCGGCGCCGGATGGGCAACAAGGCGATCCCCGTTGCCGCCGTCGCCGCGAGCTGCTTCGCGATGATCTCCCGGGCGCGCTCGACCGTCGGCGTCCCGCTACCGCGTTCGGAGTGAAGGACGCGGAGCTCATCGGCGTCCGACTCGGTTCATGGCTGCAGGCTCAGCCGCTCGGTCTCAAGGTGGAGTGGCATCGGCTTGTACGCAGGCATGGGCCTAGTCTGCATCCCGGGTCATGACGATCTGAGGATGGAGCACCAGAGCTCACGACTGAGGATCGCTGTTTCTTGAGCAGAGGAGGCTGAAGTGGCGCTAATCCGGTCGGTCAGGCCCTGGTCGTCTGGCTGCGGGCGACGAGTTCGGCGGTCCGTCCGCCGGGTTCGGCGAACCACTCCGTCCCGCAGGCGATCCGGAACACCGGCAGGGGAGATCTGGTCAGCCACCGGAACAACCTGGCCCCCCTGCCCCGGCCGGACACCTCCGTGCGGTGCGCGGCTAGCGCTGCTCGCTTTTGCGCCGCATAGCGGCGAACGTCGACCCGGTGCGTGATCGCGGACTGCGGCATCCCGTACCCGCGCATCTCATCCAGACGATGGCGCGTCACGAGGCGAAGCAGGAGCAGCAGGCGGGCGAACCGGACGACCAGCTCGCGCGGCACCGTCGCCTCCACGACTCGCACTCCGGCCAGCTGGGCCGCCCGCGCGCCGACCTGGTGCACCCGGACATGGTCGCGATGGCCGTAGCCGCCGTGCGGGTCGTAGCTGAGCAGCAGGCCGGCGCCCTCGTCCGTCAGGAGGCCGGCGAGCTTTCCCGCGGCCTCCTCAACATCCGCCCGCGCGAACCGGATGCCGCCGGGCGGATCCTCGAACAGCACGGGTCCGTGCCCGCTGTCGGCGTAGCCCAGATGCACGGCCTTATCCGCGCCGAGGATCGCCGCGCTCGCCCGCAGCTCCTCCAGCCGCTGGCCCCGATGCTGGTCAGGCCATACCTCACCGTCACAGGCCACCACGATGATCACCCGATGGCCCTCGGCCGCGAGCCAGGCAATCGTCCCCCCGGTCAGCAGCACTTCATCGTCGGGATGAGCATGGAACGCAACGATCGTCGCCACACGCGGCAGCCTAACCGCGAATGCCCGGCGGCGGGACGGTGCTCGGTCACCTCGAAGCCGTAACGGTCCCGGAACGCTCCGCCCGTAGGGTTGGCTCGGTCCGGTCCCCTCGGCCTGGGAGCATGGTGAGCAAGATCTTGAAAGTCTGGCGGGCGGCACCGGTCGCGGCGGTCGCGTTCGGCGTGCTCACGCTCGGCCTGGATCTGGCCGTTGTGCCACTCGATAGCCTCACGCATAAGACCGGGCCCGGCGGGCCGGTGGCCGACGGGCTGAGCACGGCCGCGGTCGTGGTCCCCGCGGTGGCAGTGGGCACCCTGCTAGCCGCCCGCCGCCCACGCAATCCCATCGGATGGATCCTGCTCACGATCCTTCTCCTCGGCGTCAGCCCCACGAACCAGTACGCCGTCCTGGATTACCGGATGCATCACGGGACACTGCCCCTGGGCTGGGCGGTGGTGGTGCTCGGAGATGGCTGGCCGCTTTTCCTGCCCCTCATCGCCATCCT
>PLIQ01000478.1:0-9160 GCA_003140115.1 Actinomycetota bacterium | reverse complement strand
ACCACCGAGCAGGGCGGGGTCTGGGCGGTTCTCCAAATCGCAGTGGCGGTCGGGACCATAGCGGCCTTGGTTGCCTGGCTTGTCGTGCAGGTGCCCAGCTACCGGCGGTCGGCCGATCAGCGCCGCCAGCAGCTCAAGTGGCTTTACAGCGGCGGCACCGTTTTCCTGGTCTCCGTGCTGCTTGACATCTTCATCATTCCGCTGGCCTTGGGGGATTCCGCCGGATCTGGGCCGCCGGTGGTCAACGATCTGTTCAACCTCGGGGCGGCGGCCTTGCCGGTCTGCATCGGCGTGGCGGTGCTGAAGTACCGGCTGTACGCGATCGACCGCATCATCAGCCGGGTGATCTCCTACACCATCATCACGGCCGTGCTCGCCGGTGTGTTCGCCGGGCTGGTGATCCTGGCCACCCAGGTGCTCCCGTTCAAGACACCGGTAGCAGTGGCGGCCTCCACGCTGGCCGCCGCGGCGCTGTTCAACCCGCTGCGCGGCCGGGTGCAACGGGCCGTCGACCGGCGGTTCAACCGCGCCCGCTACAACGCCGAGGCGGTCGTAGCCGCCTTCACCACGCGACTGCGCCAGACCGTCGACCCCGCCACGGTGCAGGACGATCTAGCCGCTGCGGTCCATCAGGCCTTCCAGCCCGCTCACATCTCCGTGTGGCTCCCGCCCGCGATTAGCGTCGAGCCGCTCCGGCGGCATATAACAGCACCGCTAACGACCGCCGCGCCGACGGCGCGCAGTGGCGCTCACGACTGAGGATCGCTGGTAATCAGGCCTAGTTTGCCGTGCATGATGGTAGCCTCAAGGCCATTTGCCTTCGCGAATTCGAGAAACGCTTCGTAAGCGCCCCCCCACTCGCCGCCTTCCATGCAGTCATCAATGATGATGGTCCCGCCTGGGGAAACGAGGTCGTAAATTGCTTCCAGCGCCGCTAGGACCGGGCGGTGCAGGTCCACATCGATCAGAACGAGCCGGAAGGGGGCGAGTTTCTTATAATCGAATGTAGCGGCGTCCGCGCGAAAGGATGTGACTCGTGCGACGCTATTGCGGCGCATGGTCCGGTCGAACCACTCCTTGCTGTTCGCATGGAACGAAGAGGTATCGTACGAATAACGACGGCCGCGCGCGTGCTCGGTTCGGATATCGTCCTCAGTAAAGCCTTCGAAAGTGTCGACCGCGTAGTAGTCGACGTCGAGGCCAAGTTCGTCGATATGGCGATTGAGGAACACCGTCGTGGCGCCCCAGGCGCAGCCAACTTCAAGGATCGAGCCGGGCACCTCTGCCGTGTTCGTGATCTGTTCGCAGAGAAACCCGAGCTGTGACGGTGAGTACATATATTCATAATGCCGGAAGCCGAAGATTTCTCTGGTGACGGGAGCTCGATGCACGATGTAATTGCGAATGCGTTTCCGCAGAGAACCCTGGTCAAGTATCGACGAGGCCTCGTATTCTTCCATGGTTTCTCCCCCTCTGGTGGTGGTCCCAAGACGTCACACCAGTGACAGGTTAGCCCACAATCGCCCCGATAGCCGTGGCTCGGCGAAGATTATCCGGGTCTGTGAGTAAAACGGAGGCCGCGTGCGTATCTGCGTGATAACGCCGGAGCGCATCGTCGAACTCCGCACCCTGACCCCCGGCCGGCTCGGGAAGGGTGGCCGGGGGCGGGAACCACGGCCGTTCGGCGTCATGAAGATAGTGCGTACGGGCGGGAGGCCGGCGCCCTTCCGCCGGCCGGGGCGCGGGCCGGTGCCCGGCGTCAGTCGGGCAGACCGCGGTCGGCGATACTGGCGCCGTGGCTCTCCAGAAGCAGGTCATCACCGCAGGCGGCGTCGATCGCTTCTACCTCGTGGCCGGGCCCGCGCCGGGCGCGCCGGTCTCGGCGGTCGTCATGAGCCTGCATGGCACCCGGTCGACCGCGGATCGCCAGGCACGCCTGTCCGGTTTCGGGGAACTCGCCCGGACCGCAGGCGCCGTGGTGGTGTTTCCCCAGGCCATCGAGCCGATCGGACCTGGGTACGAGTGGGATCACAGCCGGGACGTGGACTATATTGCCGGGCTCGCCACCGAGCTCGTGAGCCGGCATCGGGTGCCTCATGGCCGGGTGCTCCTGACGGGGATGTCCGGCGGTGCGCGGATGTCGAGCCTGTTCGCCAGCGTTCACCCTGAGCTCGTCCAGGCGGTAGGTGCGGTGGCAGGGCTGCGCTCGCCGGGCGTCCGGGTGCACCGGCCGGTCCCGGTCCTGTCGTTCCACGGCACGAACGACAGGATCAACCCGTACGGGGGCAGCGGCACGCAACGCTGGAACGAGAGCGTCCCCGACGCCGCCCGGGCCTGGGCGCTGGCCAACGCCATCACGGCTCCGCCGGAGGAAGTCGCCGTGAGCCGGACGCTCACCCGGACGACCTACGGTGCGCAGGGGCAGCCAGGCGAGGTGACGCTGTGGACCTCACGCGGGGCCGGTCACACCTGGCCCGGCGGGCATCTCGGGCTGCTGCTGAGCCTGTTCCTCGGCCGTACGTCCCGGGAGATCGACGCCACCACGTCGATCTGGGAGTTCGGGCTCCGCCACGCCGACGATCCGTGAGCCCCGTGAACGAATCCGCGCACTAGGTGAACCGGGCACTCGCCCGGTGTGGCGTAAGCGGCTAAGGGCCCAAACCGATGCTTCGTCACCACTTCTGGTCGCGCAAATCGCGTAGTAGACGGGTGATGCGTGCTGCGGACGTTTCCACAAATGCGGACGTATGCAAGCAATCATCCGGTTATGCGACCCGCTGTAAATCAATGACCAGCTGCAGCATGGGCTCTTCCTCGTGACCCGAGATTCGAGACCGGTCTCAGCAAATGGACCGCTGGAGAGCACCTGGGTCAACCAAAGTCTCGTTAAGGTGGTCGACTTGGCGTCATTCAGGAGCCCTGGGAAATTGCGGCAGCGAGCCTGGTTCGCTGGTCTGGGTAAGGCTGCCGATCGGGACGCGCTCGCCGTCGATCTCGACCTCGATGTCTTTCACTTTTCCTTTTTCCTGGCGGGATTTGATATAGCCTGTGAGCTTCTCGGTCAGGTTGATTGCGGTAGTGGCGATCTGGAGGACTGCAAGGACCTCGGCTAGCCCGAGCTGCGGATGCTCGACCTTGACCATGACAGGATTTACGCCGTCGGTGTCTTGCAGGTAGGTATTCAGCTCTGCGGCGACCTCCGCCGCGTCCGTTCCGGGTTGGGGGATGCAGTGAATGATTATTATTTCTGCCACTGAGAGTCTCCTTACTCTGGTCGCATGTCAGGCGGGTGCGTTCCGCGGTATCGGCATGGGGCGGCCGATTGCCGTGAGGACGAGCGGCGCCCAGTAAGAGGCCGGTCGGTTGCCGAAGGTGGCCGTGTCGAGAAACGCTCGCTGTGCGTGTGCCAGGGCGATGTCAGCAGGGAAGCCTTGAGCCAGGCTGCGATGGAACTCGGTGATGATCTGGGAGACGGCTTCATGGTCAGTCGGCCAGGCTGGCGCGAGGACGCTTCGGCACCGGGCGTCAAGGAATGCTGCGGAAAGCCCGAATAGCTCATCGCCTGGCTGCTCGGCCCGGCCGCGTCCGCCGATAGCGCGCTGGCCGGCGAAGCACGCGGTCAGCACCACGACTTCGCATTCCAGGTTGGCGGCCGCGATCTCGTAGCCGTCGACGGAATTGTCGGCGAGCTCGAGCACGGATTCCAGTGGGGCGTCCCGGGAAGGCTCGTCCATCAGGCTGTACCCGTGGGTGTCCAGGTGCAGGCACCACGCCCTGGCGAGCGCGCCGTCGCGCATCGAGGCGAGCACCTCGCCACGAGTCGGCTCGGGCATCAGTTCCAAGGGGATACCCGCCTCGGAGTAAATGGCGGTGAGGTTTTCTGCTACCCGGCGGACTTCGGGCAGCTCTCCCAGCCCCGGCCGTCCGGGGAATTCGCTGACCCCCAGGACCACCAGCCGGGGTGCGCAGGGATCGGGACGCGGCACGAGCAGGCTGGTGAGGTTGGGCGCATACCGGAGCGCGAAGGACCGGACAAGAGGGCTGCCCTGGTATGGCATGGCCGCGAACGGATACCAGTGCAGCAGCCGGTGCGGGGACACGATCAGGCGTTGCTTGCCCTCGAGCAGAGGCAGGCCTTCAACCGGGGTCAGCACCGGAGCAAGCGGCTCGATGAACGCCGCGTCCAGGCCCCAGTTCGAGCCCGTCAGCGAGCCCAGCTCCCGGATTAGGCGCTCCAGCCGTGTCCGCTGGTCCTGTCCCGGAAGCTTACGCTCGACCACGATCGCTTCGGCGGTGATCGTCACCACGAGCAGGCTCAGCGGGCTGAGCCAGTAGTAGTAGATGACTGCCTCATCCGGCTCGAGTGCCGCCTGCAGGCCCGCGAGCGTCACTGGCGGGACCTCCGCACCAGGGTCACTCCTGAAGATGGCGCGACGGTCCCACAGCTCCAAGCGCCGCAGCCGCAGACGCGCCTGCTCGCTCCGGCGTTCGTACTCCTCGGCCGAGTCGGCAGCCCGGGGTACTGGGCCGGTCGCGTGGATCGCATCGTTGAGCGCGCGGAGCTCCCGGTCAAGGCCTGCATTGGCCGGCGTCGTGGCGAGGAAGAGCTGCCGGACCGAGGCCCTGGCCTTCGACAGCTCCATCAGCTGAAGCATCCGGTCATAGCCGGAGCGGTCCGGTGCGGTGTCGTCGGTGGCGATCTTCCAGGCGGCGAAGACGCCGATCGTAAAGAGGTCAGCATGCGGCTCCAGCAGGGCGGCCTGCTGGAATGGCGCGCTGACCCGGTATCGATCCCGTTCGATCAGCGCGATGGCGGTGCTTGCCGTGTCCAAGGCCGCCTTCTTGTCGTTGAGGCCAGCGACAACGAACTGAATTTTCGCCATCCTCGACAGCGCAATGATCGCCTCGTCGGCGGCCTGCTTGCCCGGGACACTTGCGACCTGCTCGTACGCCTCTTGGAGCAGGTCGACGGCGGCTCGGAACTCGTCGGCGCCCGCCTCGACCGAGGCGCCTGCTTCCAAGGCTTGCGCCAGGTTGACCGGCTGGCCGTAGGCCCGCGCGCGGGCGATGACATCGGCAGCCAGGTGCCGCGACCGCGCGAGAGTTTCAGGACTGTCGGGAAGCGATTTTGCGGTGAGGTCGCGCAGCTCGCCGATCATGCTCATGATGGCTGTGAACTCACGGGGCCGGACGGACTGATCGCCGGCATCGAAGCCGGGGGTGGAGGACTCGCCGAGCTGTGCTTCCAAGCGGGCCCGCACAGCCTCGGCATGGGCCGGGGTCTCGTTCATGATCTCGGTCAGCCGGCTCATCTGAAGCTCAGCCTCGGTGCCCGCGACGGCGCGTCCGGGCCGGCCGTCATCGTCGCGCCGCCTCAGGGCGAGCTTCACCCGGATTCCGGCCACCCGGTGGTGCAAGGCGAGCAGCACGCTTATCTGACGGTGGAAGGGAATCGGGTCTTCTCCGTCGCCCGGCGGTATCGCTTCCATCCATCTCATAACCGCGCGGTCGGTACCGCCCGGCTCCGAGACGGCGTAGCCGGCGCCGGCAAGCTCAGCGACGGCGTCGTCCAGCCGCTGCTCCGCCTCGAAGTCGTCGTGGTTGCCGCTCGCCAGCTCCGCCAGGTCAACGAGGACGGTAGCCCGGCCTACCGACGGCGAGCGAGCAGCACGCAGGTCGGCAAGCAGCTGCCCGAGCCGGACGTCGGCGTCCGGCACGTGCCGCTGCGCAGCGGCCTGGCCGGNNTCCGGCACGTGCCGCTGCGCAGCCGCATCCCGTTCCCGGATGCATGCCGCCGCCCGGTGCTCGTCCCCCGCTCGCGCGTACAGGGCGGCAGCTTCCCTGAAGCGGATATCGGCATCGTCGTGGCGATGGTTTCTCTCACACGCTCTGGCCAGGCCGTCAAGGGCCACTGCCCTCCGGAGCATGAGCACCCGGCGCCCAGCCTCCGAGAGCGAAGCGCGGTTACCGATAGCTTCATAGCCGCAGGCCGCGGCATCCAGAATGTCAACGTCGTCAGCCGTCGCCCGGCGCTCGAACGCGGCGCGGAACGCGTTCGCCATCTGCTTGTCGATCGGCGCGCACGCCGCGACGGCCTCAGCATCTTGCGCGGTGAGATGATCGGTCCTGGTCTTGACCGCCTCGTTTATTACCGCAAGGCCGACTGCATGCAAGACGAGCAGCCGGTCCCGGTGCGACTGCCTGCGGCCGGCATCCGCGTCGCCTCCGGTCTGTCCGGCTGGGTCGTCGACAAGCTTGGCCGCCCTGTTGCAGAAAGCACGCAGGTCGGCGTAGGCCAGCTTGCCAAGCTCGGCGCGGAATGCTTCCTCAGTCGTCTCGGCCGACATGCCCATAAGCCGGTCGAACAGCACTTTAGCCCTGACTTCCGGACCCAGATAATGCTCAGCCTCAAGCCGTCGCTCGTATAGCTCCCACATACCGTGCCCCCCGTGACCAGAAATCTAATGCAATATGCCTATTAAACACCCAGATGTGCCTGACTGGCTAGGCGATCGGCTAGGCAACCGGATCTCGCGCATCTTGACTTGGTATCGGCCGGCTTGTCGCTGCCATCGAAATGGACACGTGCTGGTTGCATAACGGGCCCCCTTGGTGGCCACATCGGGGCCATCAGGCCACCATGACGGCTCTGGTGATCCGGGCCGAGACTGCAGCAATCAAGTGGTCAGCCACACGCCCTCCGTCCCAGCGTGGTGAACGCGGCGAACTCTCTTGGCACCATTGCTATTACGACGCAGCCAGGCGCAACTAGGGCGTCTCGAAACCGAGCGAGGCTGGCTACGGTGACGACGGCCATACCGTCGACTTCAGTGGGACGGCACAGAAATGAGACCGCTCTGACCCGGAACATCCCCCCCTGGCTCAGATCCCTTGACTACAGGAGCTTGCCGCGGAGTTAAGTAGCCAATGCTGGAAACTCTGCATCCAGCTGCCATATGGTATTTTGTTGCTCCTGGAACTTGCCGCCGATATTTACGCCGCATTTCCCTGCTGCCTTCACGACGCGCGTATCAATGCCGTAATCTGTCATATAAGTAACCGCGAGGGACGTTTTCCCGGCGCCGCCCAATATGCGGGCATCGGAGATCATTCGCCACGTGGGCTCGTCAGAATACCAGTACAGAGCATCGGGTATAACGGGTTTACCGTGGCCTGGGAATTCCGCCTCGAAGGACGCGTCGAATTGAGATCGGCCACCTCGCGTGAAGGTGAAGCCGAGACCCGCGATGAAACCCGTTCGCTCTTTCCCTTGGGTATGTCCTTGCTGCTGCTGAACGACTATTCGGCGCGCCCCCAGCGATCTGAGCAGAGTTACCGCCTCTATGAACTTGTGCTCGAAGACGCGCCGATGGAACTCTGCTGCCGGAAAATAGAGATCAGGTTTCGCCGGATGTCCGATGTAGAGAACGTTCTTAAGTGGATGTCCTCGATCGAAATGCAGAATCTCAGAATCGCTTTGTCCGATCATGAGTGCGCCGAGCTGCCTCCTTAGGGCCATGCTGGCTGCCCGTTCATTGACCGTTCGCGCCATATTCGCGCTCACATGCTGTACGGCGTGAACCCCGCTGTGAACACTGCGGCCGGCTGCAGCGGCAAGTGCAGCCCGAGTGGTCGTGCTGATCGTAGGGTCCGATAGGTCGTCGTTCGGCAACGTCCGGATAGACGCCGTGGGCAAATTTGCGTTTTCCCTGGTCACCTCTACCCTGGCACGCGAGACTCTTTCTGCCGCGGCCTGCTCATCCGCAACAATGACCACACGCTGGCGGTCGGTGTATGGAATATCAAGGCTAAATGGCTCCTTGGGCAGAAGCAGGTATTTCGCCTTCAAGCTCGGTTCGCGCATTCGGCTCTCCCCTGGCCATCAAGATGTCAGCACGCTGCTAAAACGGCAAAACCCCCGACTCGTCGAGCAGACTTGCGCTGCCGGTGGGCCTTCACCAGACCTACATTCTTCCGCATCTTCCTTGTATCTGCCACGGATACACCCCAACATCTCTCAAGTCAGGGAACGAACAACCCGCGAGGTCGTCGAACGTCATCGCTTTGGCGGGTATCCGGACAGGCAAATAACAAGGCCGTCAAGTCATGGCTGCCTGGCAACCATCTCTTTCTACGCGCACTCACATGCCGCGAGTGGTGCGTCACCAATGGGTCCGCCCGGCAGCGCGGGCAAGCATCCGGCCCGGCCGCGAGTCGCCCATGATCCGCTCTACGGCGCGCCGGGTGTCGTGCGACAGCTGGATGAGATGATCGAGCGGTAAGCAGGCCGCGGGTTCCAGACGGCTGATTCAGCGCGAGGCCCGCGCGGCTGGCTGCCCTGACAAAGACGCGGTGAGCAGGAGCATGATCAGGGGTATCCATCATTTGGGGCTGACGGTTCGTGACGTTGACGCGAGCGCGGCCTGGTACGAGGAGGTGCTCGGCTTCCGGCGCGCGGGCGAGTTCAAGGCGCCGGACGGGACNNTGTCGCGGACCGCGGGGAACTCGACGCCTGGGCGGCGCGGCTGGCAGATGCCGGTGTCGTCTATTCCCCGGTCACTGCGGCGAACTCCGTACCGGGCGCCGCCGTGCTCGTCTTCCGCGACCCAGACAACATTCAGCTCGAGTTGTTCGCCGAGCCGCCACCATAGACGCTGGCGACCTGGCGAGCCCTCGCCGGACGCAACCGAGCCATGGCACGCGTGCTATTCAATACGCGCCGAATTCCTGCTTGCCGCGCTGTTCGCAGCACACTCTCATGCCGCCAGGTGCGTGTTCGTTGGCTTCACGGTGATCGGGACTCGGCGCAGTGTCGGGGCATGATGACCTTCAGCGAGCTGGCCTCAGCGGCCAGCGATCTTCCTGAGCCGTTCACCGACCGGCTGCGACTGGCGGTAGCTGCCTACCTGGCCCGCTTCAAGGGCTCCTGCCGCGCGCACACCGAATCCGACCTGCGCTGCTACCTGTCCTGGTGCGCCGAACGCGGCCTGGACCCGCTGGCCGCCCAGCGGCCGCACCTCGAGCTCTGCATCCGGTGGATGCAAGAGATCCGCCGGTTCAAGCCCTCCACCGTCTCCCGCCGGTTCTGCGTGACAGCCGGGTTCTACCGGACCTGCGTCATCGACGGCCTCATGCAGCACTCACCCGCCGAGCACGTCCG
>PLIQ01000149.1 GCA_003140115.1 Actinomycetota bacterium | reverse complement strand
CCGTACACCTTGATGTGACCCGCGCCGAGCTCGGCCAGCCGCTGCACGAGATAGCTGAAGTACTCGACGTGCCCGCCCTGGTAGGACGACAGCGCGATGCCCTGCGCGTCTTCCTCGATGGCGGTGCGGGCCACCGTCTCGACGCTGCGGTCGTGCCCGAGGTGGACCACCTCCGCGCCCTGGCTCTGCAGCACCCGCCGCATGATGTTGATCGCCGCGTCATGCCCGTCGAACAGGCTCGCGGCGGTGACGAACCGCACCGGGTTGACCGGCACGTGGAGCGCCGGGGAGTTACTGGGCACTGCCGCCTCCGCTATGGCTATAGGGGAGCTGGGGCTGTAGGAGAAGGGCCACGAGGACCAGCCACCGAAAATACTAGGACGTCCTACTATCTTACCGCCCATTTACTTGGACGTCCACGTATCTCAGCCCGCTGGGTGCCTAGCTGGGAGGCGTGACCCGGCTCACCGTGCCGGGACGGGCGGCCGGACCGGCCCCTGGGTGGAGCACCGAGGCGATCGCTTCCACGCCGTCGATCAGGCGCGGACCCGGCCGGACGACCAGCCCGTCGGCGTCGATCGCCCACACGGGCAGGCCGGGCAGCGCTCGGGCCACCGTCTTGGCCTGCTCAATGGCGCCAGCCAGGTGGTAGCCGCACGGCGCGACAACGACCAGGTCCGGCGCCGCCGCCTCGATGGCCGCCCAGGTCGTCGCGACCGACCGTTCGCCGGGCCGGGCTGCCACCGGCTCGCCGCCGGCCGCGCTGACCAGGTCCGGTATCCAGTGTCCGGCGGTAAACGGCGGATCGGTCCACTCGATCACCGCGACCCTGGGCCGGGGCCGTCCGGCCACGCTGGCCGCGACGCGCTCGAGCCGGGCCCGCAGCCGGGCGGTCAGCTCCGAGGCCCGCTCCGGCACGCCGGCCCGTATCCCCACCTCCGCGATGCTGGCCAGCACGTCGGCGAGCGAGTGCGGGTCCAAGGACAGCACGTCGGCCCGGCAGCCCAGGTAGTCCAGGGCGTCCTCGACGCGATCCGAGGGCAGCGCGCACACCCGGCACAAGTCCTGGGTCAAGATCAGCTCAGGTTCCAGCTCGGCCAGCGCCCGGGCGTGCAGCGTGTAGAGATCGGTTCCCGCCGCCGTCTGCGCGCGGACGTAGGCGTCGATCTCCCCGGCCGTCATCCCGCGGGTATCCCGCCCGCCCACGACGACCGTCTTTTCCTGACGAGCCGCCGGGGGTTCGTCGCACTCAAAGGTGACCCCGACCAGTTCGTCGTCGAGGCCGAGCGCGTAGACGATCTCGGTTGCCGACGGGAGCAGGGACACCAGGCGCACCAGCTCAGGATAGATGTCCGCGCGGCCGGAAACCTGCCGGTGATGTCAACGGCCGGCTCACGCCCGGCCAGGTACCGCGTCGTATTGCGGCGGGCTGCGGTCACGGCGGATACTTAGGAGCGCCTTGGCGGGCTTTCCGGCCGCTGGATAACCGCGCTGCGCGTTCGCGCCGGGCCCGGGTCGGGGAGGGGAGCGCCGGGTGGCTTGCTGGTAGGGGAGGCCCCGTGAGCGGTGAGGTGCCGGCGCAAGCCGACGCCGGGGTGGCCGCGGGATCGCGGGTGGCGGGGTACCTGCTGGAGGAGCAGGTTGGCGCGGGCGGAATGGCGGTGGTGTTCCGGGCGCGTGATGAGCGGCTGGGTCGGTTGGTGGGGCTGAAGGTCCTGGCGCCGTGGCTGGCGGCCGATGCGGAGTTCCGGCAGCGGTTCCTCAGGGAGTCGCGGGCGGCGGCGGCGGTCGATGACCCGCACATCATCCCGGTGTATGAGGCCGGCGAGGCAGGCGGGGTGCTGTTCATCGCGATGCGGTACGTGCCCGGCAGCGACGTGCACACGCTGGTCCAGCGTGAGGGCCCGCTGTCGGCGGGGCGGGCGGCCGCGATCATCTCTGCGGTGGCCTCGGCGCTGGATGCCGCGCACGCGGCCGGGCTGGTGCACCGTGACGTGAAGCCTGCCAACATGCTGATGGACGCGCGGGCCGGACGGCCCGATCACGTGTACCTGTCGGACTTCGGGCTGAGCAAGCCTGCGCTGGCGGCCACCGGCCTGACCCGCACGGGGCAGTTCCTGGGCACGCTGGACTACGTCGCCCCGGAGCAGCTCGGGGGCCAGCCGGTGGACGGGCGGGCTGATCAGTATGGGCTGGCGTGCGCGGCGTTCGAGCTGCTGGCCGGTTCGCCGCCGTTCCATCAGCAAGACGCGATGGCGGTGATGTACGGGCATTTCTCGCAGCCGCCGCCGCTGCTGACCGCCGAGCGACCGGATCTTCCGGCGGCGGCGGACCAGGTGCTGGTCCGGGCGCTGGCCAAGGTGCCCGCCGACCGGTATGCCACCTGCTGCGAGTTCGCCGACGCGCTGCGCGGGTCGCTGGGGCTGCCGCCGTATGCGCAGGTTCCCGGTGCGGTCGGCGCGCAGTCCGGACAGGCTGGTCGCCCGGCGGCCCCCCAGACCATCATCCGGTCCGGCCCGGTCGCCGGGGAGGACGCGGGCGCCGGGGCGGACGCGGAGGGCGGTCCCGGCGTGGCCGCGACGGCGGCGGAGCTTCCCACTGGGACTCTGACCATGCTGTTCAGCGACATCGAGGGGTCGACGGTGCTGGTCAGGCGCCTGGGAGAGCGGTATGGCGAGGCGCTGTCGGCGCAGCGGACGCTGCTGCGGGCCGCGTTCCGCAGTTTCGGCGGCCGGGAGCTGAGTACTGAGGGGGACAGCTTTTTCGTGGTCTTCGAGTCGGCCATCGCCGCGGTTGGCTGCTGCGTGGCCGGGCAGCGGGCCCTGGCCGGGTATGACTGGCCCGATGGTGTGACGGTCCGGGTGCGAATGGGCCTGCACTCGGGTGAGCCGACCCGCCACGAGGACAACTATGTCGGGCTGGACGTGCACCGGGCGGCGCGGATCGCGGCGACCGCGCACGGCGGCCAGGTCGTGGTGTCCGATGCGACGTGGCACCTGGTGGAATCGCGGCTGGCCGCCGATGTGTCGCTGCGCGACCTGGGCTGGCACCGGCTGAAAGACATCGAGGCGTCGGAGCGCATCTACCAGCTGGTCGTCGCCGGGCTGCCGGACCGGTTCCCGCCGCTGAAGAGCCTGGGCGCGCAGAGCAGGCTGCCGGTGCCGATGACGCCGCTGGTCGGCCGGGAGCGCGACCTGGAGGAGGTCACCGCCAAGCTCACCGGGCCGGGGATCCGGCTGGTGACGCTGACCGGCACCGGCGGCGTCGGCAAGACACGGCTATCGCTGGCCGCCGCCGCAGCGCTGGACCAGGACTTCCCGCAGGGAGTGTTCTTCATCCCCTTGGCGCCCGTCCGCGATGCCGAGGTGATGTGGAAGACCATCGCCGACGGCCTGGACGTGGCCGCCGATGGGCCCGCCGCGGACGCCGTGACCGGGTACCTGGGTGATCGCCGGGCCCTGCTGGTGCTGGACAACCTCGAGCAGCTGGACGGCGCCGCCGGCGTGGTGGCCGGACTGCTCGCGACCGCCCCCGGCCTGGTCGTGCTGGCGACCTCCCGGCGGCCGCTGCACCTGCCAGGTGAGCAGGAGCTGCCGGTGCCGCCGCTACAGGTGCCCCGCGAGGCGTCCGTCGAGGAGGTGTCCGCGAGCGGCGCGGCGCGGTTGTTCGTCCAGCAGGCGAGCATGTCCCGGCCGGGCTTTACTCTCACCGCGGCCAACGCCGGCGACGTCGCGGCCATCTGCGAGCGCCTGGACGGGCTGCCGCTGGCCATCGAGCTGGCCGCGGCCCGGATCCGGCTGCTGGCGCCGCGGGCCCTGCTGGCCCGCCTGAGCCACAGCATCGACCTGGCCGCTCCCGACGTCGGGCAGTCGTCGCGGCAGCAGACCCTGCGCAACGCCATCGCCTGGAGCTACGACCTGCTGACCGAGAATCTGGCCGAGACGTTCCGCCGCGCCGGGGTGTTCGCCGGGGGCTGCGACCTGGACGCGCTGGCCGCGGTCGCGGCGTCAGAGCCCGGCCCGGGCGCCCAGGGGGTCGGAGCCGATCCCCTGGATCTGGCCGCCGGGCTGCTGGACGTCAGCCTGGTCACGGTGACCGACGGCGCCGACGGCGAGCCCCGCGTCGGCATGCTGGAAACCATCCGCGAGTACGCCCTCGAGCGCCTGGAGCAGGCCGGGGACCTGGACGAGACCCGGCGCCGCCACGCCGGGTATTACGCCGGGCTCGCCGAACGGGCGCAGGAACAGCTGCGCAGCTCGGGCCCGGAGCACCTAGTCGCCCTGGACTGGCTGGAGGCCGAGCACGACAACCTGCGCGCCGCCTTGGGCTGGTCACTGCAAACCCCGGCCGCGGACCCGGCGCCCGGCGACCGCGAACGGGCCGCCATCGGCCTGCGGCTGGTCGAGGCGCTGGCCCTGTTCTGGTACCGGCATGCCTACGTCACCGAAGGGCGGCGGTGGCTGCAGCGGGCCATCGACCTGGCCGCCGAGGAGGGCGGGGCACCGCTGGCCCAGCTGGCGCACTGGCTCGGGGTGCTGCTGCAGCAGCAGAGCGAGCCGCGGGCCGCGCTGCCGCTGCTCGAGCGGAGCCTGGCGATCTGGCGTGACCTCGGCGACCGGAACCAGCAGGCACGAGAACTCAACAGCCTCGGCATCACCCACCATCATCTCGACGACTTCGACACCGCGCGGTCCTTGCTGGAGGAGAGCGCCGCCATCTCCCGCGAGCTCGGCAGTGACATGCGGCTCGCCGCGGCCCTGACCAACATCGGCCAGCTGGAGGCCGATGCGGGTAACTTCGACCGCGCCACGCAGGTGCTGCAGGAGGCGCTCGCCATTGACACGAAGCAGGGGGACATGCTGGGCGTGGCCCTGGACCAGCAATCTCTGGCCGGGGTCCACCTGCGGGCGGGCCGGGCCCAGGAGGCCCGCGAGCAGCTGTCCGGCATGGCCGGCTACGTCGTCAGCTGCGGTGACCCCGAACTCCTGGCCACCACCCTGGAAATGGCCGCCGCCAACGCTGCTCAGTTCGGCGAGGCCCTGCGGGCGGCCCGCCTGACCGGCGCCGCGGAAGCCATCAGGCAGAAGACCGCCATCCCGATAAAACAACCGGAAATGCTCGAGGCGTTCCTGGCTCCCGCCCGCGAGACCATCGCACCCGAGGCGTGGAACGCCGAGCT
This sequence comes from Actinomycetota bacterium, assembly GCA_003140115.1. Next base: position 37 of record PLIQ01000149.1, on the reverse strand, counting down.
GGCCGTCGGCCGCGCGCTCACCCAGCAGCAGGCAGCC
>PLIQ01000121.1 GCA_003140115.1 Actinomycetota bacterium | reverse complement strand
CGAGTACAAGACGGTGGGTGTCCAGCCGACCGCACGACACCGAAGGGCCGCTCAGATGCTGGAACGACGCTACGGTTAAGGGCGCGGCCTGTCTCCTCGGTGCCCCGAGGGTTGGACGGACACAGGCAGAGGGGAGCGCCCAGCCAATGATCCTTCCGAAGGTTCGGGACCCTCGCTTCGTGACGATTCGCCGCGGTGGGACCCTCACTGATTCGGATCACCATCTCCTTGCTCTTTGGGCGGCGTCGTGCGCAGAGCACGTCCTTCACCTTTTCGAGTCGGCTCAGCCTGATGACCCACGACCACGCGAAGCGATCGAGCACGCTCGCGCCTGGGTGCGTGGTGAGGTCACGATGATGCAGGCTCGGGCGGCGGGCGGCCATGCAATGGGCGCAGCCAGAAACCTGCGAGGGACAGCACGGCATGCCGCGTACGCTGCTGGCCAGGCCGGGGCCGTCGCACACGTCGCCGCGCACGAACTCGGTGCGGCCGCCTATGCGATCAAGGCCGCACGTGCTTCCGCACCCGAAGGCGAGAGCGAGGCCGCAGGGCGACTCGAGTGCCAATGGCAGCGTGACCGGCTCCCGGAGGCCATTCGCGAGCTCGTGCTTGACGACCAGCGTTTGCGGAACGACATCTGCTGGTCAGCATTTGACTGCTGAGCGGGAGTGGGGAAGCGCCCCAGCGGGCGTCCGGATCTGCCGCGAATCGGTCGGCGTCAGCGGGCGATGACAAGGTTGGCCATGTCGGCTACCGGCTGGTAGCCGAGTGCGGCATAAATCTTGTTCGAGGTCAGGTTTGCCTGCCGCCGAGGAGATCCTGGAATCCCTAGCCCGGTACCAGCAGAAGATCGTGCCTGCCGCCGACGATAAGGCCAAAGAATTTACTTCACCAATTTCAGGTGCAGGACACCAGGTGATTTGTTCCAGTTTGCGGACATTGCCGCTGGGTCTTGGGGGCTGGAACGCCGGATGTTACGTTGCGCGTGAGAGCCGGGGGCTGACTTTGGGTTACCTGGCAGTCACGACGGAAGGGACCCCCACATGCGCACTCGCCTCCTCTTGACCGGGCTGGCTGCAGCCAGCCTGCTGGCCGCCGGACTCACCGCGGCCTCGCCCGCCTACGCCACCAGCAACACTGCAGGCGTCTCCAGCGGCTCGGCGAACCAGTACCTCCAGTTCTGCAGCTCGGCCAGCACCTGCAACGAGCAGCAGCAGAACGACCTGTACGTCCAGTTCACCCGCACCGGGTCCACCTCGGGCGCCCTGGACATCTTCTACAAGATCGTCAACGGCACTGCCGTCAACGGAACCGACTTCAACACCCCGGCCACCGGCGAGGTGATCATCCCCGCAGGGCAAACCGTCTACCCCGACTTTGCAATCCCGCTGGTCAATGAGCACCAGTACGGCACCAGCAAGTCCTTCAGCATCGTGATCACCAGCACCACACCGTCGGTCACCCTCTCACCCGGCACTGGGACCGAGACCATCCTGGGCGGCAACGTCCCGCTCGACTGCGCGTTCACCTGGATCAGCGGCACCGCCCAGTCGATGACCTGCACTGCACGGCCCGCATCCCAGGTCTGGCGCATCCAGGGCGAATGCAAGGCCAACATGGGAGGCTTCTTCATCCCTGAGCCCGGCAGCAACGTCACCGGCGACGGGACCTCATCGGTCAGCGGCCCCTGCACCCTCTTCGCCACCTCCTTCTACCTCGTCACCTCCTGACACCCCGGCCGCACAGCCCCGTTACAACACCCGGTGCAGCGGCCACACGGTGTGTGGCCGCTGTACGGGGGCGACGTTTCATGCCCAGAATTCCACGCCGGACGGGCCACAGCCACTACCCGTCAGCAAGAATCGCTCTGGGACCGGGCCCGGCGCCAGAGCGCGAATTTCTCCCTGGGGAGGCTGCGATGGCCGACGGGTCTGAGGCAAAGCGGCAGGGTGAAGTGGTTTAACGCCAGCAAGGGGTACGGGTTCATCACGCCCGATGACGATGGTTCGGTTGATGATCTGTACTTCCATCAGACAGCAATCCAGATGGATGGCTTCAGGGTCCCGGACGAAGGCGACCCGGTGACTTTCGTCGTGGGCCCAGGGCCGAAGGGATTGCAGGCAACAGACGTGCGGCTCAATAGCGACCTCCACTCTGCTTAGGCTTGGCGGATCTGCAGTGACCGTCGGTGAATGCCCGTTGGGGGCAGTCGATTATGACGAGTGCTGACGGCGTGCGATCTCGGCGGCGTAGCCAGCGCGGGTGTTGCCTGCTGCCTGGTTCCATCCGGTGGCGGCTCCCAGGCTGATGCCGAGGAGCTAACTCAGGACGACGGCGGGCAGCTGGGCGGCGAGGTCCATGAGCGCCGCGGCCCGGCCGGCCCTGGCGGGGATGCCGAGCCGGGTGAGGCGGACCTGGAAACGCGCGGCGCTGATGGCCTGGCCGGCCCGGCCGCCTGGGAACAGCCAGGGGTTGTCGTCTGTGTGACCGATGGCGGCGTGCCCGCGGCGGCGGCCGACGAGAGCGCGTATTCGCGTGGCGAGCGGTTCGGGGACCTCGACGGGCGGGGAATCCGGGCGCCGCTGGCCGGTCTTCGCGCTGGCGGCACGTCAGGCGGGGGCGGCGGCGATCTTCGCGTTCCCGCTGCAGATCGGGGCGATCCGCGCCGGGGTGCTGGGCCTGTACCGGGAGCGGCCAGGCCCGCTGACCGCCTTCCAGCTCGGCGATGCGCTGATCTTCGCCGATACCGCCACCTTGCTGCTGCTCGACGCCCAGGACCAGGCGGGGGGCGACCTCGCGGCACTGGCCGGCCCCGGTGGCCAGCCGGACCTGGCATTGCGCCGGGCCGAGATCGACCAGGCCACCGGGATGCTCACCGAGCAGCTCGGCGCCGGCATCGGGGATGCATTCGTGCGGCTGCGCGCCTATGCTTATGCACGTGACCTGCGGCTGACCGATGTCGCCCGCGACATCGTGGCCCGCCGCCTGCGGCTGCACCCTGACCCCTCCCGGGACGGTGAGGCGTGAAGCACTCGCCCGCTCGCCAGCGCGAACGCAGCCTGCCCCGGGCTCCCGCGGCGAATCATGCCGCGTTTCCTGAGAGGGTGAACCGGAATGGACGGACAACTGCTGTCGGAAACCTTCGTTGAGCTGACCGACACCATGGTCGCCGGCTTCGACGTGATCGACTTCCTGCACGTGCTGACCGACCGTAGCGTGCAGCTGCTGGACGTCTCCGCCGCCGGGCTGCTGCTGGCTGACCCGCGCGGGGAGCTTCGCGTGGTCGCCGCCTCCAGCCAGGCAGTGCGGCTGCTGGAGCTATTTCAGCTGCAGAACGACCAGGGTCCCTGCCTGGACTGCTTCCGGGGTGGCCGGCCTGTCGCCGCCGCGGACCTGGCCGCCGAAGCGCAGCGCTGGCCCCGGTTTGCCGCCGCCGCCCAGGAGGCCGGGTTCGCCGCCGTGCAGGCCCTGCCCATGAGGCTGCGCGACCAGGTCATCGGCGCGCTGAACCTGTTCCGCGCCGCCCCGGGTGCCTTCGATCCCGCGGACATACGCATCGGGCAGGCGCTGGCCGACGTGGCCACCATCAGCCTGCTGCACGAGCGCAGCATGCGCCACAGCGACACCCTGAATGAGCAGTTGCAGACCGCGCTGAACAGCCGGGTCNNCGCCGAGCGCCTCGGCCTGGACACCGACCAGGCGTTCAGCGTCCTGCGTGACCACGCCAGAACCCGCAACCTGCTCCTGTCAGACGTGGCCCTGGCGTTCATCGACGGCTCAGAAACCCTTGCACGCACAGGCGCTGCTCAAGAGCACCCCGCAAGGCGCGACCGGTTACCTGCAGGCTGACCTGCGTGATCCCGGGGTGATTTTGCGCCGGGCGGCGGAGGTGCTCGATTTCGGGCAGCCGGCGGCAGTCCTGCTGCTCGGGGTGCTGCACCTGATCCAGGACTCCGAAGACCCGCGCGGCATCGTGGCCCGGCTGATGGAACGCGGGCCTGAGCCTGGCGTTCGATGCGGGGTCATCGTGTGACCTGCTGCTGACCAGCGTCCTGGCCGGGCAGGAGCCGGTACCGGGGGAGCCGCTATGTGACTCGGAGCGGTGCCAGACCGGGGCGGGCGCTGCTGCGCTGGGCCATCACCGGCAAGCTTCCCGTGATCGGGTACGTGACGGTGCCGGACACGGCCCCGCTGCTGAGCCAGACCCAGCTGGCCCGGCTCCGGGACCGCACGGCGGCCAGCCCGGCGCTCGGCTCTGCGTAGGCGGCCGCGGAACTGCCGGCGCTGTCCGCGGCGCCTCGCCCGGTTGTCCGGCCTGCCAATTCTGCCTCCGCTGCGTCAAGGATCGCCGCCACGTCCCCCTCATCGAAATCCTGGGCGCTAAGCCGCGCGAACCATTCCAGGTAAAGGGTCCGGAACGAGCTGCTCAACACGGCCACCCGTTGCCGTATCTGATCCGCCCTGGAGGACGATTTTGCCGGGTCGCGCAGCGGTGGCCGGTGTTCATCGGCGCTGTTCATAACCGCAGCCGCAGCAGGTCCGGAACCGATCCCAGGGTCCCTGCAGCGTCCTCCCCGGCAGCAGCGGGCTGCTCCAGGTCAGTCCACGCCGCCGGTATCAGCCGCTTGCTGCCATCGGGCAGTACCACCAGCAGTTCGGCGGCACCATGCCGGCGCATGCTGCCCAGCACCTGCAGCGACCGGCCCTCGAAGGGATGCAAGCGCCGGGTCAGCGTGACAACGGTGACCGCGCTCACCGCCGCTCACCCCCCACGGCCATCCGCAGGTCCCGGTGCCCGGCTGCGTGCAGCACCGCCGCCGCGGCCAAGACCGCGTTATTCTCATCCAGGCCGGTCACCGCCTCCCGCAGATCGACCGGCACCCCCTCGGCGATGCTCGCGGCGATCCGCAGCACCCGCCCTTCACCGCCAGAGCACGGCAGCATCCCCGCTTCCAGCGCGCGGGCTGCCGCCTCGAAGTCGACCGCCGCCGAGACGGCGTTACCGGTGATTCCCCGGCCGGATTCCACGGCTATGTCCAGGAAATCCTCACGATAAAGCCACAAGCGGTGCCTGATCAGCAGCTCAACCGCTGCCTCCGTGCTGAAAAGGCCTTCCGCCCACGCGCGCAGCGCAGCCGCGAGGTCATCGAAGCAGGTAGTAAGGCG
>PLIQ01000413.1 GCA_003140115.1 Actinomycetota bacterium | reverse complement strand
CGCGCTGCTGGCCGGTGACCGTCCGGAACCCGGCGCGATGACCCACGCGTGGCTGTTCACCGGGCCGCCCGGGTCGGGCCGGTCGGTCGCGGCCCGGGCCTTCGCCGCGGCGCTGCTCTGCCCCGACGGGGGCTGCGGGGAGTGCGCGTGCTGCCGCCAGGTCCAGGCCGGCACCCACGCCGACCTGCTGCTGGTCCGCCCCGAGGGTCTCTCCTACGGCGTCAGGCAGACCCGTGACCTGGTCCTGCGCGCGGCGGGCGCGCCCACCGGCGGGCGCTGGCTGGTCGTGGTGTTCGAGGACGCCGACCGGTGCACCGAGCAGGCCGCCAACGCGTTGCTCAAGGCCATCGAGGAACCCGCGGCCCGGACCGTGTGGCTGCTGTGCGCGCCGTCGGCCGAGGATCTGGTCCCCACGATCAGGTCCCGGTGCCGGGTTGTCACGCTTGTCGTACCATCGTCGGCCGCAGTGGCTAAGGTACTGGTGACGCGGGACGGAATCGAGCCCGCTGCCGCGCTGGCCGCGGCCCGCGCGGCGCAGGGACACGTGGGCCGCGCCCGGCGCTTGGCCGTGGACGCCTCGGCCGCCGCCCGCCGGGCCGACGTGCTGCGCGTGCCGACGCAGGCCACGTCGCTGGGCCCGGCGTTGTCTGCGGCTGCTTCGCTGGTCCGGACCGCGGAGGACGAGGCCAAGGCGGTCACCGAGGAACTCGACGAGCCGGAACGGTTGTCGCTGCGCCGGGCGTTCGGTGAAGGGTCGACGGGCAAGGGCGTGGCCAAGGCCATGCGCGGCATGGCCGGCGCGCTGAAGGACCTGGAGGACCGCCAGAAGTCCCGCGCCACCCGGGTCAAGCGCGACACCCTCGACCAGGCCCTGCTCGACCTGGCCGTCTTCTACCGCGACGTGCTGATGCTCCAGCTCGGCGCCGACGTCGAGCTGGCCAACGGCGACCGCGAGGCCGACCTGCGCTCCGTCGCCGCGGCTTCCACCCCGGAGTCCACCCTGCGCCGCCTGCAAGCCGTCATGCACTGCCGCGAGCGCCTCCCCCTCAACGTCGCCCCCCTGCTAGCCGTCGAAGACATGACCCTCTCCCTCGTCGAAGGCTGACCCCGCCCCGGCCGCCCCATCCGCNNCGTATGCCTCGTGTGCCTCGTGTGTCCCCTGTGTCCCGCTCCCCGGTGCGGCTCGGAACGTATGAACGTGGCGTTCTAATGGCTCTTCCCGTCAGAACGCTACGTTCATCGGTTGAAAACCGCCCAGCCGCCCTCGTTTTATTGGTTGCCAATCGCGGCAGTTGCCCTCGCGGCCGGGCTGTCCGCGCACGTGATGGTGCGGATCGGAAGAGGGGGGCGGTTGAGGCCGCTGGCCAGGGCGTCCTTGATCAGCCGGATCACCTCAGCTCGCTCGCGGCGGACCTGGCGGGGTGAGAAGTGCAGCGGGATGATGCCAGCCGCGCCCATCAGATCATGACGCATCCGGGTCCGGTCGGCGTCTGCAGGCGACAGGTGCCACTCGTACGAATCGACCTCCGCGCTGACCCCAGCGTCCGGCCACCACGCATCGGGCCTGGCCAGGAAGGTATTGCCGAGGTAAAGGTCCGCGTTGAATAGCGGCGTCGGCAGCTTAGCCATCCGGATCAGGTCGCGCAGGTCGCCCTCGGCGGTCGACCTGATACCGTCGGCCACCTCCGCGAGGACCGAGCGGAACATCGCCGAACCCTTTACCGGCCCGTCACGAAGTTCACCTGCCAAGTCGGGCACCGTGCACCGGCTCCGCTGAACCGCGTCGGCGACCACGGCCCGCACGTCGCGCAGCTCGGTAAGCACCCGGGCCGTGTCTGCCACGGCCCGGGCCGCCATGACGAGACGCAGCGGGCCCGTCATGATGACCTGCGACGGCATCCGATACGTTCGGTGCAGCCTGGCGAACCCGGTGCTGACGCGCTGCCGTCCGCCCGGCACCAGCACGTCAACGACCTCTAGCGCAATCGGGTTGCGAAGGCCATGGTGCATCAGGGCCGCTGGCCCGGTAATGAAGCTGCCCGGCCCGGCGTAAAGCAGGGCCGCCATCTCCTTCTGGAGCAGGTTGGGCGCTCCGGTCTGGCCCAGGTAGACGCCGGGCAGCAGCGCCTGCCACGGCCCGCCCGCCCGGACGCGCCACTGCATCGCGGTGTCCTTCATGCCTAGGTCCAGCAGCTGCCCGCGGCTGACCACGCAGAGCTGCTGGTCCAAGAGTTGACCCAGACCGTCGATCCGTACCGTAACTGGCATGGCACAGAGCATGACATCGCACTCTGACAAAACCAGGCAACCGAACGGCCCGTGGTTCGTGCACTAGGTATGGGACATACTTCGGTTCCTGAGCCAGCCACCGGATGGGCGGAAGCGGTGAGAAACAGACGCCTGGTGCCGGCGGAACCCGCAGCGGATCGGCCGGCGGCTCCGGTCGCCGCGCTCTTCCGCGAGCACCACGGCGAGCTGGTCCGGCTCGCCCTGCTCATGGTGGGGGACCTGCCCACCGCCGAAGACGTCGTGCAGGACGTGTACGCCCGCCTGCACTCGCGCTGGAGCCAGATCGCCGCGCCGGACGCGGTGCTGCCCTACGTCCGCTCGGCGGTGCTCAACGGCTGCCGGTCGGTACTGCGCCGCCGCGCCGTCGCCCGCCGCGTCGGTGCGGCGCACCGGGACGAGCCAACCGCGAAGAGCGCCGAGAGCGAGGTCATGCTGTCCGAAGATCGCCGCCAGGTGCTGGCCGCGCTGGCCCGCCTGCCCCGCCACCGCCGCGAGGTCCTGGTGCTGCGCTACTACCTCGGCCTGTCCGAGGCCGAGATCGCGGCCGTGCTGGGCATCAGTCCCGGCACGGTCAAGTCCACCGCCGCCCGGGGCCTGGCCGCGCTGGCCCGTGAGCTGGGGGAGCAGTCATGACCAGAACCCAAGACCGCCTCCGGGACGCCCTGTCCGCGCAAGCCGCGCAGGTCCGCGACGATCGCCTACGCCCGCTGCCCGTCCGGGAACCCGACCCCGGCGCCGAACGTAAGGCCCGCCGCCGCCAGGTCTGGCGAGCCTGGCTGATCCCGGTGGCCGCCGCGGCCAGCGTGGTGCTGGTGATCGGCCTCGTCCTGACCGTGACCAGGCACGCCACCCCACCCCAGCGGCAGCCCGTCAACCAGCAGGCCCCCCTGCCCAGGTACTTCGTGAGAATCGTGCCCGGCGGCGGGACCCCGCCCATAGAAGTGCAGAGCGTCTCGACCGGGGCCGTGATCGCGACCGTTCGGCCGCCGAAGGCGCCGCGCGGAGGAACGCTGAACGTCGGTGCCGTAGCCGCCGCGCCGGACGACCGCACGTTCTACGTTGAGTACGGCGTGGTCTCGCCGAACATAAACGTCACGCAGACCTGGATTCTCAGCTCCAGCATCACCGCCTCCGGCTCGGCTACCCCGCTGACCACGGTCAAGGGCGGAATGCTCAGCCATCAGCCTCCTGACCTGCAGACGTGGGGAAGCCTCGCCGTGTCCCCCGACGGCAGCAAGCTCGCGCTCACCGTCGACAGCAGCGACCACATTTCCAACACCAGCCCGGGCTACTCGGACAAGATCATCGTGATCGACCTGCATACCGGCCGGCGCACGCAGTGGCAGGGCGGGCTGTACCGGCCGGGTAAACAGTTCTCCATCCCGGACCTGTCCTGGGCCGCCGACGGGCAGTCGCTGATCTTCCTCGGCCAGTGGTGCGATCCTGCCGGGGAGGGCACTACCTGCGACGGCACGCCCGGGCCGGGCGGGTACCGCGATGCCCAGGTCTGGTCGCTCAGCACCGCGGCCGGCGGCGGCTCGCTGAACCACGGCCGCCTGCTGCTGGGGGAATCGGCACGGTACCCTCTCATCGCGCAGGCGCTCGGCGGCCCCCAGGGTTCGGACCTCACCGTCGCCGTCACCTCCGGTCCGGCGAACAAGCTCGGTGAACGGCCAGAACTCACCGCCGAGGACGTCTCGGCCGCCACCGGAGCCGTGCAAGGCGTCGACTACCGCGTTTCGCGGGCCCAGGGGTTCGGCGGCGACCCGCAGCAGGTCTGGCTCGCCGCCGACCCCAGCGGGCAGCACCTGCTCGTCTCCTACGCGGTGGACGGCGGGTTCATCATCGGGTGGATCGGCCAGGGAGCCCTGCACCGGCTGCCGATCACGCAGCCCTACCTGCCCAATGACCCCACGCTCATCATCGCCTGGTAAGTCCGCAATAGCCCGACCGGGCTCAGCGGCGCCCGGGCACCGTAGTCTGGCCTTGTGGGCATGATGATGGCGGTCAGCTTCGAGCGTTACGGACGGCTGTACTACCTGGACCCGGGCACTCACGAACCGCGCATCGGGGACAAGGTGCTGGTGCCCACCGACTCCGGGCCCGAGGTGGCCGAGTGCGTGTGGGCCCCGCAGTGGGTGAGCGAGGAGATCGGCGGGCTGCCGGTCTGCGAGGGCCTGGCCACCGACGGCGACCTGGCCCGGGACGAGGAGAACCGCCGCCGCCGGGCCGAGGGACGGCTGGCCGCGCGCCGGCTGGTCCGCGAGCACCAGCTGCCAATGAAGATCACCGCGGTGGACTACATCGGACCGGAGAACGTGTTCATCGTCTACTTCGGCGCGCCGCACCGGGTCGACTTCCGCGCGCTGGTCCGTGACCTGGGCGGCCGGCTGAAGGCGAGAGTCGAGCTGCGCCAGATCGGCCCGCGCGACGAGGCCCGGCTGCAGGGCGGGATCGGCCCGTGCGGCCGCGACCTGTGCTGCGCCACGTTCCTCAAGGACTTCGAGCCGGTCTCGGTCCGCATGGCCAAGGACCAGGACCTGCCGGTGAACCCGCTGCGGATCGCCGGGGCCTGCGGCCGGCTGATGTGCTGCCTGAAGTACGAACACCCCTTGTACCAGGACTTCCGCAAGGACGCCCCGCCGGTTGGCAGCGCCGTCACCACCCTAGAAGGACCGGGCACGGTCGTCGGGCACAACGTCCCGTCCGACACCGTGGTGGTCAAGCTGTCCGCTGACGGCCGGGCACACGCCTGCCCCAAGGCCAGCGTGTGCGGCTCCCGGAAGGCCTACGAAGAGATGCACGTCAAGGGGCCGGACGCCTGAGCGTGCGCCGGGCCGGGTGGGCGGCCGCGGCCGTCGCGCTCGCCTGCCTCACCGGCTGCACGACCGCCGCCGCGCCCGCTCCCGCCGCGTCGCAGGAGCCCACCACGCTGGCCGCCTACTACGCGCAGCGGCTGGACTGGCAGCCCTGTGACGGCGGCTTTCAGTGCGCCGAGCTGGTCGTGCCCTTCGACTACGCCCAGCCGGACGGCCGCCGGTTCACNNGGGTCCGGCGCGGCGTACGCGCTCGGCGCCGCGCAGGAGTTCCCCGCCGCGGTGCTGGCCCGGTTCGACATCGTGGGCTTCGACCCGCGCGGCGCCGGCGCCAGTCAGCCCGCGCTGAACTGCGAGAACGGCCCGCAGCTCGACACCTTCTTCGGCACCGACGACGAACCCGCCGACCCCGCCCAGCTCGCCCGGGTGGTCGCGGCGAGCAAGCAGTTCGCGGCCCGGTGCGAACGCAACTCCGCGGCCCTGCTGCCCTACGTCGGCACGCCCAACGCGGCCCGGGACCTGGACGTACTCCGGGCCGCGCTGGGCGAATCCGGACTCACTTACTTGGGAAAGTCATACGGAACGTATCTTGGTGCGTGGTACGCGCAGTTGTTCCCGCACCGCGTGCGGGCGCTGGTCCTGGACGGTGCCGTCGACCCGGCCGCGTCCTCGCTGGCGGCGACCGTCGCGCAGGCGCAGGGGTTCCAGGTCGCGTTCGGGTCGTTCGCGGCCTGGTGCCTGGGCACGGCGGGCTGCCCGCTGGCCGGCTCGGTCGCCAGCGCGGAGACGAAGGTCGACGCGCTGATCACCCGGGCCAACTCCACCCCGCTGGCCAGCCGGCTCGGCGACGGGCAGGTCGCCGACGGCGCGATGCTGCTCTACGGGGTGGCCGACGCGCTGTACAGCCGGTCGAGCTGGCCCACCCTGGAGGCCGCGCTGGCCAGCGCGTTCGCCGGCGACGGGACCGGGCTCCTGGCACTGGCCAACCAGCTTTACGGGCGCAACCCCAACGGGACCTACAGCACCCTGGCCAGCGCGGTCACCGCGATCGACTGCCTGGACCGGCCCTGGCCGCGGTCGCTGGCCCCCTGGCAGGCCGCGGCGTCGGCGGCCGCCAAAGCGGCCCCGATGTTCGGCGCGGCCCTCGTCTGGGGCAGCCTGACCTGCGCCTACTGGCCGGTCCCTTCCTACCCGCAACCGCAGATCCGGGCCGCCGGCGCGCCGCCCATCCTGGTCGTCGGTACGCTGCGCGACCCGGCCACGCCCTACCGCTGGGCGCAGGCCCTGGCCGCAGATCTGGCCTCCGGCGTGTTGCTCGGCTGGAACGGCGACGGTCACACCGCCTACGGCGAGGGCAGCGCCTGCGTGGACACGATCGTCAACGACTACCTGATCGACCTGGCCGTCCCGCGCAGCGGTACGGTGTGCCAGCACTAGCGCTCGCTGTGTAACGCGGCGGCCTCCCGCGCGACTAAAGGGCGCACAGTCGTAAATCCCAACGCGCGAGGAGTTACTCAGTGAGAGTCCCGATTCGCCTCGGATCGGCCATCGCGGTCGCGGCGGCAGGCTTGGCCACGGCCGTCGCCCTGCCCTTCGCCACGCCGGCCTTGGCCAGTACGGCTGTCCCCGCCTTCAGCTCCGGCGGGGCCAGCCACGCCGTGTTCGCGGCGACCGATAACACCTCAGGCAATCAGGTCGTGGCCTATCACCGCGCCTCGGACGGCACGCTCAGCCCGGCCGGCACCTACGCCACCGGCGGGCTCGGCGGTGTCCTGGCCGGATCCGTCGTCGACCACCTGGCCTCGCAGGGCTCGCTCAGCTACGACCCGGGGCACGCGCTGCTCTACGCGGTCAACGCCGGCAGCGACACCGTCTCGGTCTTCGCGGTGAACGGCGACCGGCTCGCGCTGCGCCAGGTGCTGAGCTCGGGGGGCTCGTTCCCGGTCAGCGTGGCCGTGCACGGTGACCTGGTCTACGTACTCAACGCGCTGGCCGGCGGCCGTCTGGCGGGCTACCGCGTCCTGGGCGGCGGCCTGGTCCCGATCCCCGGCTCCGGCCGCGCGCTCGGCCTGAACCCCTCGGCCAGCCCGCAGTTCACCAACACCCCCGGGCAGGTCGCCTTCACCCCAGACGGCAGTCAGCTCATCGTCACCACCAAGGCCAACGGGAACGACATCGACGTGTTCGGCGTCCGGTTCGGCGGCCAGCTGTCCGCCGCCCCGGTGGTGAACTCCGAGCCTGGCACGGTGCCGTTCGCGATCAGCTTTGACGTCTACGGTCACCTGCTCATCGCCGAGGCCGGGACGAACGCGCTGGCCACCTTCGCGCTCGCGCCGAGCGGTACGGTCAGCCTGGTCGACGCGGTAGGCACCGGCGATTCGGCGACCTGCTGGGTGGCGCCGGCCGGGCCGTTCCTGTTCGCCTCCAGTGCGGGCAGCGCCGCGGAGAGCGGCTACTCCTCCTCATTCGGCGGCCAGCTGAGCCTGCTCGGCGCGGCCACCACCGACGCCGGGACGGTGGACGCGGCCGCGGCGGCCGGCGGCCGGTTCCTGTACGTCCAGACCGGCGGGTCCGGGATCGTGGACGAGTTCGCCGTGGGGGCCGGGGCCTCCCTGACCGAGATCGGGGCGGTTACCGTGCCCGGCGCGGTGGGCGGTGAGGGGATCGTGGCCTTCTGATCGAGGCGACCTCCGGGACAGCCGGCTGCGGCCCATGCGCGGGCCGCGGCCGGCTCATCCTGTCGTCCGATGCGACGCCTGCAGCGCGGCGCCCAGCACCGCAGTCACAACTGAGGCACCAGGGCACGAGCCGGGGCTTCCGGTGATGGAAGCCGACGGCGAACTGCTGGTCCGGCTGCGTTCGGGGGACGAGCGAGCATTCGTCAGCCTGGTGCAGCGCTACCAGGAGCAGATGCTGCGGCTCGCGACGTCGTTCGTGCCGAACCAGGCGGTGGCCGAGGAGGTCGTCCAGGACACCTGGCTGGCGCTGCTGCGCGGCCTGGATCGCTTCGAGGGACGGTCTTCGCTGAAGACCTGGCTGTTCAGCATCCTGGTCAAGCAGGCGCGGACCACCGGGACCAAGGAGCATCGCAGCGTCCCCGTCCCGGACCCGGAGCCCGCCGTCGACCCGGCCCGGTTCGACGCCGCCGGGGGCTGGGCTGATCCGCCCGAGCAGTGGGTCGAGGCCGCTGAGGGCCG
>PLIQ01000601.1 GCA_003140115.1 Actinomycetota bacterium | reverse complement strand
TGACGACGACGAGGGGATCTTCCGGGCCGCGGCGCACTTCCTCACTTACCAGGGCATCGACCTGCACCGGCACGAGGTCCGTGAGCTCTATTTCCAGATCATGAAGGAGCAGTTGCGCGGCAGCCCGGAGAAGTACCCCGAATTCGACGCCGCCGGTATCTGGCGCAGCATGATCGAAGATCACCAAACGGATTTCACCCGCGCCCTGCCAGCTGGCCGGCTCCAGCAGATCCCGCTGTTCCTGGCCGAGATGGCCCGGGGCATCTCGCGTCGGCGGCTCGGCCTGTACCCATACGTCCGTGAGGTGCTCGACGTCCTGCGCGACCGCTACCCGCTCGCGATCGTCACCGACGCGCAGAGCACATCTGCCCGCGGCGAGCTGCACAAGGTTGGCCTGCTCGGCTACTTCGACCCGATCATCGTTTCCGGCGACCATGGATACCGCAAACCTGACCCGCGGCTCTTCCAGTTCGCGCTCGACGGTATGGCCGTGGCGGCCGAGAACGTGCTGTACGTCGGCAATGACATGTACCGCGACATCTACGGAGCGCGGGAAGCCCGCATGACGACTGTGATGTTCGATTCCGATCAAGGCGAGAAGACTTACCGGGATTGCACTCCCGACTACACGATCACGGACTTCCGCGACCTCCTTCAGATCCTCGGCCTGCCCTTGTCCTGAACCGCCTGCAATCCACTGCAGCGAAGAGCTACCTCCTTCCAGGTAATCCCGCATGTATCAGTGGTCTTGCCGCCTGCTCCGTGAGAAGAGAAGGTATTCAGGCGCGCCGCTCTGTGGAGTAGTTGTGAACGGGGCCGCGGGAAAGGCACAGGCACGGGGGAAGCATGGACACGGCTGTCTGCGGGGACCGGTTCGGTGAGATATCCAACAGGCGTGCGGTGACGGCATGGGAGCTGCCCGGGCGTGACAGAGGCGCGGCGAGCGAGATGGCAGGCCGTCCTGACGCGTCGCTAGGGAAGCCGGAGTTCTTCGGCGCGGACATGTACATGGTTCATGTCACGGGATTCCGTCCGGGACGCGGTGTCCTGACCGAACCGCTGAGACCCGGCCGTGGCGCCAGGCTCGATGTGTGGACGACCAATCCGGGCGACCGCCGACCCGTTCCGGTCCCCGGCGACGGAGAGGTTCTTTTCAGTACCGAGGCCTTCGCGCTCAAAAACAGCGGGAACCGCACGTTGCACGCATCGAAGCCGTCCTGGAGGATAATTCTCGATCCCGTAGGACAGGGCAACTGGCTGGCCGGAATGACCCGAGTCAATCTCAAGGCGATGTACAACGATCCATCGCAGATGCGCGAAGCGCTGGCCTGGCGTCTGTTCGGCCTGGCCAATATTCCCGCGCCACGGCATACGTACGCGAAGCTGGCCTTCGGTACGAAATATAGGGGCCTCTTCTCGGTCATCGAGCACGTCGACAAGAAGTTCTTGAGAGATCATTTCGGCCGGAATTACCGGGGAAACCTCTACAAGACCGGCTACCGCGACATTGGGGGCGCGTATCTTGAACACCGGACCGCGCCCGACGGGGATGACTCGGGACGGCAGTATTTCATTCCCGGCTCTGGCGAGCGCACCTACCGGCTTCAGACCAACAAGGGTAACCCAGAGGCCAGCACCTACGATGACCTGGCCTGTTTCATCAGAACGATCAACGGCATCGGACTGGGCGGCGGCGAGGGACGCTTCGCCACCGACGCCTTCCGCGACTCGGTAGACAGCATCATGAACGTTAATGCTTTCCTCAGGTGGGCGGCCGTTAATATGCTGCTCGGGAGCTGGGACAACTATTACGCGTCCGGTTCTAATTATTATCTTTACAACTCGGGACACCGAGGAGCGGCGAAGGATTTTGCCGGCTCTCCTTATTTCAACTTCATACCATGGGACTACGACAACTGCTTGGGGATCGATTATTCCGGCACCCAGTGGCAGTACGCCGATATCCTGGACTGGCCGGGAAAAGTGAACCGTCATAAGCCAAAGATCCCGCTCGTCCGGAACCTGCTCCGCAACCACGACTACCGCCAGTACTACCTGGATTATTTGGAGCACATGCTCGATACCGAGTTCAATCCGAAGGCCATTGCCGCGCAGATCGGGCCGCGCTCTTCCGATGGCCTATGGTACCGGGTCCGGCAGGCAGCCTACCTGGAATCGGATACACCCTGTGGGCGCCCGTTCACCGGCCGGCGGTACAGCAATGACGAGGTTTACCAGAGCGGCTGCCGACAGCGCGAACTGCGGCACGGGAAAAAGACGGTCGAAGGCATCGTCCACTACGTCCGTATGCGTCATGACAGCGCCCGCGTTCAGCTGAGGCGGCTGAGGCGAACAATGCCGCGTGCTGTCGATCGCTTTCCGGCCGCTGCGGAGCAGTTGCCGCGTGCTGCCTAGTACGGGCCTCCCCCGGCGGGGATGTGAGTAAGAAAACCGTCTGCGAGCTGTGGAGTTGACGCTCATGTATGGACAAGATGTCGGCGAGGCGCCTGGCTGCGTTCACGCCTTGTTCCAGCAGCGCGTCGACGGGGATGAGGCGCTACTGCGGCTCGCCGGGCTGCGCTTCGCCCAGATGGGCACGGGCGCCGAGGTCTACGCCGACACGCCAGATCAGCTCGAGCAGGTCCTGCGGTTCGTACCTCCCCATCCACCCCTGCCCGTCGTCCACCTGAACCGGGCCGTCAACGTGCTGCATGGGCGGGACCGCGCGTTGGTGCAGGAATTCGCCGACCGCTTCGCGGGCCGTATCGCCGGCCTCGTCGTTCACGACAAGCGTGAGATGGGGGCACAGACCGACCGTTTGCTCGCCGGGATGCGTGAGCTGAATGCCCGCCTCGGCCAGCAGCCAGCTGGTCCCCTGCTTTTCCTGGAGTACGCCGCCGGACTGGATCGCGGATGGTTCGTCGAGGTGGCGGAACAGCTCCGGGACGCGGAACGAGTAAGCGTCTGCGTCGACGTCGGACACATCGGCCTGAGACAAGTGGCCGCCCGATTCGGGGACAGCCATCCCGGCCTGGATCTCAAGAAGCTCGACCTGACGGACAACCGCCTGCCTGACCTGGTAGCAGACATCCAGGATGCGGTGGCAGCCGCCCTGCCACACGTGCTCGACGTCACACATTCGCTTGGCCGGCTGGGCAAGCACGTGCACTTTCACCTGCACGATGGGCATCCGCTTGTCCCAGGGCTCAGGGACCACCTTAGTTTCTTGGCCCTGCTGCCCATCCCCTTCAGCTATCAGGGCCGCAGGTCACTAAACATGATGTACGGGCCAGGCGGCCTGGCTTCCATCGTGTCGGCGGCCATCGACGCATGCCCTCCGCGGGAGGCCTCCTTCACCGTCGAGGTCCACCAGGTAGAAGGCCGGTTGCCTCTCTCCGACGCCGCCGGGCTGTTCGCCCATTGGCAGGACACCACCAACGCCGAACGGATGAACTACTGGCTCTCGGTCCTGTCCGAGAATGCGATCCTCACGGCCGATAGCATTCCGCCTGTACCGCACAGATAGGGCAACCGCGAGCTGACGCCGGGCGCTGGGCGCTGGGCGGACGTCGTCATCAGCCCTGCCGGGCACAATTCACGGCATGTCGCGGACGTTTCGCCGCGCGAGGATGATGTCGAGCGAAGGAGACCGATGACTATCGCTACGCGGGAGAAAATAGCATGAGCCTCCCGCTGGACGGCATCACCGTCGTGACTGTCGAACAGGCCGTGGCCGTCCCGCTGGCCACCCGGAACCTCGCGGACCTCGGCGCCCGGGTGATCAAAGTGGAGCGGGTCGACGGGGGCGACTTCGCACGCAGCTACGACCACGTGGTCCACGGCACCGGTGCGCATTTCGTCTGGCTCAACCGGGGCAAGGAGTCGATCGCCGTCGACCTCAAGACGAGCGAGGGATGCGCGGTCGTCCAGCGCCTGGCGGCGCGGGCGGATGTCTTCGTGCAGAACCTCGCGCCCGGGGCGGCCGAGCGGCTCGGACTCGGGGCCCGGGAGCTGCGGTCGAGCCGGCCCCAGCTGGTCGTAGCCAGCCTGTCCGGGTTCGGGCTCGGCGGCCCGATGGAGCAGCGTAAGGCCTACGACATGCTCATCCAAGCCGAAGCCGGGCTCATCGCGATCACGGGCACGCCCGAGACCCCGGTCAAGACGGGCATCCCGACGGCGGACATCGCGTCGGGCATGTACTGCTCCCAGGCGATCCTGGCCGCCCTGCTGCGCCGGTGGCGCACCGGCGAGGGCGCCACCATCGAGGTATCCATGCTCGAGGCCACCGTCGAGTGGATGGGGTACGCGCTCTACACCCAGATGCACACTGGCCACCAGCCACCGAGGATGGGACTGAGCCACAGCTCCATCGCCCCCTACGACGCGTTCCCGACCCGCGACGGCCAGATCCTGATCGGCGTGCAGAACGACAGCGGCTGGCGCACGCTGGTCACCGAGGTCCTGGGTGTCCCCGGAGCCGCCGATGACCCGAGGTTCACCACCAACGTGCAGCGAGTGCGGCACCGGGCCGAGTGCGACGGGCTCGTGGCGGCCCAGACGTCCAAGTGGTCCACCGCGGAACTGGACGCCCGGCTGGCCACGGCCGGCATCCCCGCCGCGCAGGTCAAGCAGCTCGACCAGGTGGTCGAGCACCCGCAACTACGCGCCCGCGACCGCTGGCGGACGATCGGGACCGAGCACGCGCCGGCCGAGGCGCTGCTGCCCCCCGCGACGTTCACGGACACCGAGGCGCGCATGGGTGACGTCCCCGCGCTCGGCCAGCACACCCGCGCGCTGCTCATAGAGTCGGGCCTAGACGCCGCCGCCGCCGACGACGCCATCCGCCGGAACGTCGCACGACGAACGCCGTGATCCGGCTCGGCGTGACCGCGACGGTGTAGAAGCGGCGAGCAGGGCGCAGCCGACGTCGAAGACCCGGGAACGCGGCGGGC
>PLIQ01000272.1 GCA_003140115.1 Actinomycetota bacterium | reverse complement strand
CATCACGGCGGCTTGACTCTAAGTGTAAAGATTATTACTTAGGGTAATTAGACGATCGCGGAGGACCTGCCGCTTCGGGGGAACCAGGCGAGCGAGCTGTAGCTGACCGACGAGGCTCCCTGCTCGGCACGTTGGCCGGGCGGGGGGTCACGGATGCCATTATCGGCGTAAAGGGGGACGGGGAAATGGGCCGGAGAATGGCCGTGGTGGCCGCGGCGGGAGTGGCTGCGCTACTGGCCGGGGTGGTGATGCCGACGGCAGCGTCAGCGCAATCGGTGATGAAGGTGCCATGCAGTACCCCGGCACTGGTCAGCGCAATATCGGGGGCGGCCGATGGGGCGACGCTGGACCTGGCGAGCAGATGCACCTACGTGCTGACCGCGGCCCTGCCGACGGTAGCGCAGGACCTGACCATCAACGGTAACGGGTCCACCCTGCGCCGCAGTACCGCGACCGGCACCGCCGCGTTCACCATCTTGACCATCACGGCCGGCACCGTCACGCTGAACCTGCTTAGCTTCACCAACGGCGACGGCGCTATCACGGTGGACAACCTAGCCCAGCTGACCGTGACGGGCGGCGAGTTCAGCCGCAACACCGCCGTCGACGGCGCCGCCATCAACAACACCGGCGCCACGGTAGTGCAAGTGACCGATACTTCTTTCGTCGACAACACGGCCACGGAGGACGGCGGCGCGATTTATGTCTACACCGCCCTCGGGAATCAGATCATCGATTGCAGCTTCCGGGGGAACACCGCTGCCGGTTCGGGCGGCGCCTACTGGGAGTGGAGTAATGGGAGCTTTATAAGTGGTTCCACGTTCCGAGACAACAAGGCCACGTCGGGCGGTGCCCTGTTCTTCGATGATCAGGGAACCGAAATCGCCGGGACTGAGGTCCGCGACAACAGTGCCACCGGGGACGGCGGCGGGATCGAGGACGAGTCCGGCGGATCCCCCGTCTATATCAGCGCCAGCGAGATCACCGGGAACCACGCGGGCGGGACGGGCGGCGGCCTTGACGAGGAATCGTACGGTTTGGGGTACGTAACCAACACAACCATCGAGGACAACAAAGCGGCCGACGGCGGCGGCATCAACGACGGCGACGGCACCATCATCGAGTACACCGGCGATACCATCTCCGGTAATCGTGCCAGCGGCGCCGGCGGCGGCATCAACGCCATCGTCAGCAGCCTCATCTTTACCGGGACCACGATTTCCGGTAATCGGGCCGGCGGTGACGGCGGTGGCCTCTACGACAGCACGGGTTTCGGAATACCATTTACGTCGTTCACTAACAGCACTATTTCATCGAATCGTGCCAAGGGCCTCGGAGGCGGCCTTTACAACCAGGGACCTGTCGACGCGTCGGGTACCCAGATTACCGGCAACCGGGCCGACGGCGGGGGCGGCGGGATCTACGACGCCGGCACCCAAGCGACGGTGACACTGACGGACTCGTCCCCGACCGGCAACAAGCCGGACAACTGCGAGCCGCTCGGCTCGATCACCGGCTGCACCGGGTGAACCCTAGCGCGCTAGGTCGATGCGCCGGAAAATGGCTGGCAGCAGCCAGTGCGGGGGTATTAGGTTCTCAGTTCATGGATGATCCGGACGGGTATTTCGGCGAGCCGGTTGCCGCGGGCTATGACGACCCCTCAGACCGCATGTTCCAGCCCGAGGCGATCGACCCGGCGGTCAGCCTGCTCGCCGAGCTGGCGGGCAGCGGGCGGGCCCTGGAGTTGGCCATCGGCACCGGCCGCATCGGACTGCCGCTGTCCCGGCGCGGCGTGCCGGTGCACGGCATCGAGATGTCCCGGGCGATGGTGGCCAGGCTGCGCGGCAAGCCAGGCGGCGAGGCCATCGGCGTGACCATCGGCGACATGGCCACGACCAGGGTGGACGGCACGTTCACGGTGGCCTACCTGGTGTTCAACACGATCAACAACCTCACCTCGCAGGAGGCGCAGGTGGCCTGCTTCCGCAACGTCGCCGCGCACCTGGGTCCGGGCGGCTGCTTCGTGATCGAGACCAACCTCCCGCACCTGCGCGACCTGCCGCCCGGCCAGGACATCCTGGGGTACCGGGCAGGCCCCGAGCGGATCGTCAGCTACAGCTTTGACCACGCCACCCAGCGGTACCGCGGCCATTACGTCGAGTTCACCGACGGGACGGGGGAGTACCGGACGATCCCGTTCCGCTACGCATGGCCATCCGAGCTCGACCTGATGGCTCAGCTGGCCGGACTCCGGTTGCGCGACCGCTGGGCCGACTGGAACCGAGAGCCGTTCACCACCGACAGCCGCTCGCACGTCTCGGTCTGGGAGAAGCCCGCGGGGCCTCAAGAGTGATCTTGGTTCCCCCGGGCTCCGATGTAAGGTACAGGCCATGATGGCGGCGGCACGGAAGCGGAGGATGTTATGGCCACCCGATGGAGCGACCTCAGCGAGAGGAGTCGCAGGCTGATCATTGGCGGAGCAGTCGGCGAAGCCGTCCTCAAGACGGCGGTGATCATCGACATCAGGCGCCGTCCGGCAAGCCAGATCCGCGGCTCGAAGCGGATGTGGATCATAGCGGCGGTACTCGTCAACTCCGCCGGGGTCGGGCCGCTGTCATACTTCGCCTTCGGGCGGCGGCGCGCGGCTGGAAACGAAGCTGCAGCCGCCCGATAGTTGCCCCCGTGGAGATCTTCCAGTTCGACCGAGGAGAGCGACTCGTCCAGAGCTACGGCAGCGAGGGACTGCGCGCCACGCGGGTCGCTGCGGGCACCGGCCAGGTACGGCTGACCTGCCTGACCCTGGCGCCGGGCGGGGTCATCGGAACCCACCCCGCTACGGACGCTCAGCTTTTCCTGGTCATCGCGGGCCAGGGCTGGGTGGCCGGACCGGATGGCGAGCGCGTGCCGGTCAGCGCCGGGTGCGGCGTTCGGTGGGATGCCGGAGAGATTCACACCAGCGGGACGCAAGCCGGCCTCATCGCGCTCGCCGTCGAAGGCAGCCCGCTTGATTTGTTCGAGCCAGAGTGAGCCGGCGACACTTGTGGCCGTACCACAGCGCTCGGTGCCGGACACTAGCATTGAACGTGCGGCTCGGCGGATGGAGATCCAGATGCAGCCACTGGCGATAGGCGCCCTCGTGAGCGGCGCCGCTATCGTCTTGGGCGTCGCGATAAGGCTGATCCTGACCCGGCGCGCCACTAAGCCTCATGCGGTCGCGGTCAATCGCTGGAATCTGCACGGCAGCCTCCCGCTGGCCGTGGGCGGAGTGGCGATCGGCGTGATCTCCCGCGGCGGCGGCCAGTCGCCGGCCACGCACGAGGTCGTCTACGCGGTGGCAGCCACGCTGCTCCTGGCCGCCCTGCTGTGCGCTCTGGTCGGTGCGGCTGTGGCCACCATGTCTCGTTCCCGTCTGCGCGGTTAGTTCCCCGCGGTTAACAAAGAGGCCACCGCGACCACGCAGAACTCGTTGCCCTCCGGATCGGTCATGACGACGTAGTCGTCGTCCGGATCCTCGTGGTGGCGGACGAACGTGGCGCCGAGGGCGGTCAGTCGCTCGACCTCTGCGGCCTGGTCAGGACTGTAGAGGTCGAGGTGCATCTGGTCCCGCGCGGTCACCGGCGTGCGCGACCGCTGCAGCGACAGGTTGCTCCCGTCGCCCCGCAGCACGCGGAAGTCGCCGCCAGGCTCCGTCGGGGAAGGGATCAAGCCGAGGGCCCGCGACCAGAACCTGGTCATGCGCTCGATGTCGGCGCAGTTGATCACCGTGCTGCCCAGCCGGATCGCCATGTCCGCTAGCTTGCCAGACGGCCGGCGAGTACGAGGCTGGTACCGCTGGCCNNGGCCGCGGGTCCGCCACCGGCCGCGAAGCCACCACGGACCGCGAAGGCACCCCAGAGCGATAAGCCGGCCGATCTGGCCACCGTGGCGCAGCGGTCGGCCCGCCCGGCCCGCCCGGCCCGCCCGGCCCACCCGCCCGGGCCGGCCCTCGGTTCACGATGCTGACCATCACCAGCCGGCGCGGCTGCTCGGTCATGGCGTGCTGGCACCGGAGCTGGCAGCTCACGCAGCCGCCCGCCGCGGCCTGCCGCCGCTGTACCGCGCGGAACAACACGAACGCCACCGCTGCGGCCACCGCCGCGCCGCCCACGGCCACCGCGATCGCGACCAGCAGCGCCGTCGCGTCAAGGAAGTGCGCGGCCGACCGGCCGAACACCAGGAATACCACTAGCAACAGCGCCGCCATCCTGCTGGCAGGCCGGGCGTAACAGACCATGGTCGTCTCTCATCGCTAAGATGCCGTCTAGGGTCGGCCGTGCGCCATTGCCGGTCTACTTCCTGGATCCCTCACCTTGCGGAAAAAGTCAAGACCCTGCGTCGACCGGTTGTGAGCGTAGCGTGATCAAAGCGAGCAGCCCGGCGGCCAGCGCCAGCGCTGCCGACAACAACAGCGCGGCGTGCAGCCCGTTGTGGAACGCCGTGTAGGCGGCGCCGATGACCTCCTTGACCAGCTTCTCGAAGGGCCCGTAGTTGGTGTTCTTGGGGATCGCGCCGGTCTCGATGGCGGTGATGACCGTGCCCTGGAAGGAGGCCGGGATGCCGAGATGCTTCAGCTGCGCGACGAGGCTGTTCGTTAGCTGCGAGTAGACCAGCGAGCCGAGGATTGCCACCCCGGTCACCGCGCCGATCTCCCGGCTGGTGTTGGTGGCCGACGCGGCCATGCCGGACCGTTCGGCCGGCACGGCGGACAGCACCGAGGAGGTGATCGGCACCACGGTGGTGCCGATCCCGATGCCGGCCAGCGCCAGCGCGAACACCAGCGGCACGTAGGACGGGTGCGGCTTGAGGTAGCCGTCGGCCAGGAACAGCCCCACGGCCAGCAGCAGGCACCCGGTCGCGATCGACCAGCGCGGCCCGACCACCGCCGTCCACCGCCCCGCCAGCACCGAGGCCACGATCATCAGCACCGTCATCGGCAGGAAGATCAGCGCCAGCCGGTACCCGGACGCCTGGACCACCTCGACCAGGTACAGCGCGGTGAAGAAGAAGATGGCGAACGTGGCGAAGTACGTGCAGAACGCGACGATGTTCGGCGTGGTGAACTGCGCCATGCGCAGGTAGCGCAGGTCGAGCAGCGGGTTCGCGGCGCGGCGTTCCCGCCAGACGAACCCGGCGGCCAGCACCACGCTGAGGCACAGCAGGATGATCACGTCCGTGGCGCCGAAGCCGGCCGACTCCGCGTCGATTATCGCGAACACCAGCGTGGCCAGGGTCCCGGCCCCGAGCACCGTGCCCGCGGTGTCCACCCGCGCCGCCGTGGGATCCGCGCTCTCGGGCAAGATGCCCGCCGCCACGATCAGCACGGCCAGCCCGAAGACCAGGTTGAACCAGAAGATGGCCCGCCAGCTCCACAGCCCGGTCAGCACGCCGCCGACGACCGGGCCCATGGCCAGCGCGAAACCGGAGGTGCCGGCCCACACGCCGATGGCCCGGCTCCGGGCCCGGGCGTCGGGGTACAGGTGCCGGAGCATCGACAGCGTGCCCGGCTCGCTGGCCGCCGCACCCATGCCCATCACGGCCCGGCCGGCGATGAGCACCTGGGGGTTCGGGGCTAGCGCGCACAGCACCGAACCAGCGCAGAACACCCCCACGCCGGCCAGCATCACCTTCTTGCGGCCGAGCTCGTCCCCGATCATCCCGCAGGCCAGCATGAGGCTGGCGAACGTCAGCGCGTACGCGCCCACCACCCACTGCAGGTCGGTGACGTCCGCCTTCAGGCTCGTTTGTATGTCGCCTAGCGCGACGCTGACCACGGTGTTGTCCAGGAACGTCAGGAACAGCAGCGTGCACAGCGTCGCGAGGGCCACCCCCCGGCTCCCGCGCGCGACGGTCCCCCCGCCGCCGTGACTCTCCCCGGAGACGGCCTCAGCCTGGCTGGCCAACCGGACGGCCCTGCCTCAGCCGGCCGAGTTGCACGCGGCGGGCACCGTGCCGCCGGGAACCAGCTTGAACAGGCCGCACAGGCTGCCGTCGCCGACCTTCCAGGTCCCGTCCTGGTACACCGACGTGCCGCTCTGCCCGCCCAGCAGCGTCGTCGTGCCGGACACGATGGAGTAGGTCACGGTGGCCGACGTCGCCGAGTTCACCGTCACGCCGGTGACCTTGGCCCCGATCCCGCCCGCCAGCGGCAGCTTGCTGAAGTCGTTGATGGCCGAGGAGAACGAGCTCCCGTTCTGCAGCAGGGCGACCCGCTGCGAGAGCGGCGTGCTGGCGTTGAAGAATTTCTCCCAGTTCGCGGTGATCTGCGCCGTAGCGGAGCTGCCCGCCGACGACGACGCCGACGAGGCCGGGGCCGACGACGCGGGGGCCGACGAGGCGGGGGCCGAGGACGCGGGCGCGGACGACGCGGGCGCTGACGAGCTTGACGATGAAGCGGAACTGCTGCAGGCGGCCACCGCCAGTACGAGCGCCAGGCCGATCGCCGGAGCCAGGATGATCCGGCGAGCCACGAGTGGGAATCGCATCGCGCGTCCTTAGTCTCGGTCAGATGTACCAGTGCGGGGCTGCCACATGCGGGGGCGGCAGATGCTCAGTGTCGACTGAGAGTCTGCCCTGAATGTCCCCTACCTGCTGCTACCTACCCTCGACAGCCCGACACGCGCGTCAGGGTAGCCGGGGAGGGGTCTAGTAAAGCACGGTCTACCAGCGGAAATGCACGAATAGCCGGCCGAAGTTCTTCGAGTCCTTCTCGACCCGGTGGTACTTGGCCTTGATGTCCTTGCGGTCCAGGAACCGCAGCACGTGCTTCTTGAGCTGCCCCGAGCCTTTGCCCGGGATGATCTCGATCATCGGCGCCTTCTTGGCCACCGCCTCGTCGATGATCGCCTCCAGCGCGCGGTCGATGTCCTGCCCGCGGTTGTAGACCTCGTGCAGGTCAAGCTTCAGCTTCATGACCACCACCCTCGCCGGGCCGCACTAGCGCGATGATAGCCGCCACCGTCTGCGCGGGGTCGGGCCCGACCGGCACGACGGTGACGCCGGCCTCGCCGGGCTGCGGCAGTTCGAGCGCGGCGAACTGGCTGTCGAGCAGGCCCGGAGGGAAGAAGTGACCGTGCCGGCCGGCCAGCCGCCGGGCCGCCTCCTCGTGATCGATGCTCAGGAAGATCATCCGGGCCTGCGGCCGCCCGTCGAGCAGCGCGGCGCGGTAGGCGCGCTTGAGCGCCGAGCAGGTGATCACGGCCGGTTCGCCCCGCGCGATGCGCTCGTCCATCCAGGCCGTGACGGCCCGCAGCCACGGCCGGCGGTCCGCGTCGGTGAGCGGGATCCCGGCCCGCATCTTGGCGATGTTCGCGGCCGGGTGGAACGTGTCCGCGTCGGCGAACCGCCACCCCAGGCGCCCGGCCAGCAGCGCGCCCACGGTCGTCTTGCCGCTGCCCGACACGCCCGCCACGATCAGGATCATCTCGACGGCGAGTCTAGAGGGTGTTCAGAGCCGGGTGACAGACTCGGGCTGCATAATGGCCGCCATGGCGTTCACCAGACCCCGGCACTGGCTGCGCTGGCTGCTGGTCGCCGTGGCCGGACTGGTCGTGCTGGCGGCAGCCGGGCCGTTCGTCTATATCCACTTCTTCAACAGCACCCCGGCGGCCCTGTCGCTGTCCCCGGGCAGCACCCCGGCCAGTACCGCGACCGCGAATACCGCCACATCAAATACCACGGGCAGCGGCTCGGTCGCCGGCGCCTGGACGGTCGGCTCCGGTTCCGTCGTCGGCTACCGCGTCAACGAGGTGCTCCTCGGCCAGAACGCCACCGCCGTCGGCCGCACCACCTCGGTCACCGGGCACCTGAGCATCGCGGGCAGCACGGTCACCGGCGGCGCGTTCAGCGTGCCGATGGCCACCGTGCACAGCGACAAGAGCCAGCGCGACGCGCAGTTCGACGGCCGGATCATGGACGTCTCCCAGTACCCGACCGCGACCTTCACCCTGACCAGCCCGATCGACCTGGCCCCGCTGCCGGCCGGCGGGGTGATCAAGGACTACACCGCGCACGGCCGGCTGACCCTGCACGGCACCACCCGCGCGGTCACGTTCACGCTCTCCGCCGAGCGCAAGGGCAGCCAGATCGAGGTCTCCGGCGACATCGCGGTGCTGTTCTCGGACTACGGCATCTCGAACCCGAGCTTCGCCGGCTTCGTCACCACGCAGGACCACGGCCTGCTCGAGTTCCTGCTGGTGTTCGACCGCGGCTAGCGGGAGATAATAGGGTCGTCCCGCAGCGCCACCGCCGGGACCGCCGCCGCGGAATGAACTAGCGCCCGCCGTTGTTACGCGTTACAGTCACTTTCTAAGTGATGTTTACCCGCTCCGTCTCAACGACGTTGAGCACCTTTTCCCCAGCGGATTACCGCTCTCCTGTTAAGGCTTATCGGCCCAGGTAGCGCCCGTTCGCTTCTGCGCCCAGTACTGGGCCTGGCATCGCGCCAGCCGTTCTTTACGCATGCGCGAATTCGCCGTTTCCCCCGAAAGGAAATCCATTTTTATGACCGCAGCAGAACTTCAGAAAGCCGCGCCGCGCCGGGCCATCGAGCCAGCGACCAGCGTCCCGGTCTCCGGCCTCATCGACTCCGGCGACGGGCACGCCCTGGTGCGCGTCTCCGGCTACCAGCCCAGCCCCGCCGACGTCTACGTCTCGGCCGGCCAGCTCAAGCAGTACGGGCTCCGCAAGGGCGACCAGGTCGACGGCACCGCCCGGCCCTCGGCCAGCGGCCGCGCCAAGTACCGCCCGCTGGTCACCGTGACCAGCGTCAACGGCCTGTCGCCGGAGGCGGCCCAGGCCCGTCCGCATTTCGACGAGCTGACCCCGCTCTACCCCCAGCAGCGCCTGCGCCTGGAGGACGGGAACCCGTCCGACACGGCCCGGATCATCGACCTGGTGGCGCCGATCGGCAAGGGCCAGCGCGGCCTCATCGTGTCCGCGCCCAAGGCCGGCAAGACCATGATCTTGCAGGCCATCGCCTCCTCGATCGCCAACAGCCACCCCGAGGTGCAGCTGATGGTGGTGCTGGTCGGCGAGCGCCCAGAAGAGGTCACCGACCTGCGCCGCTCGGTCCGCGGCGAGGTCATCTACTCCACCTTCGACCAGGCCCCAGAAGATCACATCCGGGTCGCCGAGCTGGCCATCGAGCGCGCCAAGCGCCTGGTCGAGATGGGCGGCGACGTGGTGGTCCTGCTCGACTCCATCACCCGGCTGGGCCGGGCCTACAACCTGGCCGCCCCGGCCAGCAGCCGCACCCTGGCGGGCGGCGTCGCCGCGTCCGCGCTGCTGCCGCCCCGGCAGTTCCTCGGCGCCGCGCGGAACATCGAACACGGCGGCTCGCTCACCATCTTGTCCACCGCGCTGGTCGACACCGGCTCGCGGATGGATGACGTCCTGTTCGAGGAGTTCAAGGGCACCGGCAACATGGAGCTGCGGCTGCGCCGCGAGCTCGCCGAGAAGCGCATCTTCCCGGCCATCGACCCGATGCCGTCCGGCACCCGCCACGACGAACTGCTGATGCCCGCCAGCGAATACCAGGCGGCCGGCCAGCTGCGGCGCGCGCTCGGCGCCCTCGAACCGCAGCAGGCCCTCCAGCTTCTGCTGGACAAGACCCACCAGACCGGCTCCAACGCCGAGTTCCTCAGCCAGATCCAGCGCGCCGCGTAACCGCTGGCTCGCGCATTCCCCGCCTGCTGAGCGCGCTGGTTACCGCGGCGTGCGTTCTCTAGGGTGCGTGTGCCGCTGGCCCCATAGGGACCCTGCCAACTCTGCCCCGCTGCCTGACCATCGAAGCCGCCGTTGATCTGTGACCTGTGTGGCGAGTGCTGCTGCCGGTGCCGTCCCCGCCGCCGGCAGACCGGCACGAGAAGGATCGTGTGACACCGCCTCTTCCACAACAAGGTGGCGTCACACGATCACGGGGAACGGGCCCGGCGAGCCGGGCTGCGGCATGATCGCCGGGGTGACCCGTGCTCCACCTGCGGGGATCCGTCCGCCACGGCCCGCCGCCGGGATCGTTGGGCACCTCGATCCC
>PLIQ01000350.1 GCA_003140115.1 Actinomycetota bacterium | reverse complement strand
CGTGGCCGCGCAGGTGCTGGTCAGGCTGGGCGCCGACCTAGACCAGGTGCGTCAGCAGGTCATCGAGCTCGTCAGCGACCTGCGGCCGCAGTCGGGGCGGCGGCCGCAGTCGGGTCGGCGGCCGCCTCGGGAGGTCGTACCGGTGATGTGGACGAATACTCGCCTGGACGTGTTCGGGGGCCGGCTGGCGGCCGTTGAACAGCGGGTGGGCATCGGGCCGGACACCAGTGACCTGGACGAGCAGATCGCCCAGGTCCGCCGCGAGAAGGAATCCGCGGTCGACGCCCGCGACTATGAGCAGGCCGCGCAGCGGCGTAACCGGGAGAAGGAATTGCTGGGCAGCAAGGCCGCGCGGCAGGAGCAGTGGGCCGCCGGACATCCGGCGCTGCCCGATCTGGCCGAGCGGGTCCAGCAGCTCACCGACGAGGTCGAGCGGCTCCGCGCTCTGCTCCGCCAGCATGGCATCGACCCGCAAGACAAGCCAGCCTGACCTGAAACGTTGCTGTCACCGTTGCTGTACGCTGACCCATTTCACCACGCGACCGCTGCTTTCTGCCTCGTCGGCACTCCGGAATGGGTCGCCAGGCAAGATCATCCCGCCCGCGACTAGGCCGCGGCGGCTGGTTGACTGTGTCGGTCATGACGCTATTCCTTTCGGGTTTCGCTGGCCCGCGCCTGCTCGCGGGGGACTTCGTCCGCAGCGGTGCCTAGATGCTGGCCAGGAACCACCTGCCCGGGGCTGCTCAGGCGCTGAGCCGGGATGCCGCCCTCCAGTGGGTGCGTGGAGACGGTGTCCGCCGGAGCCTGGGTGCCCCACAGCGGGTGGCTGCTGGCGTAAAAAATCATGCCCAGCATGATGGCGAGTGCGACGACCGGGATAATGATGATGGGGATAAGGTCGGCGTTGGTTCCTGACATGTCGGCGCTCCCTTCGAGACGACGGTTTCAGTCTCGTCTAGCACCGGGCAGATCGCGCCAGTGCAGACCCTGGTCTCATACCCGTGGGAACACCGCGGAACGCCCCGCCCAGCCACCCTGGCGCCGCGGGCGCGTACTGTGGATGGATCATCCCGGGCTGGCCCGGACCGGCTCCGTCTTGCCGTTGCTGTGGGCAGGCAGCCGGGTTCTGCCCGGTGGCACGAGGCGGCGGACGATGTTTGAGCGGTTTACCGACAGGGCGCGGCGAGTGGTTGTCATGGCGCAAGAAGATGCCAGGGTGCTCAATCACGACCTCGTCGGCACCGAGCACATCCTGCTCGGCCTCATCCACGAGGGCGGCGGTGTCGGGCCCAGGGCGCTGGAGTCGCTGGGGATCAGCCTGGACGTGGTGCGGCAGGAGGTCGAGGAGATTATCGGCCGGGGCCAGCATGAGCGGCCCGGGTCCATACCGTTCACGCCGCGGGCCAAGAAGGTGCTTGACCTGACCGTGGCCGAGGCGGCACAGCTCGGCCACGACTACGTCGGCACCGAGCACATCCTGCTCGGCCTCATCCGTGAGGGCAACGGCGTAGCCGCGCGGGTGCTGGTGAAACACGGCGCAGACCCGAACCGGGTACGCCAGCAGGTCATCTTGCTGATCAGTAGCCAGCAGCAGTAGCCGGGTCGCTGACCACCCCGGGCAGCCGCGCTGGTGGCCGAGGTGCAGTGATCCGAATGGCGACAGGACGGCTAGGTTCTGCGCTGCGTACGCTGGACCCACTAGACGCGAGGAGTCTGACGTGGCAGAACTGCAGCTGGAAGGCGCCGAACTGGTGCTTCACCTCTCGGGTGCGGAGAAGGCCGAGGCTGTTCACGGCGACCTTCATGTGCCGCTGTCGGCGCTTCGCGGCGTCGAGGTGCTCGACGACGCCCACGGCTGGACCGGGATCGGAGTCGGGTTCAAGGTCGGAATGCGCGTCCCCGGCGTCGCCACGGTGGCCACTGTCCGCGGCCATGGCGAGAAGATATTCGTCGCAGTCCATGGCGATACGCCCCGCGGCGTCAGGGTGCGCTTGGAGGGTGCCCCGTGGGATGAGTGGATCGTCGGCTGCGCAGATCCCGAAGCCGTCGCCGCCACCCTGACGTCAGCGAGCTGAGCCGTCGCTGCAGCGCAGTTGAGAATTGCGGGTCCCGCCGTGAGCCGGATCTGCGGCCGTCGTCTCTGTGCGGGATAGGGTCCGTGGCTATGACCGAACCGGATTTTCTGCGTAATACCCGTGCGTCCTACGACGCTGTGGCCACTGCTTATGCCGAGCGGCTCCGTGATGAGCTGGCCGCCAAGCCACTGGACCGGGCGATGCTGGCTGGGTTTGCTGAGGTGGTGCGGGCCACGGGAGCGGGACCGGTCGCTGATGTCGGGTGCGGTGCGGGCCGGGTGACGGCATACCTGGACGGCCTCGGGTTGCCGGTGTTCGGGATCGATCTGTCGCCGGGGATGATCGAGGTGGCCCGGCGGACGTACCCTGGCCTGCGGTTCGAGGTGGGCTCGATGCTGGCGCTGGACCTGCCCGACGCTTCGCTTGGCGGTCTGCTGGCCTGGTATTCGGTCATCCATGTTCCGGATGAGCGGGTGCCGGAGGCCTTCGCTGAGTTCTGCCGGGTGCTGGTCCCAGGTGGCCTGGTGCTGCTGGGGTTCCAGGCCGGTGACGACTCGTTGCACCGATCGGAAGCACTGGGTCACCCGGTTGCGCTCGACTTCCGTCGGCGGCGGCCGGAGTGGGTGGCGGAGCGGCTGGACCAGGCCGGGCTGGTGGTGCGCGGCCGGTTGCTGCGCGAGCCCGATGACGATGGTGACTTCCCGGAGCGGGAGCAGCAGGCCTTCCTGCTGGCTCGTAAACCCGCGCAACAGGGCGGACGTTAGCGCGCTTCCGGTCCTGGACCCGATGGCCCTCGCTCTGGGTCACCAAGTCATCGCGCAGCCCGCCGCTGACACTTTGTGTGATATGTTCGTTACTATAAGTCATTGCGTCGATTGGCGCAGCGGCATACAGCTTGACGTATAGATCCCGGTAATCCGAGGCACCGTGTGCGCAGCGCATCGGGAAACGACGTAGGGAATGCGTGGAAGCCTTGGAACAGTCGTCAGGTGTGAGCGGCAGCACTCTCCGCGGACCGCTGCCGCCCGAGGATGTGCTGGCGGCGATCGTTAACTCATCGGACGACGCCATCATAGGGAAGACCACGGATGGCATCATCACCACCTGGAACCCGGCTGCCGAGCGCATGTACGGGTACGCCGCAGAGGAAATCATAGGCCAGTCGATCACGGTCCTCTGCCCGCCCGGCCGAGTCGCAGAGATCCAGGAGATTCTCGGCAAGATCAGCGGCGGCGAGCACGTCCCGTACCACGAGACCACCCGGCAGCGCAAGGACGGGAGCATCTTCCCGGTCTCCGTGATGATCTCCCCGGTCCATGACGACCGGCTTGGCGTAATCGGCGCATCGTCGATTGCCCGCGATATCTCCGAGCGGTACCGCATCCAGGCCGAGCTTCGCCTCCGGACGGACGACCTTGAGTCCGCATACCGGGACCTGGAGACCTTCTCCTATTCGGTCTCCCATGACCTGCGTGCCCCGCTGCGAACGCTGGGCGGGCTAAGTAGCGCCCTGCTCGAGGACTGCGGGGACAGCCTCAGCGACGTCGGCGTCGGCTACGCCAAGCGCATCGTCGCCGCCGCCGAGCAAATGATGCAGCTAATCGACGACCTCCTGAACCTCGCGCGCGTTTCGCGGTCCAAGATCCGCCTCCAGGAGATCGACCTAGGGGCGGAGGTCGCACGCATCGCGGAGGAACTCCAGCACCAAGAACCGGACCGTCATGTCCGCTTTACCATCGAGCAACCGGTCTGGGTAACGGCAGACCTGACGCTCATCCGCGCGGTACTGCAGAACCTGCTGGACAACGCCTGGAAGTTCACCTCCGGACGCGAGGACGCCGCGATCGAGTTCGGGATGACGCTAGACGAGACCGGGTGTAGCCGCTTTTACCTTCGCGACAACGGTGCTGGCTTCGACACCGCGGACGCCGACAAGCTATTCAAGCCATTCGTGCGATTGCATAGTGCCGCCCAGTTCCCTGGCACTGGCATCGGCCTTGCGAGCGTGAGACAGATCGTGGAACGGCACGGGGGCCGCACCTGGGCCGTCGGCGCACCCGGTGCCGGTGCGACGTTCTACTTCACACTTCCCGCGAAATGAACCCATATCAGCCGGCCGCCTAACCACCCGTAGGCGCAACCTGGGCGGGCAGTGGTGCGTCTGATCGGCATGCGGGCAGTCAAAGCCGTGGCTGCGGCGGTCGTTTGTGTCGCGGCCCTGT
Organism: Actinomycetota bacterium; assembly: GCA_003140115.1. The sequence continues at coordinate 6,430 of PLIQ01000350.1, read as the reverse complement.
CGGCCTGTACAGGGAGCCAGCGCTCCCCCGTCATCGTGCCCACGGGCGCATCGTTGCCGCGACCGGGCGGCATGCCTGGCTTCTACCTCGTCGTTGCCGGGCTGGAGGTTGTCGTGCGGTCCTCGGCTGGCGGGCGCGTGACGGGATCGCTCGCGATACCCGTTCCGGCGGCGACCGGACGAACCTCGGTTGGCGGGCAGGCCTTCGGCAGCGCGGACGGCCGGCACTTCGTCATCGTCGTCTCCCGGGGCGGCGACCTGCCCGGCGTGGCCGACGTCACCTTGTTCCAGCTGACCGTCTCCCCAGACGGCCGACCCGGGGGCCTGGGCCAGCTGGCCTTCGACAACCAGGGCATGCCGGTGATCGGCGCGGCGCTGTCCCCGGACGGCAGGATGCTCGCGCTGTCCCTGGTGCACGAGTTCCCGCCCGGGTCGCTGTACGGCAGCGTAGAGGTCATCAACCTGGCCAGCGGCAAAACCCGCACCTGGACCGGCCAGAGCACGCCGGGATACTGGCCGGGCGTTCCCGCCTGGGCCAGCGACGACGCGGTCGTGGTCCCCTGGTGGCACAGCACCGGGGGAATGAACCCGGCCCGCCCCCCGGGGATGATCCCGGCGGTGATCACCGGAATCCGCCAGATAGATGCCGCCGAGCCCGGCGGCAGCCTGGCGGCGGCCCGGCTGGCCGCCTTCCCCGCACCGCTGCCGGGCCTGAAATCCGCGGTCATCACGCCCGGCGGCGGCCAGCTCGTCGCGTCGTCCTGCAACGCCGCCGGACACAGCGGCACTGCCCGGGTCGTCGAACTGTCCGCCGGCAACGGGCAGCTGATCCGGGTGCTGCGGACGCAGACCACCCAGTTCGGCAACGACGTCGACGCCACGGGTGCGGTCACCTCGCAGTGCGAGGTGCTGTCGGTGTCCGCGGCGTGGTGACGACCCTGGGCGGCCGGCATTCGGGGCCAGTAGTCAGGGGCAGGCGGCGCGGGCTAGGCTCGGTCTGCACGTAGGCGTACGGCAAATGACTCGGCACTCACCTGCGAGTGCGGGCGCACCGGGGCGCTGCCACGGCGAAGCCAGCAGGCGCGCAACAGGCCGGAAGGGAAGGCAGCCATGGCCGCGGAGACGGAGTTTGCGATCGGGGCCAGGGCAAGCTGCTCCGATGGTTACTGCGGCGAGCTACGCCGCCTGATCATCGACCCAGCCACTGACACGGTTACCCACCTTGTCATCCAGCGGGGGCACTCGAAGGAGGCCGCGAGGCTTGTTCCTGGTGGCCTGGCCGAGACCACGGACGGCGAGATCCGGCTGCACTGCACCCTCGCGGAGTTCGACAAGTTCGACCCCGCTGAAGAGCGCGAGCTCGGCGACAAAGCCGACGAACGCATAGGCGACATTGGCGTCTTGAGCGGCGGCTTTGTCTATGACGTCGGCGGTGACGCATTGGCGCCCATTGGCGGTGGGTTCGAGGATCTCGGGCACGTTCCGGAACGCCGGAGGACGTTCGTCGAAGACGTTATTCCGATGGGTGAGGACCAGGTAGGGCCCGGGGACCAGGTCCATGCCGTCGACGGTGAGATCGGGCGGGTGCGGGGCTTCCTGGTCAATCCGGACGATCACCGGGTGACCCACGTGCTCCTCAAGGAGGGGCATCTTTGGGGGCGCAAGGAAGTCGCGATCCCGATAACCGCCGTGACCGGGGTCGAGACGGGAATCCGGCTTAACCTCACCAAGGAGCAGGTGGGGGACCTCCCACCCGCTGACTGACCGGCGCAGGCGCAGGCACTAGCGTTAGCGGCGATGAACACTCCTATGCCTTCTGCCGGGGACATCGACCTCGTCGTCGGGTATGACGGGTCGCCGCCAGCCAGCCGCGCGCTGGATGCCGCGGTCGGGCTGCTGCGCGGGCGCAGCGGGCGACTCGACGTGGTGTACGTCGGACACATGCCCGGTGTCGACATGCTGTCGTCCGACTCCATCGCCGAGATGGATACCAGCTTCGACGAGATCGAGCAGGAGCTGCGCGCCTCGGCCCGCGCGCAGCTGGAGGGGCGCGAGGACCGCTGGCGGTTCGAGCGGGGCCAGGGACCGATCACCCAGCAGCTGATCACGGCGGCCACGAACCTTCGCGACGAACACCCGGGCGACACGGTGGTGATCGTGGTCGGCAGCTCCGCGCGGGGCGCGCACCGGTTGGTCGGCTCGGTGGCGGTCAGCCTGGCCCGCCACTCACCCGTACCCATCGTCATCGTGCCCTAGCNNGCTAGCGAGGCCGGCGCAGGCCTAGGGCGACCAGGGCCAGGCCGGCCAGGGCGATGACCGGGCCGGCCACGGCCCAGGTGGTGGTGCCGGACATGAAGCTGCCGCCGATGACGCCGACGCCCTGCAGGGTGAAGACGACTCCGGCCAGGGTGATGAGGGATCCCGCGGCGACCAGCAGGAGCCGCGTCAGCATGCGGTTAGGGTCACGAGCTCGGCAGGACGCCCGCCTTGGCGTTCCACAGCTGATGGGCGAACGCGGAGCTGGTGGTGCTGGTGGCCAGCGACGCGGTTACCAGCGGGTGGCCCGCCGCCAGCGTGGTCAGCGCGTACGGGTGGTTGAAGTTGGTGGTGGTGGCGGCGCTGATCAGCACGAAGTAGGCGCCGCCGGTGCTCGCCTGGTGCGGATCGAAGATCCAGACGGTCTTGGCGGTCCGGCCGCACGGTTCGAGGGTCACCGGGGTACCGGCCCCGGGCTGGGCGAAGGTGCCCAGGCACAGGTTGCTGGGCGTGTGTCCGGGGGTGTATTCGATCTCGTACACGTACAGGCCGCCGTAGGGCGCGTTCAGGCCGCCGGATACCAGGCCCAGCTGGTAGAAATCGTGCACTGTGCCCAGGGCGTCGACGGTGAAGTCCTCGCCCTGGCTGGTGCGGTTGGCCCGGGCCAGGGTGGTCGGCTGGCCAGCCTGCCCGACCTGATCCGCGACGGCGAGGACGAAGGCCGCGCCGAGCGCGTGGCTGTAGAAGTCAGAACAGGTCGCGCCGCACTTGGGCGTGGCCGCGTTCGCGGTTTGGGTGGCGGCCGCGCTGACGCCTGCGATCAGGGTCAGTGTTGCGGCTGCTGTGACGAGCTTGCTCTTGATGGACATCCGACTCCTCCCGTTGCGGCAATGTAGCGGAAAACCAAGCCGTTCGTACAGGTCCGGGCAGGTCGAGTTCCGGGCCGCGGGTTGGATTCGGCCGGTTATGCACCGGTTGCTGCGGGGCTGACGTCGCGCAGGAGCAGGGCCTCGGCGAGGCAGGCTCGCTCGAAGGTGAGCAGGTGCAGGCTCTCGTTCGCGCCGTGCGCGCGGGCGTCGGGGTCCTCCACGCCGGTGATGAGGATCTCGGTATCACCGAAGCGCTCCGCGTAGGCGGTCACGAACGGGATCGAGCCGCCGACCCCGATGTCGAGGGCGGGTCTCCCCCACGCCTCGGACAGGGCCTGGCGGGCGGCCCGGTAGGCGTGACCGCCGGTCCGGACGGTGAACGGGGCGGCGGTCCCGCCGGAGGTCACGCTGACCTGCGCGCCCCACGGCGCGTGCGCCCGCAGGTGGGCCTTGAGCGCCTCGCAGGCGCGGTCCGCGTCGTCGCCAGGGGCCACCCGCAGGCTGATCTTGGCCCGGGCGACCGGCAGCAGGGTGTTGGAGGCGGCCGCCGTGGCGGGGGCGTCCAGGCCGATGACGGTGATCGAGGGAGCGGCCCAGAGCCGCTCGGTGAGGCTTCCGGTACCGATGAGCTGCACCCCGTCGAGGACCCCGGCGTCGGCGCGGAGCCGCGCCTCGGTCAGGTCGACCGGGTCCGCCGGGCCGCGGTGCAGGCCGGCCACCGCCACGTCGCCGTGCTCGTCGTGCAGCGTGGCCAGCAGCCGGCACAGCGCGGTGAGCGCGTCCGGGACCGGGCCGCCGAACAGGCCGCTGTGGACCGCGTGGTCGAGCGTGCGCAGCTCCACCATGACGCCGGCCCCGCCGCGCAGGCTGGTGGTCAGCGACGGCACGTCGATCGTCCAGTTCACCGCGTCGGCGAACACCACCACGTCAGCGGCCAGCCGGTCGGAGTAGGTGTCCAGGAACGGGAGCAGGGTGGGCGAGCCGATCTCCTCCTCGCCTTCGACCAGGACGGTGACGCCGACCGGCAGCTGGTCGCCGTGGGCCCGCAGCGCGGCCAGGTGCACGGCGATGCCCGCCTTGTCGTCGGCGGCGCCGCGGCCGTACAGGCGGCCGCTGGTTTCGGTGGGCTGGAACGGGTCGGTGTCCCAGCTGGCCCGGTCGCCGGGGGGCTGGACGTCGTGGTGGGCGTAGAGCAGGACGGTGGGCGCGCCGGGCGGGGCCGGGCGCCGGGCGACGACGGCCGGCTGGCCGCCGGGGATGGTCAGGACGTCGACCTCGGGCAGGCCGGCCGCCTCGAGCAGGGCCGCGACTTCGGCGGCGCTGTCCCGCAGGTACGGACCGGCGGTCGGGTCGGCCGACACGGACGGGATCCGGACCAGGCGCTCCAGGTCGGCGCGGACGGACGGCAGGACCTGCTGCACGGCGTCGTGGAGGGTCATAGTTGGACGCTACCGCAGGCCGCGTACGGGAGGGGGCTGGGGGCGCGGACGGCTCAGGCGGCGTATAGGCGCAGGTCGGTGGCGAAGCGCTGGGCCATGGCTAGGGTCTGGGCCAGCTCGGGGTGGCGGACGATGACCATTCCGTCGGCGATGAGGGTGGCGCGCCAGTCCCGCCTGGGCGCGCCGACGGGGAGGAGTTCGAGCGCGACCACGTGGTCGCCGTACTCGGCGAGCAGCTCGTCCAGGCCCTCGTAGTGCGTGATCCGGCCGGTCCCGCTGGCTCGCTTGAAGATGCTGGCCGCGTTGTAGTGCCGGATGACCGGCTGGGAGATCCGGCCCCTGGTCACGGCCTCGGCCCAGGCCGTGAACAGGTCGGCGTCGGTCGCGTAGTTCATCACGTCGACCGTGCGCGCGCCCGGTGGCCGGGCGCCGATCTCGCCGAACACCACCTCGCCGTCGGCCTTGCGGTACCACTCCATGTGGGTGAACCCGTCCCGGAACCCGAGCGCGCCGATCACCTCGACGCCGAGTTCGCGGCCCTTGGCCAGCGAAGGATCGTCCAGGTCGCGCAGGGCCAGGGTGATCGGGCTGACCCACTCGTGCATTTTGGTCAGCAGCGGGCGCGGGTGGTACTGGCAGATGTTCTCGAACAGCACCTGCCCGCCCGCGCAGATGGTGTCGTAGGTGAACTCCTCGCCGTCGACGAACTCCTCGACGCTGACCACAGGCACATGCCGGATCATGGGCAAAACCGAGTCGAGCTCGGCGGCCGAGTCGGCCCGGTAGGTGTCGGCCGACCCCGCGCCGTCGATCGGCTTGACGATGAGCGGGTAGCCGACGCGTTCGGCGGCGGCCCACACGTCGGCCACGGTCCTGGCTTCGGTGTGCCACGGGGTGCGCAGCCCCGCCGCGTCGAGCAGCTGCTTCATCTGCTCCTTGTCCCGGAACGGGATGGTCTGCGCCACGGTCAGCCCGGGCAGCCCGAGTTCCTCGCGCAGCCGCGCGGCCAGCACCATGTACGGCTCCCACAAGCACTCGACCGCGTCGATCCGGACGTACCGGGCCAGATCGCGGACGGTCTCGGCGACGTGGTCGTCGGCGGCCAGCGAGCCGACGTAGATGTAGTGGGCCAGGGCCTGGCTGGCGGCGTCCGGCAGCGCCTCGGCCGACTGGTCGCCGAGGCCGATGACGGTGGCCCCGGACCAGGCCAGACCGCGGGTGAACAGGGCCATCTCCGCCGGGTAGCCGGGCGAGATCATCAGGACGTTCACGGGTCACCGAAGCCCAGTTCGACGCGGACGGTACCGAGCAGTTCCTTGAGCGCGGCGGTCACCGTGCCGGTCTCCCGGTCCCGGACGGTGATGTAGCCGTCGCCCTCGTAGCTGCCCGAGGACGGCTGGCCGGGGCTGGGCAGCCGCGAGTCGACCACCAGCTCGGCGACCCAGGCCGGCAGCTGGTCCAGGCCGTGCACCGCCCGGACCTGGCCCGCGCCCTGGCCGCGCAGGTAGACGGTGCCGGTAGACCACTGGCGGGCCGGCGGGGAGAACGTNNGCCCGGTGCGCAGCCCGAGGGCGCGCAGCGCGACCGGCGCGACCTGCCGGATGCCGGCGTGCTGCGGCCCGTCGATGTCGCGGGGCAGCAGCACGACCCACTGCATCCACGGGTGGCGCAGCACCTCCAGCGGGGTGGGCAGGTAGGCCGAGATCGAGTCCCAGACGATCTCGCCGTCGACCATCACGCTGTCGTAGGAACCCTCCTCCCCGGTCAGGAACTCCTCGATCAGCGCGGGCCGGTCCGGGGCGGGCGGGGCCGCGTCCAGCCAGCTGTCCAGGTCGCCGGGATCATCGAGGCGGAACGTGCTCTTGGC
>PLIQ01000020.1 GCA_003140115.1 Actinomycetota bacterium | reverse complement strand
GCGGGGCCAGGCTTCTTCGCATAAGGGCTGCTCAGATGGCTTGGCGGAGCCAGGTCAGCAGGTCCTGCCGGGAGGCATCGTGGTAGCGGCTTGGTCCGAGGGTCTTGCTGGCGGCGGTTTCGATGGCGTGGCGTTTCATCTCCGGGTTGGCCTTGGCGTAGATCTCAGTGGTGACGACGGACGCGTGTCCGAGGATGTCGCGGATGTAGATGAGGTTGATTCCGTTCTCCAGCAGGTGCATCGCCTTCGAATGACGCAGCACGTGGGGGGAGATCTTCTCGGGCACCAGGTCGGGCCGCTCGGCGTGCGCGGCGTGCGCGCAGGTGGCGAGTAGGTAAGCGACACCGGCTCGCCCGAGCCGTTGGCCGGTCCTGTTGGTGAACACGGGCCCGGAGAGGTCGTCCGGAAGCGTGCGGACGTGCTGGGTGAGGATCTGAGCGGCTTGCGGGGTCAGTGGCACGGTCCGGGTCTTGCGGCCCTTCCCGGTCAGGGTGGCGCTGGCGGGTTTGCCGAGGTGAAGGTCCCGGATCGACAGGTCACAGACCTCTTGAACCCTTGCTGCGGTGTCGTAGAGCGTTGTCAGCAGGGCCAGGTCGCGGGGTCCGCGCTGCGCGGCGTGCTCGAGCAGCAACCCGACCGCGTCCACGGGCAGGTAGCCGATCGCCGGCTGTGGGGCTTGGGCGGTCTTGACCGCCAGGACCCGCCGGGCCTGGGCGACCTGCTCGGGGGCTTGGGCCTGGACGTAGCGGAAGAACGATTTCAACGCGGCCAGCCGCTGGTTGGCGGTGGCTGTGCAGCATTGCCTGTCGGTGCGCAGCCAGCCGAGGAAGGCCGCCACGTTCGAGGTGGTGAAGTCCGCGAAGGCGACTTGGTCCGGCGAGGTCGCCTGCTGCTGGTCCATGAACCGCAGGAATAGCGTGAACGCGTCCCGGTAGCCAGACACGGTGTTCGGGGAGCAGGCCCTGGTGACGGGCAAGTAGACGGTCAGGAACTGGGCCAACATGTCGGCGAACGGGCGAGCGGTGGCCATCTCACGCCGTCTCGTGCGGGAAGATGTCAGCGTAGGCGTCGGCCATGGCCTGTTCGATGACGGTCCAGGCCGACGGGTCGAGGCGCAGGTAGTACTCCGCGGAGACGATGTCCGCGTGTCCCATGTAGGTGGCCAGCAGGGGCAACGTCGCGTAGATGTCCACCCCGTCGGCCTGCATCTTCGCCAGGGCTGCCACGGCATAGGAGTGGCGCAGGTCATGGGCGCGAGGAGCGTGCCCGGAGGCCGTGGTGACGCCGGCCTCGAGCATCAGGGTCTGGATGTGCGCCGTGGCCGAGCCGGGGTGGTAGGCCCCGCCGCGCGGGGAGGGGAAGAACCACGCTGCCGGGTCTTCCGGGACCAGGCCGACAGCGGCTGAGTAGCGGCGGGCATGCACGGTCAGGGACGGCGACATCGGCACCAGCCGGGTCCGGTTGTGTTTGGCCTTGCGGACGGTGATGACGGCCTCGACCAGGTCGACGTCGCCGACCAGGAGGGACAGTGCCTCGCCGATCCGCAGTCCGCAGCACCACAGCAAGCGGACGAGCATGGCGTAGACCGGCTGGGTTTGCGGGCCGCGCCGGGACGCGGGACGTGCGTCGGCGCAGGCGATGACCCGGGCCATCTCGTCAGCGGTGATGATCCTGGGAGCGAAGGAGCTGGGCTGGCGCGGCTGCTCGCGCTCGGGCAGCACCCAGGCGTCGATTCCCTTCCACCGCAGGAACAGCGCGAACTGGCGGGCGATCCCGCGCCGGCCCGCGGCCGAGCCAGGGGACTCTGCCTCGCAGGGGCTGGCGAACGCCTCAGCGGACTGCCGGGTCAGCACCCGTTCGTCGGCGGGCCGTGTGGCCAGGAACCTCGACAGGCGCCTGACCAGGTAGAGCCGGCTGTCGGGGTAGACATAGCCGAGGCCCCTCTTGTACTCGACATACTCGCTGAACAGCTCGGGGAACGCGCCGTCGGGAGTGATTTCAGCGGGCATCGGGCACCTCCAACGCCAATGGGCGCAGGTGCTCGGCGTCCACCCGCAGATACCGGCGGGTGGTGTTCGCGTCGGCGTGCCCCAGCACCGCGCCGATCACCGGGTAGGCGGTCCCGGATTCGAGCATCCCGACCGCCACGGAATGACGCAACGCATGCAGTCCGCGGTGCCGCCCGGATACCTCGACCCCGGCCCGGGCGAAACCCCCGGCCACGACCTGGTGGAAGTGGTTACCCGCTGCGGGCGGCTGGTGCGGGGCCCGGCGCCGCAGGAACACGTGCGGGTCGCCGACGTCGGGGCGCTCGTTCTTCCAGTAGTCGATGATCGCGAATGCGCATTCATCGGGAAGTGGCAGGTCGAGCCGTCGGCCCGTCTTGTGCTGGGCCAACGACAATCGCCGGTTTGCCCAGTCGATCTGGTCGAACCGCAGCCCCTTGATGTCCCCCGACCGCAACCCGAGCAGCGACGCGAGCAGCAGCACCGCCCGATCCCGCAGCGGCGACTCGGACTGGTTTCCGGCCTCGGCCAACGCCGCGGCAACCTCGCCCGGCCGGTAGACCGACGGCAGGACCGCGTCCCGGTCGAAGACGATCACCGGGAACATCGCTCCCAGGACGGGATCGGCACCGTGCTCGCGGACCGCGAACCGCAGGTACTCGCGCAGGAAGTACAACTGGCCGGCGCGGCTGGAAGCGGCCATCGGCGTGAGCGAACGGACATAGGCGGATACGTCGGCGACGCTCAGCGCCGTCATCCGCTGCACCCCCTGCCCTGCCAGGAACGCCAAGAACCGGCGCAGCATCCCGGTCTTGGCGCGCACCGTCGCCTCGGCCAGTCCGCGTCCTGCCAGCGACGACGCGTACGCCTCGAACTCCACGGTGAAGATCTCCGGCACCGGGATCCCCCCGCGCCCGGCGCGCAACGCGAACCGGCTCGTGTCGGCCACGTCGAACAGGCAGCCGACAGCCCGACGGTAGAACACCTGCCACTGCGCGGCGCCGTCGGCGCCGACAGCCGCACAGAACCCGGCAGCAGTCTCTCGATCCGGAACCCGAACCCCGCTGGCAGTGCAGTACCTGCCGAACTGGTCCCAGATGCGCTGATAGCCGCTGCGCGAGCTCGAGGAGTAGCCGGCACGCTTCATGAACGCGGCCGCTTCGGCCGCCAACCCAGTGACCGCAGACATCACTGATCAACCTCCTTGATCGGATGACATGACCAACCAAGGAAACTCGGCTATGCGAAGAAGCCTGGCCCCGCCGAGCGTCTGACCAGCACAGACACCACCAACTTCACATAACCGAAGACTTCACATCAGA
>PLIQ01000411.1 GCA_003140115.1 Actinomycetota bacterium | reverse complement strand
CGCGGAGTCGCGGAGTCGCTCCGGCTTATCGCGGCGTCTCACAGGCCGGGTTGATCATCGCGGGGCGGCCGTCGCCGCCGATGCCCACCATGCCGTGCAGGCGGACCCGGCGGCCCGGCTCGAGGCCCGCGATCTGGGTGCGGCCGTAGAAGACGGCGGTCAGGTCGCCGGTGGAGTCGGCGACCTCGAAGGCCAGCACGTTGTTGCTCGGGACGGGCCGGACCTGCGCCGTCCGCAGGCGGCCCTGCACGGTCGCCTGGCCGGGCTGGTGCAGCGAACCGATCGAGTCGGTGCCGGGCGGCGGAACGGGCCACTCGTAGTCGCGCAGGCTGTCGGTCTTGGCCGCCCGGATCCGCTTCGCGTGCAGGGTCTCGACCTTGTGCTGCACGTCGAAGGGAATGATGGTGGCCACCGCGGACGGGACGCGGCTGACCACCCGGGCGATCCGGTCCGCGGTGTGGTCGTGGAGCAGCCGGCCGGCCAGCACCGGGTAGCTGCGGCGCGGCAGGACCACGGTCACGTGCGTGCCGGGCGTGGCGGCCTCGGCGGCGGCGAGCCGGGCCGCGGCGTGGGCCAGCCGCCGGTCGGGGCAGTCCGCGAGCTCCAGCGGGACGCCGGTGCCGCCCTCCAGCCACTGCCGCCGCAGCTGGTCGGCCCTGGTGTTGTCCAGGCTGAAGTGCACTGCCCGCAGCGAGGTCGGCCGCAGGCTCTTGGCGTACTTGAGCGCGGCGATGGTGGCCAGGTCGTAGCTGTCCACCAGGACCAGGACCGCACGGCGGGAGAAGTTCGCCGTGTGCGGATGCAGGTCGCCGCCGGACGGGTTGTCCAGGATGGCGGCCTCGTGCCGGTACTGCCGGTTGAGCCGGATGAGCAGGTACACCAGGGCTGGGAAGATGATGACGATGAGCCAGGCGCCCTCGGTGAACTTCACCACCGCGAACAGCACCACGACCAGCGCAGTGTAGATCCCGCCCGCGGTGTTGATCACCAGCTTGCGCCGCCAGCCCGGCTCGCGGGTCCGGCGGTGGTACCGGGCCATGCCGAACCCGGCCATGGCGAACCCGGTGAACACGCCGATGGCGTAGAACGGGATGAGGGCGTCGACCGTCGCGCCCGCCACCAGCATCAGGCTCAGCGACAGCGCGGCCAGCAGGATGATCCCGTTGGAGAACACCAGCCGGTGCCCGCGCCGGGTCAGCCACCGGGGCAGGAAGGAGTCCTCGGCGACGAAGCTGGCCAGGAACGGGAATCCGGTGAAGCTGGTGTTGCCGCCGGTGAACAAGATGGCGGCGGTGGCGGTCTGGAGGAAGTAGAACATGATCTGGCCGGCCGGGGTGTGCCCGAACACCTGCCCGGCTTCCTGGGCCAGTACGGTCGGGAACCCGGCGGTGTAGGGAGTGGCGTGCGTGGCGTGCGCGAGCCAAGAGATTCCCGCGATGAGGAACGCGACCATCGAGCCCTGCATGGCCAGGATCTGGCGCGCGTTGCGGCCTTCCGGCGGGCGCAGCGCGCTGACCGCGTTGGAGACGGCCTCGATCCCGGTGAGCGACGAGCCGCCGTTGGCGAAGGCCCGCGCCATGATGTANNTGCTTCAGGCCGCCCGCCAGCTCCCGGGCTACCCCGGTCACGATCATCACGACCACCGAGACGGCGAACAGGTAGGTGGGCAGCGCGAAGATCCGGCCCGCCTCCCGGATGCCGCGCAGGTTCGCCAGGGACATGAGCAGGATGGCCAGCACCGAGATGACCAGCAGGATCTTGGGACCGACGACCGGGACCCGGGACAGAGCCGGGAACGCGGACACGATGGCCGCACTGCCCGCGGCGGTCTGCACCGCGACGGTGACCACATAGTCGATCAACAGCGCGACCGCGGCGATCTGGGCCACCCGCGGGCCGAAGTTCTCCCGGGCCACCACGTACGAGCCGCCCGCCCGCGTGTAGACCGACACCACCTCGCGGTAGGACAGCACGACCAGCAGCACGCCGAACAGGACCAGTAGCGTCATCGGCAGCACCAGCGTGAACGCGGCCAGGCCGAAGAACGGGAGCAGCGCGTAGAGGATCTCCTCGGTGCCGTACGCGGCCGAGGAGAGCCCGTCGCAGGACAGCACGCCGAGCGCCAGCGGCTTGGACAGGCGCTGGCTGCTCAGCTGTTCGGTCACCAGCGGCGGGCCCAGCAGCCGGCGCTTGGCCGCGTACCAGAAGCTATCCGGCAGCTCGGGCACCTGGTGCTGTGGGCTAGGCATACTCCGAGGAAACCGCCGCGCCACAGGTCACGGCCAGAGTCCAAGGTGAGGGACCTTTGGCACCTTCAGACGTGAGCTTGGTCTCTGCCGGACCAGGCCGGCCCGGGGCGAGGCTGATGGCATGAACGCGAGATTCCAGCCTCCTTCAGTCACAAACGACACCCACCCGGCCTGCCGGCCGCTCGATGAAGCCATCCCGGCGCCCGAAGCGCCCGCCGACCTGGCCTGCTGCTGCCCGGCCAAGGCCGCGGTCCGAGTGATCATGCCGCCGACCCAGGCCCGGCCGGACGAGACCGACCTGCTGCTGTGTGGCCACCACTACCTCGCCTCGCGCACTGCCCTCGCGGCCGCGCACGCCGTGGTGCAGGCCCTGCCCGGGACCAGCAACGACGTCGCGACCTGGATCGGCGCCGGCTCGCTCCTCCAAGCGTGATCACGGTGCACGCGCGGGTCAAGGACGTCATGACCACCCGGGTGGTAGCGGTGAGGCGCGATGCGTCATATAGCGAGATGGTCGCTATGCTCCGGGCGCACCGGGTCAGCGGCCTTCCTGTCGTCGACGCCGAGGACGCGGTCGTCGGCGTGGTATCCGAGACCGACCTGCTGGCCAAGCGGGCCAGGGCGGGACGGACGGCCTCCGGCCTGATGACCCACCCGGCCGTGACCACGAGCCCGGACGAACTCGTCAGTACCTTGGCCCGCCTGATGTCCCGGCGCAAGCTGCGACGGATGCCGGTGGTAGACCGCCGGGGACACCTGGTCGGCATTGTCTGCCGCTCCGACGTGCTCAGCGTGTTCAGCAGGCCGGATGAGGACATCCGCCGCGAGATCAACCAGGACGTGATCCTGGACGGGTTCTTCACCGACCCGGACCGGCTCACGGTGACCGTGAAGGACGGGATCGTCACGTTGGCGGGCGCTCCAGGCAGTGTCGTCCTCGGCCGCAACATCGCCGGTGAGGCCCGGCACGTCGAGGGCGTGGTCGCCGTCCGCGACCGGTTCACCTACCACATTCCTCCAGGTTCGTCTGGACCGGCTCGCTGCCGCGGCTGACGACGTAATCGCCGGATCGCCTCTCAGGCATCCTGCCGGCCGCTGGTGGCCAAGGCCTTTGGGCTGGGCCCTTCGTACGCCAGGTGAAGGATGTGCGACCCTACCGGGCGGGCGCCGCAGATGATCGCCTCGTCGGGCAGAAGATCAGTGCCGTGCCGGTACTGAGCCTCCGGGGCAGGGTTCTCGGCGTCGTCACCGAGACTGAGCTGCTCAGGAAGGAAGAACTAAAGCGGGACCCTGACGGTAGGCATGGAATTCACCTGAACTACCGGGCGCGGCGGGACCTCGTCACGGCCGAGACCGCCGGGGAGATCATGAGCACTGCCCCGCTGACGATACGGCCCGACGCCACCGTGGCCGAGGCGGCCCGGCAGATGGACCGGCACGCCATTACCTGCCTGCCGGTGACCGACGAGAACGGGGCGCTGCTCGGNNCGGCGTCATCGATGTCGAAGGCGAACTCCGCTACGCGTTCGACGACACCAAAGCGCTGCACGCTCCGGAGCGTGACGAATCGCCGATGACACGCGGAACGCATCCGCCGGTGGCATCGCGCAGGCTGACCTAGTGCAGGCGCTCCGATGCTGGACCGGGCCAGCGCGGGACCAAGGACCGAGTGCACCTGAGGTCGCCGGTCACCGGCAGACGGGACCATCGGCTCTGCCGCACGCGATGCCGGCGCGATGACATGGAAAGCGACGGGAAGGACCCGCAGCGAGGCGCTGAGTTGACGGGCCGGATCGGCGGCAGGGCCTCCGGCCGCACCGCTCGGCCCGCATACCGCGCAATCGGGATCCGCGAGAAGCGGATGGGTCCTTCCCGCCGGCCTGAAGACCGAGCAGAAGGCATCGGCCAGGAAGATCGCCCGCCATCGCCTCGGTCGGCCAAGTCAAACGGCCCGGCAGTCCGGTCGCCGGCCAGGCCACCGTCTTTATCTTCCCGGACCTGGACACCGGCAACACGACCTACAAGGCCGTCCAGCGCAGCGCTCAGGTTGTCAGCATCGGCTCGATGCTGCAGGGCCTGGGGCTTACCCGGGTGACTTTGGTCCCTACATTCATGGGCGTTCGGCACTCACCTCCCGGGGACGGGTCGAGTGACATATGGAGACGGCAGCGGAAGGAGAACCGCCATCATGAGCCATCCCATCCCGGAGCCGGCCGTCACCGTCTGTGCCGTCAGGGAAACGGCGCCGGGCGAGCAGCGTGTCGCGCTCGTGCCCGAGTCCGTCCCGGTGCTGGCCCGTTCCCAGGTACACGTGCTCGTGGAATCCGGTGCGGGCGCCGCGGCGTGCTTCCCCGACGGGGCGTACGAACGAGCCGGCGCGGAAGCCGTCAGCCGGGACGAGGCGATCGGCAGAGCCGACATCCTTGTCACCGTCGGCACGCCCGGCCCGGACCTGATCGGCCGGCTGCGTACCGGCCAGACGGTCATCGGCATGCTGCGGCCGCTGGTCCAGCCGGACCTGGTCCGCCAGCTGGCCGGGGCCGGGGTGACCGCGATCAGCCTGGACGGGCTGCCGCGGACGGTGAGCCGGGCCCAGTACATGGACGCGCTCACCTCGCAGGCCAACGTGGCCGGCTACAAGGCGGTGCTGGTTGCCGCCGATAACTTCGGCCGGTTCTTCCCCATGCTGATCACCGCGGCCGGGACTAGCCGGCCCGCTAGCGTCCTCGTCCTCGGCGCGGGCGTGGCCGGACTGCAGGCCATGGGCACCGCCCGTCGGCTCGGAGCCGTGGTAACCGGCTACGACATCCGGCCCGAGACCCAGGACCAGATCGAATCAGTCGGCGCCAGGTTCCTGAGACTCGACTCGGTCGCGTCGGGGGCGGGCGAGGGCGGGTACGCCCGAGCGCTCACCGCCGACGAGCAGTTCGCCCAGCAAGCCGAACTCGCCGCGCAGATCGCCCGCTTCGACATCGTCATCACCACCGCTCAGGTGCCAGGACGGCGGCCCCCGCTGCTCGTCACGGCCGAAGCCGTCAAGGGTATGCAGGTCGGCGCCGTCCTGGTCGACCTGGCCGCGAGCAGCCTCGGCGGGAACATCGAAGGCTCCGTGGCAGACCAGACGGTGCTGACCGAGGACGGCATCCGGATCATCGGGGCCGGCAACCTGCCTGCTCAGGTGCCTACTGCTGCCTCCGCCGCCTATTCGCACAACATCGTCGCGTTGCTGGCCGAGCTGATCCGCGACGGCGCGCTGACCATCGACCCCGCCGACGAAATCCAGGCCGGCGTGATCGTCACCTACCAGGGCCAGGTGATCCACCCCGCGGTGGCCGCCTCGCTCGGATCGTCAGCCTAGGAGGCAGTCGATGACCACCGCCCTGATGTCCGACATCTACATGTTCGTACTGGCCATCCTGGTCGGCTACGAAGTCATCACCAAGGTGCCGTCCACCTTGCACACGCCGCTGATGTCGGCGTCCAACGCCATTCACGGCATCGTCATCATCGGGGCGGTCGTGATCGCCTCCCAGGCCCGGACGGACGCCGGTTACGCGCTCGCCTTCGTGGCCGCGTTCTTCGCCGGGATGAACGTCGTCGGCGGCTATAGCCTCACCGACCGGATGCTGCAGATGTTCCGCAAGCGGCCCGAACCGCCCGCCCACGACGGGCCGAAGGAACTGTCATGAATGCCGTCACCATCGCCGTCGATCTCGCGTACCTGGTGGCCGGCGTCGGCTTCGTCGTGGCCCTGCACCTGATGAACTCCCCGGCCACCGCCCGCAAGGGCAGTCGGCTGTCCTGGCTGGGCATGATCGTCGCGGTGGTCGCGGCGCTGGTCAGCGTCATCCATGACGGCACCATTACGACGACCGGCTGGGTCGTCCTGTCCGTCGGTGCCATCGGCGGCGCGGCGGTCGGCCTGGTCATGGCCCGCAAGGTCAAGATGACCGACGTTCCGCAGGTCGTCAGCATCTTCAACGCGGTCGGCGGCGGCGCCGCCGCGCTGGTCGCGATCGGCGGCTTCGTCCGGCTGGACGGCGGCCCCGGCATCGGGACCCGCGTCATGATCGCCACGGTGCTTGACATCATCGTCGGGCCGGTCACCTTCTCCGGCTCACTAATCGCCGCGGGCAAGCTGCAAGGCTGGGTCCCCAGCCGGCCGGTCGTCTTTCCCGGCGCCCGCTTCATCACCGTCGCCCTCACCGTCGTCGGCGTCGGGGCGGGCTGCTACCTCCTGGCCGGGCACGACTCCACCTGGGTGCTGATCCTGGCCGTCTGCGCCGCGCTGGCCTTCGGCGTCACCATGGTGCTGCCGATCGGCGGGGCCGATATGCCCGTGGTCATCGCGCTGCTGAACTCCTTCACCGGCATTGCCGTGGCCATCGCTGGCTTCGTAATCGACAACGGCGCCCTGATCATCGGCGGCGCGCTGGTCGGCGCCTCGGGCGGGATCCTGACCCTGCTCATGGCGCGGGCCATGAACCGCTCGATCATCAGCGTCATGATCGGCGGCTTCGGCACCGGCGACAGCGGTCCGGCCACCGGCCCGGCCGCGGTCGGCGCGGGCGCCAGCATCCGGCGCATCTCCGCCGAGGACGCGGCCATCCAGCTGGCCTACGCCAGCAAGGTCATCATCGTCCCCGGCTACGGACTCGCCGCCGCGCAGGCCCAGCACGAGGCGGCGGAACTGGCCGCGCTGTTGGCCGAACACGCGACGGCGTTCTTCGCCATCCACCCGGTGGCCGGCCGGATGCCTGGTCATATGAACGTGCTGCTTGCCGAGGCGAACGTTCCCTATCCGGACATGAAGGAAATGGACGCCGCCAACCTCGAGTTCCCGACCACGGATGTCGTGCTGGTCGTCGGGGCCAACGACGTCACCAACCCGGCCGCCCGCCGCCCGGGCAACGCGGTGTCGGGCATGCCGATCCTGAACGTGGACCAGGCCAAGAGCGTCATCGTGATCAAGCGTTCCATGGGCCACGGCTACGCCGGGATCGACAACGAGCTGTACATCGACCCGAAGACCGGCATGTTCTTCTCCGACGCCAAGGCCGGCCTCGCCGAGATCACCGCCGCGGTCAAGGCCCTGGTCGCCGCGTGAAGGGGACCGGGCTTACGCACGACCAGGCGGATGTCCGGTGATCATGGCAGGTGGAACCACGGCCCGTTCGGTTCAAAGTCTCTTACATCCGCTCAGGACTTTAGGCCGCATAAACCGCCATCACCCAAGGCCAGGGCACGCACACACCAAAATTTGACTCGATCATGGCGGCTCCGGCCGCCCAAAGCCCTTAGTGGGTGACCCCGGAAGTTCGCCGGGGTTGGAGGCGTGGGAGCTGATGGATGGGTACCCCTGTGTCCATGAGCGATGTTGCTATCGAGGGCGCAGGCGATGGGGACCTGGCCGAGATCCTGCGGGATTACGAGCGCTTCTGGGGTGACCGGGACCTGCCTCGGTACTTGCACCATCCCATGTTCTTCCTGGAGTTCCGCGACACGGCGTTCGTCGCGCGCGATCGGGGCAGCGGGCAGATCATGGGGTACCTGCTCGGCTTCGTCGCGCCGACCGGCGACGGTTACATTCACTTCGTCGCGGTGCGGGACGACTCCCGGGCGCTGGGGCTGGGCAGGATGCTGTATCAGACTTTCGAGAAAGCGGCGCGCGGCCGCGGCGCGGTCGCGCTGAAGGCCATCACCAGCCCGGAGAACGAAAGATCTGCGGCATTTCACAAGCGCGTCGGGTTCACTGAGATGCTCCGGGCGCAGGACTACGGCGGCAGCGGCCGGACGCGCATCGTGATGCGCAAGCCGCTGTCGTGAGCTGCTCCGGTCACGCGGCACCGGGACGCGATGCTCAAGGCCAGGAGCGGCCATACCTCGGTGCGGTCGCTGGCCAGATACGCCAGGGTGTCAGCCGAGGCACCCCCAGCGGCACCAGGCCGAGCGAGACCCGGCCCGGCGGCGGAACCACTTACACGGGGCTCGATCGAGCATTACGTTCACCTCAGGCTAGTCAGTGCGGAGCTGATCCAGTAGCCCACCGCCGATGCTTTCTGAATATCCCGGAATTACCCTGGGACCCTGGGCCGTTGCAGTCCGGCAGTAGCAATGGCATTATGCGAATTAACCGGGCCCGACCAGCAGTGCTATCCTCCGGGCCGCTCTGCCGGGTAGCTCGCGCCTTCGGGTGATCGATCCGGCTGCTGTGATTCCAGTGGGGCGATTGATCAAGGCTCCGGAACCTGCTAGGGCAGAAGATCTGCGCCCAATCGGAATTAGTCACACACATATAAACGATAATTCCAGGCGGCCCGGCAGAATCGTTCGCTCAGGTACCCGGCAGGGCAATACGTTCGGGGTAAGAGCATTTCCTGCGGTCTCAGGGCCTAAGAATTTCGGGAAAAAGGACTATAGTCCCTGGAACGCCGGGTGCTGAGCGCCATTGAATAAGTGCTCCTTGACTCGAAGGGCGCTGAGATGCCATGACTGCCGACGGCGGGCCACACGATCATCGGGTGCGGTGCCAGCCGTACATGCTGGAGTTGCTGATGCTCGCCCGCGTCGAAGCCGGACTGGCGCCGACCGTGGCCGAGGTCAGCCGTGCGACCGGCGCGATCATTGCCGAGATAGGAGTGGCCAGTAGCGCCGTGCTTGCCGCTGGGTACAGCCGGCGGCACCCGGGCGTTGGACCGTTCCTTCAGGTAAGGCTGAACCGGCTCACGGCGGCGGCCGACGAGGCCATCGCCGCGACGCGGGACGGTGATTCCGCCTCGCTGCGCCGCGTCCTGAATAAGTTCGAGGCGCTGACGTCGGCCATGTGGACGGTTCACGAAGCCGTCCGCGAACCGGCGCTGGCTCGGCCGTCATCTGGGCGGCCTGGAACGGAGCCAGCCGCGACCATCGTCTTGGCCACGGGGCCAGCCGGGTGAACAGGAAAGCGCGGATCCTGACCGCCGCGGGGGGGACGGCTGCGGGTGCGGCCGCCCTCGCGGCGAACCCTGCCGTCAGGCAGGCGGCGCTGCGAGCCGGCCGATTCGCCCGGCCGCTTGGGCGTGACGCAGCCCGGCCGCCGGTGCCGCCGCCCATGCTGCCCGGCCGATGACCGCGGGAGAAGATCGTGGCGTTCCGGCACGCGGGCTGTTAACAGGCTGCATCGGTCGCGACTATCCTGTCGCGCCGTTACCGGGCTGGACGGTCTGCACGGACAGGATTTGCACCGAGGTAATGGCGCAGGCCCTGGCGTCCAAGGTGAGGTAGAGGGGATTGGTCTGGCCCGGCGGGAAGACCCTCAGCCGGTGAGCAGTCACGACCTGGCAGGCCGGCGACGGGTAGTTCATGGCGTCGGTGACCCTCAGCTCCGCGTGCGCGACCGCGCCTGGCGTCAGCGTAACCAGCTCTCGCGGGTAGGTCGGATCTTCGGTGGCCGCCGCGCCGAGCTGGCGGCCCGAGGCGGTGATGAACGAGACGCCCGGGTAGCCGTACAGCGTGCAGGTCGCGCCGGAGGTGTTGGTGAACTCGATCGGGTAGTAGGTGCTGCCCGCCGCTCCGCTGCCGGGACCAATCGACGCCGCCAGGGCCGAAGTCACGCAGCTCGGCGGACCCGTCGGCGCCGGGGAGGACGGAGCCGGGCTCGTGGTCGCCGAGGGCAGTGCGGTAACGGTTACCGTCGTGGTCACGGGCGGGCGGACGGGCGGGGCGGACGCGGCTCCGCACCCGGCGAGGAAGCCGGCGGCGGCCAGCAGCACGACCAGGGCGCTTGCCTGCCGGGGCGCGGTGCGCGCGGACTTCATTTCTCGTCCTCCTGCGCGGGGGGAGTCGGCTACCGGTAATCCAGGCTGCCCTAGGCGAGGTGGCCGTACCGGTCGTGGAAGGCCCCGGGTGAGAGTCCCGCGGCCGCCGCGATCGGGTGGAGCTTGTCCGGGTCCTCCAGGTCCTCGCGGTCCAGCCGGATCATGTACTCGCGGGCCACCCGGTACGAGCTCGACTCGACGTCCACCAGCCTGATCCGTACCCGCCCTGTCTCGGGGTGGCTGAACGACCCGAAGGGCAGCGCCACCATGTGGCCGCCCTGGATCGTGATCATGCCGCCGGGCTCGTCGCTCTCCAGCACTCGCTTCAGGTACTCGACGGCGCCGTAGCCGAGGTCGCGGGTGTACTCGATGTCGAACGGGATGGGGGGTGCGCAGCGGAGCTCGTAGCCGATGTTCTTGCCCTCGACCGTGATCTTCTGCCCGCGCTCCTTGAAGCGGTCCTTGAGCTGCTTGGCCAGCAGGCGGTCCAGCTCGAGTTCGGCCAGCCGGACGTGACCGTGCTCGTCTAGCTCGACCTCCGGCATAGCCTGCTGGAGCTCGTCCTGGGACAGGCGCAGGCCGATGCCCTCGGCGAGTACCGCCACACCGAAGGGACGGCCGTGGGCGATCCGCTTGAGCATCGAGGTCTCCAGGACGTCCACCAGGCGCGACAGCCGGAGGGGCTCGTCGCCGGGGAACTCCTCGGCGATCACCGTCAAGGTGGCCCCGGCCGACTTCCCGATACCCAGGGCCAGGTGGCCGGCCGAACGGCCCATGGCCACCACCAGGTACCACCGCTGGGTGGTCATGGCGTCGGTCATCAGGTTGTTGACCAGCTCGACCCCCACGCTCCTGGCGGTCTCGTAGCCGAAGGTGGGCGTGCCGCCCGGTAGCGGCAGGTCGTTGTCGATGGTCTTCGGCACGTGCGCCACGCGCAGGCTCCCTTGGGCCGCCTCGGCCAGCCGGGACGCCGAGAACGCGGTGTCGTCCCCGCCGATCGTCACGAGCGCGTCGACGCTCAGCTTACGCAGCGACTCCAGACAGGCGTGCAGCCGCCAGTCCGGATCCGCGGCGCCCTCGTCTCGCACCGTCGGGTTGGCCCGCGAGGTCCGGATGATCGACCCGCCCAGGGCGTGGATCCTCGACACGTCCGTGATGGACAGCGGCCGTGCCTCCTCGACCCGGCCCTCGATGAGATGCTGGAAGCCGTCCATGATCCCCAGGACGTCCCAGCCGGAGTTCCGCGCCTCGATCGTGGCCGCGGAAATGACCGAGTTCATCCCCGGAGCCGGGCCGCCACCGCACAAGATCCCTAGTCTCATGGCCTAGGCCGCCTTGGGAGGCACGCCGGCGTCGGGCTCAGGACTCCACGTTCGCCGCCCGGCCTGCGGGATGATCTTGACGGCCTGGTGCGAGCAGGACCGCGAGGGCTGCCACCACCAGGATGAGAAACGATAACGAGTGCTGCTGCCATGATTTACTCCCAGGTGTAGTCGGTCCACCGTGGCGCCATCCGGCGCAGCTAGCAAGCCGGCGTTGGTCAGGGACAGCCGGGCCGAAAGTCCTCCCCGGGTTGCACGCGACCGCTCTGGCTGAGGTCCCGGGCCTCGGGACGTAGGTCCCCGAGGCTGGTGACCCGCAGCCCTGCCGCCGCCCGCTGGTCACCGGGCAGCCTTAGATCATGGCGCAGAGGAGCGATTGGCTCCTGCTGACCACTGGACTGGCCCGGGTGGAGGGCGAACACGTCACGTACACCCGGGCCAGCAGCAATCTCCTCGGCCGCAGCCGGACCGTGGCCGTCGTCGGGCCCGCCGATCATAGTGTGCCCGCACCCGAGGGATCGAGCCTCCATGGCCAGTGAGCCGAGAACTCGCGCCTCCGACCAGGACCGGGAGCGACTGGGGCCAGGCCGGTGCTGTGGTGACTGCCAGCGGCGGACGTCGCCGGGCTGCACATCACGGCCTCGTCCGCCGCCCGGACGATCCACGATGCCCGCGTCCTGCACGTACAGGGCAATCGTGGTTATGAGTTTCGCGGGACTCCCGGTTCAGCTCCGCGACCGCGGATAGGCAGCGCACGGCCGGTTCTCCGTGGTCGATGATGGCGAGCCTACGCATGGCCGTTATGTCGGCTCCCCAAGTGGCTATTCGAGCACGTAGGTGCCAGGCGCCTCGGCGAGCGGCGGGTGCTGGCGGTTGCCGAGCGTCGCCCGGGGCGCCTTCTCAGGGCCGGAGCGGGCGATCAGCCACTCGGTCCAGGGCCGCCACCACGAGCTCTTCTCCACGGCGGCCGTCTTGACCCACTCGTCGGGATCCGCCGCCGTGGGGGGGCCGTACCAGCGGTCATAGCGTTCGCTGTCTGCCGGGTAGACCACCGACTGGATGTGACCGGAGCGGATCAGGGTCATCTCCGTGTCGCGGCCGCCGACCAGATGGGCGGTGTCGTAGCAGGCGCGCCACGCCGTGATGTGGTCGGTGTAACCGCCGACGTGGTAGCTGTCGCAGGTGACCTTGGTGAAGTCGGTCTTGACGCCGAGCAGTGTCGGCCCGTTGCCGTCCCACCCGTCCATGGCCAGTGCGCTGGAGTCCTTCGCGAACTTCGCCGTGGTCCGGGTGGCATCGTCGTTCCAGGCCAGGACGTCGAACGGCGCGGGCGACTCGCCCTTGAGCCATCCGCTGACCAGGTAGTTGAACACCAGGTCGTTCGGCCGCAGCATGGCGAACAGGCTGCGCAGCGTGGTCCCGGGGACGATCTCGTTGTTGGCGGCGGCGCGCTCGAGGATGGTGCGCGCCTCGCCGGTGTCGAGCATGCCCACGACGTTCGGCTTCTCGCCGGTCAGCATGGTCACCACGAAGGTCGCCGCCCCGGCCGACTCATCGCCGATAGCGGCGTAGTGCGCGAGCACGTAGGAAAGCGTGATGCCGCCGGCGCACAGCCCGAGCAGGTTGATCTTCTCGCTGCGGGTGATCTTCTTGACCACCTCGTTGGCTCGCTCCTCCGCGGCGATGTATTCGTCCAGTCCCCACTTCCCGTCGCCGCGCTGGGAGTTCGGGTTCCGCCAGACGACCATGAAAACCTGCAGGCCCTGGCTGACGGCGAACTCGACCAGCGACCGTCCCGGCGAGAGATCCAGGATGTAGTGCCGGTTGATCTGCGGCGGGATCATCAGGACCGGAATGCTACGAACCTTGGGCGTGGTGGGCGTGTACTGCAGCAGTTCGAACATCTCGTCCCGGTACACCACGGCACCCGGGGTGGCGGCGATGTCCTTGCCGACGGTGAATTGGCTGCGGTCAACCATGGATGGCATCCCGCCGCGGGCCATGTCCTGCAGCATGTTCTGGGCGCCGCGCACGAGCGACAGGCCGCTGGTCTCGATGGCCTTTCGCAGTGCCTCGGGGTTAGTGCCCAGATAGTTGGTCGGAGCCAGCGCGGCCGCGATGACGTCGGCGGCGAAGCGGGCGCGCGCTTTATTCTGCCAGGAGCCGTCCACGCCCTGGTACATCCGTTCCATCCACATCTCGAACAGCCGGTAGGACTGGCCCATGGTGCGGAAATAGGGGATGTTTTGCCACGCCTCATCGGCGAAGCGCTTGTCGCGCTTGTCGAACGAGATATCCGACTGGCCGAGCGCGATCTTGGTCATCTCTGTGGCTAGCCACGGCATTTCCTTCGCGACAGCGGCGGGGTCGGCGAGATCGGCAATGGCATTGATCATGTCCAGCGGCAGCATGCCGGCCGCCGTTTCGGTCGCCTCTGACATGATGTCCGTGGCGTTGGCGGGTGCTTCGTTGGCGTCCATGACTCTCCCACAGAGTGCTACTACAGGGCAGGCGATAGCGGTGGAAACGCCGGGCCTGCCGGTCCGTGATCTCACTGTTACGACCTCCAGGGGTCGGCCAAAAGGGGCTTAAGTCCCTAATGCGATGATCTATGGCCGGTTCTCGCCGGATCACGGACCGTAACGCCCTGGTTACATGGCGCCGGGCCGGAGGAGGCCCGAGGAGGCTGGCTCGCGGCGGTCGAGCCGCGGTCCGGGACCTTTGGCCCTTATGCGGCCACGCCGATCGTCCTAGGCTCGGCTCGAGCCGTCAGAAGAGAGCACAAAGCCATTTATCTTCGTCCTCACGCCTCATAGGTTCTCGCTCGGCGATCTGGCAGCCGCGGACCACACATTCGTCCAGGCCATGATGGCCGACATTAGGGAGATGCTCCTACATGGACTTCGAGTTGACCGATGAGCAAGAGCTGATCCGCGAGGCGGTAAGGGAATTCGCCGACGCCGAAGTGGCACCGATCGCCGCCGAGCTCGACCGAGATCACCGTTTTCCCACCGAGCTTCTGCCGAAGCTGGCGGAGCTGAATCTCATGGGCATGCCCTACCCAGAGAAGGTGGGTGGCGCGGGCGCGGATTACGTGAGCTACGTCATCATGATCGAGGAACTCTCGCGGGCGTGCGCGACCACCAGCGTCGTCGTGTCGGCGCACAGCTCCCTCGCCACCTGGCCGATCTACAAGTTCGGCACCCCGGAGCAGCACGACAAGTACCTCAGTGACATGGCGTCAGGCCGCCGCCTGGGGGCCTTCGCCCTGACCGAGCCCGCCGCGGGCACCGATGCCGCCGCGGGCACCTGCACGGCGGTGCTGAAGGGGGACGAGTACGTCCTGAACGGATCGAAGATCTTCATCAGCAACGCCCCGTACGCCGAGATCTATGTCGTCTTCGCGAAGACCGATCCGGCGGCGCCGGGCACGCGCGGGATGAGCGCGTTCATCGTCGAGCGGGACACCCCCGGGTTCTCCGTCGGCGAGGCCGAGCACAAGCTGGGGATCCGCGGCTCGAGCACGCCGCCCCTCTATTTCTCTGATTGCCGCATCCCGAAGGACGCGCTGCTCGGCGAGGAGGGCACAGGCTTCAAGATCGCTATGCAGACCCTCGACGGCGGCCGGATCGGCATCGCCGCGCAGGCGCTAGGGATAGCTCAGGCCGCGCTCGACGCATCGGTCGCCTACGCGAAGGAACGCGTCCAGTTCGGCAAGCCGATCGCGACCCTGCAGGCCATTCAGTGGATGATCGCCGACATGGCCACCGAGATCGACGCTGCCCGGCTCCTGGTCTACCGCGCCGCCTCGTGCGTAGACAACGGCCGTCCCTACTCCACCGAAGGGGCGATGGCCAAGCTTTTCGCCTCGGAGACCGCCACCCGGGTGGCCGGCAAGGCCATCCAGATCCACGGTGGGTACGGCTATACGGAAAGCTACCCGGTGGAGCGGAATTACCGTGACGCCAAGATCACCGAAATTTACGAGGGTACTTCCGAAGTGCAGCGCATGGTCATAGCGAGAAGCTGCCTGCGGTGAGAATAACCGACCCAGGGTCAGGAGGATCGCGATGAGGATTGTGGTCGCCTACAAGTGGACCCGCGACCCGCAGGAGGCCACGGTTCGTGCCGACGGCACGGTGGACTGGAGCCGGGCCAAGCCGGGCCTGTCCGCGTACGACCCCGTGGCCATGGAGCTGGCCCGCCAGCTCGCCGAGGTCGCGGGCGCCGAGCTGATCGGCGTGACGGCCGGGGGTAAGGGCGTCGCGGTGCCGATCGCGTCCAAGGCCGCGCTGTCCCGCGGCCTGGACCGAGTGGTGATCGTCGAGGATGAGTCGCTGGCCGAAGCCGGGAGATCCGAGCTGGCCGCGGTGCTGGCCGAGGTGATCCGGCACATCGGCGACGTGGACCTGGTCGTCACCGGCGACTCGTCGGTGGACGTGGCGGCCAAGATGGTCCCGACCGTGCTGGCCGGCGAGCTCGGCTGGCCGGCCGTGGCCGAGGTCACCGCCGTGTCCGGAACAGGGGTCCAGGCCGGCGCGCTGCGCGTCGAGCGGGCGGTGCCGGGCGGCGTGCAGGTGCTCGAGATCCGCGGTCCCGCCGTGCTGGCCGCCTCCGCCGACGCCGCGGCGCCGCGCGTGCCCGGCATGAAAGAGCTCCTCGCAGCGGCCAAGAAGCCAGTGGAGCTCCTCGACCTCGCAGCGCTGAAGGTCCCGCCGAGCAGCGCGGTCATGACCGTCACCGGCCGGTCGCGCCCGGAGCGCAAGGCCCGCAAGGGCCAGCTCATCGACACGACCGACCCGGCCGCGGCCGCGGCCGCGCTCGTCGCCGCGCTCCGCGCGGACGGCACGCTATGACTACCACAGGAAGGACCCGGCAGTGAGCGTGAACGCCTGGATCGTCGTCGGGGATCAGCCGGCGATTGGCAACCTCATCACGGTCGCGCGCTCCCTGGGCGGCCCGGTGGGAGCCGTGGTCGCCGGACCCCGTTCGGTGGCCGAGACGGTAGCGGCGAGCGGCGTGGACAAGGTGGTCTGGTGCGGCGGGCCGGACGACGCGCCCGCCGAAGCCAGCGCCCCGACGGTGGCAGAAACCGTCGCCGCCGATCCGCCCCGCGTGGTGCTTGGTGGCCGCAACCCCGGCGANNCGCCGTCTTCGGTGACATCGCCGACGAGACCGTCACCGTCTCCGGCCCGGTGGCCCTGCTGCTCGACGGCGGCTCCGTGCCGCCGGCCGCTGGCAGCACTGTGCCCATCGAGGAGGCCGCGGCCGCGCCGCTGGCCATGAGGGTGATCGAGACCAGGACGTCCGGCTTCGACGAGGTGGATCTCAACGAGGCTCACCGGGTGATCGGGATCGGCCGCGGTTTCAAGGCCAAGGAGGACCTGGCCATGGTCGACGCGCTCGCCGAGACCATCAACGCCGAGGTCGCCTGCTCCCGCCCGGTGGCCGAAGGCCTGAACTGGATGGGGAAGGACCGCTACATCGGCAGTTCCGGTGCGCACATCGCCCCCCAGCTCTACTTCGCCATCGGCATCTCCGGCCAGCTGCAGCACATGGTCGGGGTGGTGGGCGCGGAGACCATCGTCGCGATCAACTCCGACCCGAACGCCGCGGTCTTCAGCCAGACCGACTACGGCCTGGTCGGCGACCTCTATCAGCTCGTGCCGGCGATCACCGCCGCCCTGAAATAAGGGTGCCCCGATGACAGAAACAGCTGAGCCCGACTTCGAGGTCATCGTCATCGGGGCCGGCATCGCCGGCTGCGTCGCGGCCTATCAACTTGCCCGGCAAGGACGCTCGGTGCTGCTGATCGAGCGGGGTGAGGCGCCCGGTTCGAAGAACCTGTCCGGTGGCGTCCTGTACTCCCGCGGCATCCAGCAGGTCTTCCCCGACTTCCTCGACGCGGCCCCGGTCGAGCGCCGGGTCACCCGCAACTACATCAGTTTCCTCAACGCCAACAGCTCGGTCGCCATCGATTACAAGGACGCCAGGCTGGCCGACCCGGTCAACGCCGTCACGGTGCTGCGCGCCAAGCTTGACCCGTGGCTGGCCGCCAAGTGCGAGGAGGCCGGCGCCCTCCTCATGCCCGGCGTCCGGGTGGACCGGGTCCTCACCGAGGACGGCCCCGACGGCAAGCGAGTAGTCGGCGTCCAAGCCGGTGACGACGAGTTGCGGGCTCAGGTGGTGGTCGCCGCCGACGGCGTGAACTCCTTCATCGCCAAGGAAGCCGGGCTGCGCCGCAAAGAGCCGCTGAACCACCTCGCCGTCGGCGTGAAATCGGTGGTCAAGCTGCCCAGGGAGACGATCGAGGCCCGGTTCAACCTCACCGGCGACGAGGGCGCGGCCATCGCCGTGGTCGGGGACTGCACCCAGGGAGTGGGCGGCGGCGGCTTCCTCTATACCAACATCGACTCCTTGTCCGTCGGCATAGTCGTGCGCCTGGACGACCTCACCGCGAAGAAGAAGGTCGTCACCGACATCTTCGACCACTTCCTGGAGCACCGGTTCATCGCCCCCTACCTCGCCGGCGGCGAGCTCCTCGAGTACGGCTGCCACCTGGTCGCCGAGGGCGGCCTGCACATGATCGGTGAGATCGCCATGGACGGCATGGTCGTGGTCGGTGACGCCGCCGGGCTCACCCTCAACACCGGCCTGACCGTGCGGGGCATGGACCTCGCGGTAGGCTCCGCGGTCGCCGCCGCCGAGGCCATTGGCTCCGCCCTGGATCACAAGGACACCTCCAAGGCCGCCCTGGCCGGATACCGGCAGCGCCTGTTCGCCTCCTACGTCGGCCAGGACATGAAGACCTACGCCAAGGCCCCGTCCTTCCTGGAGGTGGAGCGGATGTACAAGCAGTACGGCGAGCTGCTCGCCAACGTCCTGTACGGCGCGTTCAGCCTGGACACCCAGCCTCGCCGGCATCTCCTCAAGGTGGCACGGCAGTCGCTGGCCCACTCCCCGCTGAAAATCAGGCAGCTCGTCAAAGACGGCATCACAGGAGCGCGGGCACTATGAAACCACTGACCGTCCCGGAACGACTGGCCAAGAACCGCTTCAACCTCGACGAGGAAGAATGCCACATCGAGGTCAACCAGGAGATCGCCAAAGCCACCGGGACCGGCAAGGCCCTGATCGCCTGCTGCCCCGCCCACGTCTACACCGAGGAACCCGACGGGACCATCTCGGTCGAGTACGCCGCCTGCCTGGAGTGCGGCACCTGCCTGGCTGTCGCCGCCCCCGGCGCCCTGAAGTGGCACTACCCGCGGGGCGGGTTCGGCGTCCAGTTCCGTGAGGGCTAGTCATGCTCAAGCGTCGAATCACGCTGCCACCGGAGCATCTGTACCCAGCTGATGAGTGGCGCATCGTGGAGACGGGGTATTCAGATGAGTTTGTCGGCCTGACCGAGACCGTCTTCTCGCTGGGTAACGGTTTCGTCGGCGTCCGGGGCAGCTTCGACGAGGGCCGCCCCGCGCTGGTCCCCGGGACGTTCGTCAACGGGTTCCACGAGACCTGGCCGATCGTGCATGCGGAAGACGCGCCCGCGCTCGCCAAGACCGGCCAGACGATCGTGAACGTGCCCGATGCGACGATCATCAAG
>PLIQ01000151.1:6362-12957 GCA_003140115.1 Actinomycetota bacterium | reverse complement strand
CTCTGCTAGCCCGGGGGACGACCCCCGGACCCCCCCTCTCCGTCGGGCAGGTTCGACGCTAGGCCTGGGATATTTGCGGCGGGGCCGAACCATCGGTGCCGCCGGGACGTGGCAAGCTACCGGACATGCGAGAAGTCGTGGTGGACGGAAGCGCGCTGGCGATCGACGACGTAATGGCCGTGGCGCGCGGTCAAGCGCGGGCGAGCCTGGCCCCTAGCGTGGCGCAGCGGATGGAGACCAGCCGGTCGGTCGTCGTGCAGGCGCTCAGCGGTGGCGCCCCCGTATACGGGGTGAACACCGGGTTCGGCGCGCTGGTCGACACCCCGATCGGGGAAGCTGACCTGACCACCCTGCAGGCGGCGATCGTGCGGTCGCACGCGGCCGCGACCGGAGCGCCCCTGGATGACCAGGTGGTGCGGGCCATCCTCCTGCTGCGGGCCCGGACGCTGGCGGCCGGCTACTCCGGGGTGCGGGTCGAGCTGCCCGCCCGGCTGCTTGAACTGCTGTCGCTGGACCTGCTGCCGGTCATCCCGGGCAAGGGCTCCGTGGGCGCTTCGGGGGACCTGGCTCAGCTCGCCCACCTGGCCCAGCCGCTTATCGGCGAGGGACGGCTGCGGGTCCCCGGCGGGCCGGCCGAGGGGCGCCCGGCGGGCGAGGTATTGAAGGAGCACGGGCTGGTGCCGCTGACCCTGGCCCCGAAGGAGGGACTGTCGCTGGTCAACGGCACCGAGCCGATGCAGGCGCTGCTCACGTTCTCGGTCCACGACGCCGCGATGCTGGTCCAGACGGCCGATGTGGCTTGCGCGATGTCGATCGAGGCGCTGCTCGGCACCGACCGGCCTTACGACGAGCGCGTCCAGGCCCTGCGGCCGCATCCGGGCCAGCTGGTCAGCGCGGCGAACCTGCGCGGGCTGCTGGCCGGGTCGCCGCTGCTGGCCAGCCACCGGCACAGCAGGCACGCCGTGCAGGACGCCTACTGCCTGCGCTGCGCCCCACAGGTGCACGGGGCGGTGCGGGACGTGCTCGGGTTCGCCAGGCAGGTGCTCATCACCGAGTTGGGCTCCGTGGTCGATAACCCGGTCATCGTGCCGGACGGTGAGGTCATGACCACGGGCAACTTCCACGGCGAGCCGCTCGCGTTCGCCGGCGACATGCTGGCCATGGCCCTGGCCGAGCTGGCTTCCATCAGCGAACGGCGGGTCGACCGGATGCTGGACCCCGCGTTCTCCCGCGGCCTGCCGCCGTTCCTAGCCCCGGCGGCCGGAACGAACTCCGGCTTCATGCTCGCCCAGTACACCGCGGCCTCGCTGGTCAGCGAGAACAAGGTGCTCGCCCACCCGGCCAGTGTGGACACCATCCCGACCTCGGGTAAGCAGGAAGATCACGTGTCGATGGGCTGGACCTCGGTGCGCAAGCTGCGTGACGTGGTGGCCAACGTACGCACGTGCCTGGCCGTGGAGATCTGCTGTGCCACCCAGGGGATTGACCTGCGGGCCGAGATCGCGGCGCCCAGCGAGCCGCTGCGGGCCGTGCACGACGCGGTACGGGCGTCGGTGCCGCGGATGGACGTCGACCGAGAGGTGGCCGAGCAGATCGCGGCTGTGGACGCTCTGCTGCCGCAGCTCTGCCGGGTGGCCGCCGACGGCCTCCCGTCGTTTCGGTAACTGCGGTTTACCTCCCCGCCCTGTTGGTAGATGACGGCGATGAGCCTGGTCGTGGGCGATTGAGTGGTGACGCTTTCCTGACCGAGCCCGCCGCCGGAGCCGGCCGGGCCATGCAGGCAGGCGCGCAGCCGCCAGTCCTGGATCAGGAGTTTGATTCCGCCACGCTGTACGCGCTACGGGCGGCCGTGCAGGCCCACGTCGGCCAGGCTGGGTTGTCCGAGGACCGGGTCGGCGAGGTGGTCCTGGCCGTGCATGAGCTGGCCGCTAACGCGATCGCGCACGGCGCCGGGCACGGCCGCCTCCGGATATGGGACCTGGGCGGCACGTTGAGCTGCGAGATCGTTGACGGCGGCGGTCGCGCGGCCTCGAGCGTTCCCGTCGATGCTCACGGGCCCGCCGACGCGCACGGCTCCGCGGCCGTGGCGGACCCGTGGCCGGCTGTCGACGGCCACGGCCTTTGGCTGGTCCGGAAGGTGGCCGATGAACTGGACCTGCGCTCAGGGCCTCGCGGTACGCGGGCCGTCGTCACCTTCTTGGTCAGGCCCGGCGGAGCAGGTCGTTGAGCTCGGCCTCGATGTCGATGTACTCGCTTTCCTCACCGGCCGGGACAACCTGGTAGGTCCGGTCGAGGAAGGCCGACATGGCCCCGGCCGGCGCTTCGAAGTGCGCCTGGCCGAACGGGGAGGACAGCTCGATGTTCAGCACCGCGCCCTTGGTGTGGGCGGCCCCGATCACGTCCAGGCCGTCGGCCTCGGCGCAGGACTGCGCCGAGGGCCAGACCTGCACGTCACCCTCGCCCTGCCGGGACTCGATCCCCGCGGTCAGCAGGTCCCTGGCGAAGATCCACTCGACTGGCTCATCGGTGCCCACGTGGAAGGCCATACGCACGGCATAGGGATCCCGGCCGCTGTAGTACAGACTGGCCACAAGCGGGACAATCGTTTGCTGTGGGACGACAAGCCTGAGGTCCAGCTCGGCCGAGATCGTGGTGCTGCTGCTTCGGTTCATCTGCTTCCCACCCCTACCTAACCGGCTCCCAGACACTCGGGCTCTGTTCATTGGACGCGGCTCGCCGGTAACTGGAGCGCACACGGAGGGTGAAGATTCCCCATGTCATCAGCATCCCGTTTTGCGCCTTTCGTGCCAAGCCGGAAGACGAGCCAACATCCCCAGCCTGACCTGGATAAACAGTATTCAGCTCGGTGGACGATGTTGCAGCAGTTTAGTGTTTCCGCGTGTCGATTGCATAGCCTGTCACGGTTATCTCATGCCCGAATCTACAAAGCGTTTGATTAACAATACTGAGTGTAGCTTATGCCGTTCCGATGCGCACGATTGCATGAGTTTGTCATTACTTAACGTGACGACGGCCGGGCGGGCGCAGCGCCAGGAGAGGAGTCGCCGCGGTGGCGCCCAGGCGAACCCGGCGTGGCGCCCGCCACACCCCGCCCTGACGGTCCCGGGACCTAGCGGTGACGCCACGCGGACATCCTCGTGATGCCTCGTGCGCCGGCGTGCCGCTCTGACCCGCTAGCGCGCACCCAGCGGTCCCCACGGCCCGCCTGCCCGGCCGCGCGCCGTGTACCGCGAAGATGCGCTACCCTATGGAGCGCCGGGACGAGGCTTGCCGCGGGGATTCGGCCCCGGCGGATGGCACGGTCCAGCGGCGGGCGATTGGCTCAGCGGGAGAGCGCCTCGTTCACACCGAGGAGGTCACTGGTTCGATCCCAGTATCGCCCACCAGGTCAGAGGCTATGTGGATCTTCGTAGAGATCACCATGGGAGCCATTCCTGCGGTCAGCGAGCCAGTACGCTCCCGGCCATGGCGGGCAGGCGTAGGTGGGCGAAGACAGCATCTACTTCGATCAAGGCATGTGCGCTGCGGTGGGATCATGTCGATCTTGAGGGCGACCCGACGCCGACCCGCCGGTACCTCCCCATGTCGACGTGTGGCGCTCGGTACGCGCCCATGGGGACACCAAGACGAAGAAGTCCCGGCGCTCTCTGGGAATGCCCAGCGATGGACAAGATTTTCGCCAACGAGCGGTGATCTCCCGCGCGGCACCAGGTGCTAGGAAGCGCTGTCCGCCTGCACACGTCGATTTCCGGGTGCTAGTCTCCGTGAAGCTCTCGTCAGCTGCCGCGGGATTTCATGTCATTCGAATTGGACATGTGCGGAATCAATTTTCAACGCTGTTCGCACGTAATTCTAGTTTCCAACAGTGACATTTGGTTGGCATTGCCCGGTGGATGACCCGTTCGCCAACCCTCACATGCCTAAGTCGGCCGGGAGTCGAGAACAGGTGAGCGAGACTGAGCGGTAACTTCGCATCTCCTGGTGCGGCAATTTACCTGCGGGCAGGTGCTTGTGTACCTCCTGTCTAGTGACGGCATCCAGAGCGAAGCTTCCAGTTTTGCGGTTGTATTGGGGCACTGCGGAGGTGTGGGTGCCGAGAACCTCGTCCACGTCACGCGACCAGGCAGTATTCGTTGATCCTGTCGCTGACGCGATGGTGTCTTCGGACACGACCAGGACTCCCGGCGTTTTCGCTGCCAGCCTCATGCCCCGCTTACCGGGCACGATGGCGCCACCACAGGCCATGACGATGGGTTACAACTGGTCGGCTGTGATGGATCCGCCTAGATAGGGGAAGATCCCAGGTGAAATGCTCGCGGACAGCAGACGCGGACTAGGCGTGACCGATGCGGGATCGATCTTCAACTTCGGGCACCTCGGACTAACAAGACAGAACGAACTGCTCCGGATACTAGACGTGATAAAGGTCTGTACACGGGAGGACACGCCGTGCCTGCAGGTGGGCGGCTCGTGGTTTGGTAGCGGCCGTTGAAGTTGCGATCGAGACAATCACCTGTTCCGGGACGGTGATCTCTGGAACCGGCGGGTCAGGCTCAGCGCGGGCGGCGGTTCTTCTGATAGGTCTTGCTCATGGCGGTTCCCTTCCTTGGGGTGTTCCTAGTCCGTTCACCGTGGCCTGCCACCCGGCAGGCTTCAGGTGGGGACCGTCGCTCTCGACTTCTACGAAGACCGAGACAACCTCGCAAAGCGATCCCTGGGACTGTGGCTAGACCGTGGGGCCCTGTGCTGAAGGAGAGCGCCATGCTGGAAGCTCCGTACCTGCTGGGAATCGACTATGGCACGGGGGGTGTCCGGGTAGGAGTCTTCGATCGGGATGGTTCGCCGGTTGACTTCGAGTCCGTAGAGATCCCGACCCGCTACCCGCGACGCGGGATTGCCCGCGGCGTCGGCCCCGTTGGTGATCCACCGGTCCTGCCAGGTGTCACCCGGCTGCTGCTCCAGCCAGTCCAGCACCCGGATCAGGCCACGGCGGCGCTCTTGGTCCAGGTTGCGCCGGCCGGCGGGGAACGGCGGCGCGAGCAGCCTTCCGAGCACCTGCGGTTTCGGCTGGCTGGTCAGCGCCCAGCTGGCCGGCACCGGCCGCGGCGGGAACTGCCGCAGCAGCGCCACCGACGGGCCCGGGGCCGCCGGCAACGGCCGCGACCCCTGATAGACCGCCGGTCCCGGCCCGGTGATGGCGCGGGTCATCAGGCCCGCCCGGGACCAGGCCCTCCATCTGGGCCTGATAAAGCCGCAGCCACACGAACGCATCCAGGGAAGCCGGCAGCGGCTGCAACGCCCGCGTCCCCTTGCGGATCACGGTGATCAGCTGCTGACCCGGGTCAGCGTCCGCGCGCCTAGCCCCCAGCAACTCGGCGGCCCGGGCGCCCGTGGACACCCAGAACGCCACCAGCGCCTGGTCCCGGTGCGACCCCAGGCCAGCGAACAGCTCATCGAATTTCTCATCGGGGATCTGCCGCGGGATCCGCCGCGGCACCCCCGGCCGGTACCGCCCGGCACGCTCAGCCCCGAACGGATCCATCGGGTTGCGATGCGCATTCGCCCTGCCCCGCCGGCCACGGGCCAGCGGGAACGGATTCACCATCGGCCCGGTACCGGCCTCCAGGTGAAACTCATAAAAACTCCGCAGCACCGTCTCGCAGTGCGCCACCGTGGCTGCCGCATACCTCGCGCCGCCGGCCGGCTCACCCCGCCCCTGACCGGGCATCCCCGCCTCAGCCCGCCGCCAGTGCGGTCGCCCCGGCTTGCCAGCCAGCTGGATCCAGCGGCAGAAGTCCCGCGCCTCTGCCCGGGTCGCCTGATTGTCGGCACTCACCCCGCAGGCACCGCTGACGACCTGCCCAATCAGCGCGCCGAACGCCTCAACCACATCCAGCCGCCAGGCCAGCACAAACGCCGGCAGCAGCGCATGGTCTGGAGCAACACAACCGCTACTCCGCGATGACGGCCGTGAACAGGGGCCGCGCTGGCCTCTCAAAGGGCGCTAGCCGAGACTAGCCGGTGTATCCGGGCTATGAATGCCGCCAGCCCGCATGCCGGGTATGGGCCCTTCCCGGCTGCGAGCATGAAGCGGTCCGGTCAGATGCTGATTCCTCCGGTGGCGAGCAGGGCGATCGCTGCGGCGGCCATGAGTGCCGTGGTGAGCCATCCGAGGATGCTGGCGGCGTTGCCGTTCACGTAGTCGCCCATGATGCGGCGGTTGCCCGATACTCGCATGACGACGACGAGGAAGGGGGCGGCGGCCACGCCGTTGATGACCGCCACCAAGACAAGCAGCTTGATCGGGTTGACGTGCAGGAGGCTCAGCACGGTGCCGCCGAGAGTGCCCAGGGCGACGAGGCCGTAGAACACGGGAGCCTTGCGGACGGACCGCTCGAAGCCCCACTGCTTGCCGAGGAGCCCGGCCATGCCGACCGAGCCGGCGCCGGCGAGCACGGGGATGGCCAGCAGCCCGCTGCCGATGAAGCCGAGCGCGAACAGCGCGCTGGCGAAGTGGCCGGCGAAGGGCTTGAGCGCCTCGGCGGCCTGGGCTGCGCTTTGGATGCTGGTCTTG
>PLIQ01000151.1:0-6328 GCA_003140115.1 Actinomycetota bacterium | reverse complement strand
TCTGCCAGAAGAACAGGTACGGCGAGATGGTCGTGCCCAGCACGGCGACCAGGAGCACCAGGTAAGCCTTGTTCAGCTCGATATGGGGGATGAGCGTGTGGCTCAGGACACTGCCCCACTGATGGGTGACCAGGACTGCCACCACCAGATAGGACAACAGCGCTGCGCACAGCAGCTTGAATGCGAGCGCGATGCGGGCGAAGGAGCCCAGGACCAGCAGGGCGGTGATGAGGATGCCCGCCGCCAGCGCCCACAGCCAGGTCGGCCCGGCGTGCAGGAGCTGCATTCCGGAGCCGATGGCGACCAGGTCGGCGGCGATGTTGAGGCCGTTGGCCACGATGAGGGCGCCCAGGAGCACGGCGAGGATCACCCGCCCGGCCCGGTGGAAGTGCCGCACGGCCAGCTCCTCCAGACCTGTTCCGGTCGCCAGGGCGGTGCGGTCACAGATCTCCTGGACCGCGGCCATCAACGGCAACGTCAGCAGGGCGGTCCACAAGAACGCCAGGCCGTACTGGGCGCCGGCCTGGGAGTAGGTGGCGATCCCGGACGGGTCGTCGTCGGACGCACCGGTAACCAGTCCCGGTCCCATGGCCCGCAGGTACTGGCGCCAGACCGGTCCCACGTTCCGTCTGGTGAGATCGAGTTCCGATCCCCGCCTTACTGACCGCGCGGCTACCGCTTTGGCCGGTGCCGCCGTAGGTGCCTCCTCAGGCTTGATCGCCATCAGCTACACCCCTGGCGGCCAGCAGGCCGGACACCGGGCCAGGCTCACAGGCGCAGCGCCTGGCGTCCGGGATCTCGGCGGCAGTCTGGCATCCCTGCTGGGCCGGCGCTCAACGACGCGGTGGCAAGCGGGAGATAATCAGGTTTCACGGGAGAAATCTTCCAGACGGTTCCAGAATGTGCGGTACTGCCGGAGTGTCGTGCGCAGTTCCTCAGTTCCCGGATCATCGCCCTGCCAGGCAGACAGCAGTGAATGCTGGTGCTCCGTGACGGACATGAGGAGCGCCTCGACGCTGTCGTCGACGAGACCGGCCGCTAGCTCAAGAGATGAGCGCGGATCATCGACGAACATTGACTGGATCCCTTGCCAGCGTGTGCCCGGGCTTGTGCCATCGCTCGCCACAGGCACTGCGGGGCTGACCCAGGCTGGGCGGCCAGGGACGCGGAGGAGGCGGACGAGGCGAAGGGCGCCGCGGCATCATCCCTGCCGGCCAGGCCCGGCTCTGCCGCGGCGCTGCCCACGGCGGTAACGCCCGGATACCCGGACGTCGCTGGGGCCGGTGACCGGGGATCGCCTTCCAGTCTGGCGCCGGCCGGATCCCAGTTCAGTTCTGGCATATTCTGGTCATCCTCCGGTCCTGCCCGGTAATCGCGTGCAGTCTCGCTTGGTGAGGTCATTTCGTCAGCTCCTGAGCGTCGGATCCATTGAAATGCCGGCGGCCGACGACGGGATCGTCGGCGGCCTTGGCGCGGGCTACGGCGGCGTACACGTCACCGTCCTGGGGAGTCATGGCATCCGCCGCGATAACCTGCCCGGCTTCGGTCGCTGTCGGCTCGGGCCCACCGTCAGCGGGCTCGCCGAGAAGGTCATTGAAGAGAGCACGGTAATGGATCATGGCGAGCCGCAGGTCCTCCGTGGAGGCCGTACCCGCAGCGGCGCTCTGGCTGATTTCCTCGGCCGCCCGGTATAGGCCGAGGGTGTCTGAGTACTCGACGGACAGGTCGGCAAGAACCTGGTCTTGATCTTCCACCGGGTAGCCGCGGTCGGTCATCACGGCAGTGACGAGCAACTGTGAGCCTGCCACAGCGTCCGCTGGCACGTCGACGAACCGCTCCTGGGCATCTGCCCACTGAGCCGCGTAACTGGCGCGCGCCGCGTCCGTGAGCGGCTGGATGTCAAGATCCCGGACCCGGCGCTCGCGCTCGGCCAGCTCCGAATCCGCTTTGAGTTTGCTGTCGCGCTCACCTGATACCCGGTCGTATTCCGGGCCGAAGCGCTGCTGAAGCCGGCGACGGCGCATGATCGCCATCCCGCCGGTCACCAGGGCCGCGACCACGATGACGGCCACAACGATGACCACGATGATCCCGGTTGACATGAGGATTACCTGCTTTCTCGATAGAGAGTGCCGCGCCGCTGGCCCGATGCTGGGCAGGGCGGGAGGATAGCGGCACGCTGATGCGCGCCAAAGAATGTGGTCGTGAGCGTGGCGAGGCTGAACGTGAGCCCAGGAAAGACGGGTGATCGGGGCGCCCCGGTGCCAGTGACGGCGTGCTCGATGGTGTCATGTGCCTCGAACCGCGTCAGCAGGCTGGTGAGGTCACCGACGGAACGCAGCCGCCCCTGCCAGCGGATGTCTGTGAGCTGCGCCTGCAGAACAGCCGCACCTGAGAGATCCAGTTCACCGCGCAGTGTCACCACGATCGCGTCGTGATCACGGCTGATAGCCGTCGGAGTGCGGCACGCCGCACCCTGCGTGCCGCGGCTTCGCCGACAGCACGCCAGCGACGGCCAGTACCTGGTCACGCTCAGCGGCGCTGCGCCGCACGTCCGCTAGCGGAACCCTCTGGCGGATAAGTGCTGTCATGGTGCCCACCTGGCTCACCTGGATTGTCAGGTACCGCCAAGGTCCAGAGCAGCAGGAATCATAATCTCAGGCGCAGGCAAGCACACTGAGGACGATTCTTCCACTTGTGAGAGTACGCCCGATCCGCAAGGGCGGCAAGCGCTGTCAGCTCTGCCTCCAGCCCCCGAGTGCAGGGGGACTGGTCTGGCGGCCGCAGACCGCTCGCGAGTCGACTCAGACGGCGGTTGGCTCCGCTTGAAGCGGATGGAAGGGGCCGCGGGCTCTGGCGGCGGTCCTGGATGCCAGGGCGTATGCTCAAGCTAGTACTTGCTCAGGCAGCCTGAACGAGTTTCCCGATCGGGTCTAGACCACACGCCAGTCTCGGCATCGCCTCGCTGCATTTCCTAAGCTCCGCGAGGCGGGACTGATGACCGCAGCCATGGTGAGAGCGCGACCTGACGGCGCTGGGTCATCCCCGGCGGCCGACGCCTGCATGGCCGGGGACCTGGAACTTCCCCGGCCGCTGCGGCTGCTGCTCACAGCGGGCTGGAACCTGACCGAGTCCGTTGGGCTGCCCGTGGCCGCGTACGTGGTTGCCGCCTGGCTCGGGGGCCGCGACGCGGGCCTGATCTCAGGGCTTGCGGTCATCTGGCTCACGGCGGTCATCCGCAAGGTCGCGACTGGATCTGTGCCCAGCCTGCTGACGATTTCGGCGGTGGTGCTCACGTTGCAGACCGCGGTAGTGCTCGCCACCGGCGAGCTCTGGCTCTTCCTGCTTCAGTTCCCCCTCGCGAATCTGTGCATGTGCGTCATGTTTGCCCGGACGGCGAGCGGCCCGAACCCGCTCGTGGCCCGGCTGGCCGCTGAGGTGGTCGCGCTGCGGCAGCCGGCCACCCATCACCTGGGCCTGCACCGCTTCTTCCAGGGTGCGACCTGGCTGTGGGCGGGGATCTTCCTGCTGCTCACGGCCGGCCTGGCGGTGATGATGGTCACCGAGCCGACCAAGATGTTCCTGCTGCTCTCGACCGCCGTGACCGCCGCGTTCGTCGTCGCCGGGACCTGCGTGTCTACACTGTGGTTCCTCTCGGTGCTGCGCAGGCTCGGCCTCAGGCTCCGTTTCGCCCCAGCCTGAACCCGGCCGCCGCGGGGTTGCCAGCCGCCGAACGGATCATTGATGGCAGTCGTTCTGGCTCACGCATAGCCGACCTGATTGACCAGCGCGAGACCGCCGCGCGTACACGGCGAGCGATCTGGGCAGCGGCCAAGCGTCAGTAGCGGCGTTCGTCGGTGCGCGGGGATGGCCCGCTGCACATCCTCGTCAACAACGCGGGCGCCTGGGCCACGCCCGAGATGCGCACGCCGGAGGGCTGGGAACCATAATTCACGACGAACCACCTCGCTCGGGCCAGGTCCTTCTTAAGGGTCCAGCCTGACGCGGTGGGCGGAACTGGCGCCGGATCCTCGGCCAGTAGCTCCCGATCGGGCGTGGAGAATACTGGCATGCTAGGAGCGTGTTCGAGGGCTTCCAGGAGGACCAGATCGATGTCGGAGAGGCATCGGTCTTTGTGCGCCACGGCGGCGACGGCCCGCCGGTTGTCCTGCTACACGGACACCCCCGGACTTCGGCCACATGGCATCGGGTCGCCCCCCAGATGATCCAGCGCGGCTTCACGGTCGTCTGCCCCGACCTTCGCGGATACGGCCAGTCGCGCGCACCGGCACCGACGCCGGACCACACCGCGCATTCCAAGCGGGCCGCGGCAGCTGACCTGGTGGCGGTCATGTGCGCGCTCGGCCACCGCCGGTTCGCTCTGGCCGGACATGACCGGGGGAGTTACGTCGCCCTCCGGCTCGCGCTCGACCATCCCGAGGCAGTATCACGGCTTGCGCTGCTCGATTGCATCCCGATCAGCGAACACCTTTCCCGGATCACCGCCGAGTTCGCCGCACGCTGGTGGCACTGGTTCTTCTTCGCTCAGCCGGAGATCCCCGAACGGGTCATCACCGCTGACCCTGATCGCTGGTACCACGGCGACCCCGAAGCGATGGGGCAAGAGAACTACGACGAATGGCGGACGGCCACCCGAAATCCCGACGTGGTCCGGGCGATGCTTGAGGACTACCGGGCCGGTCTTACCGTTGACCGGCGGCACGAGGAAGCCGACCGGGCTGCCGGAAACCGCCTCCGGCCGCCGCTGCTCGTGCTGTGGTCCCAGCGCGACGATCTCGAGGATCTCTATGGCGATCCGCTCGTGATCTGGCGAGACTGGGCCGACGACGTACGTGGCCACCGCATCGACTCTGCCCACCACATGGCCGAGGAAGCACCCGAAGAACTTGCTGCCGTGCTGGGCGGCTTCTTCAGCCCTCGGTAGGGCGCGATAGGTGGGTGAATTCGTAGCGGGTCCGGCGCACCGCTAACCGCGCTTGTGCACGTATCGCGACACCGGCTGTGTGCCGAGGCACGCCAGCAGTGTCGGGATCATCGACTTACGGAGCGAAAGGGACGAGACGCTCTTCTGCGGGCTTGACCGTGTCTTCCTGGGTGGCGTGCGCAAGTGTTGGTCTGGTTGTGTCATTTTGCCAGTCCGGATACGAGGTTGATCGTCGTTGCGATGATCACCGCGCCCATGGGGAACGACAGCCACGCGTGCCGCAGCGCGGTCCGCCGTATCTGCCCGGACCCGATGTTGGTGTCGGAGACCTGGAAGGTCATGCCGATCGTGAAGGACAGGTAGGCGAAGTCGCCATAGTCCGGGGCGGCGGTCTGGTTGAAGTTGATTCCCCCGGCCTGGCCGGCGTAGTACAGACGCGCGTATCTCAACGTGAACACCGTGTGGATGAGGGCCCAGGATACGAAGACGGACATCAGCGCGAGACCTGCCTGCAGGTACTGCGCGATTCCGCTGGCATGACCGGCCCCGGCCAGCACCAACCCCACGGCGATCAGGCTGGCGATCGCAGCGCCGAGCAGCACCGCGTCGGCCATGCGGCTGCTTGGGTCCTCGCGTCGGGCGTGGGCCGCTGTCGTTTCCGCGTCGAGCCTCCATACGGTGGACCACACCCAGACGCCGAAGACCAGCGCCAGGATGTCCCAGCCAATCAACGGTGTCGCCCGGCCCGTGCCGGCTAGCGCAGCGGCCGTGCCCCCGGCCGCCCCAGCGGCCAGAGACACCAGCAGCTTCGTCCGCGCCGTCGACACCCGGGGAGCCTCCGGGCCGTCCGCACTTTCAGGTTGCATCTCTTCAGCCTGCCAGCCCGGTGCGCGCCGACGCGAGCGGGGACTGGTCGGCGCTTGCTGCCGCGCTGATCAGGTGTGCCTCAGCGCTCCGGCCGATCGTGGCAGGGTATCCAGCACGGCCGTTTCTCCTTTCCATGCGGATGTGTCGCAACTCCAGCATGAGGGAAACGGCCGTACCGTTCTGTCTCCTGGAGAAACGGCACCAGCGACGAACTGGCCAGGCGCGGGCTTCCCCGGCCGGCTATCGCCGTGATCACGGGAATCTTCCTGCTGCTGGCGGTCGGCCTGGCGGTGATGATGGTCACCGAGCCGGCCGAGGTTCCTGATGCTCTCCACCGCCGCTACCGTCGCGCTCGTCGTCGCCGGGACCGGCGCGTCCGCGGTACTGCGTCGTCAGGCCGGTTCCTCAGCCAGGACGGCGGTCGGTACGCCGTCAAGTCCGGCGAACCGGTGACCGGTTGGCGCCAGGACCCCGAGCGGGTCTTGGCGGAACAGGCCGCCGCTGGCGACGGGATGC
>PLIQ01000518.1 GCA_003140115.1 Actinomycetota bacterium | reverse complement strand
CTGGCCAGGTACTCGCTGCACGCACCGGTGAGCTCGTGGATGTCCCCGGTCGGCTGGGCCCCTTGCGGGATGGTGATGTGGATCACCCCGGAGGCGTCGACGGTCGGGTCAGCCTGGTCTGGATCGCCGTTGCCGCGCTCGCAGGCCGCCCACTCGTTCAGCAACGAGGTCACGTCGTCCGGCTGCGTGGCGGGGGTACTCCCGGCGCTGGTACCGCTGCCACTCCCCGGACCGCCGCTAGTGCCGGTCCCCACACTGGCGACCTGCGGGGTGCTGGACCGGCCGCTGCACGCGGCCAGCGCGAGGGCGGTCGCCGCGATGAGGATCGCGACCGCGCNNGTCTCCCAGTCGAGGCGATGCTGGGGGTAGTTGTACTAAGCGGGAGGTCATAACCCGGTCACAGTTGTGACCTGGCTGTGACCGGCGACGTGGCATGTTGAGGGGGGACAGGGCTTGAGCGGGAGAAGCGATGAGAGTGCTGGTGGCAGAAGACCACGAGCGACTGGCCAGGGCGGTCGCGGCGGGGCTGCGCCGCTACGGGATGGTCGTCGATGTGGCGCTGGACGGCGACGAAGCCCTGGCCCGGCTGGGCGCCAGCCGGTACGACGTAGTGGTGCTGGACCGGGACCTCCCCGGCACCCACGGCGACGAGATCTGCCGCACCCTTGCTGCCGAGCGATGTGAGAGCCGGGTGCTGATGCTCACCGCCGCCAGNNACACCTGGGCTACCGCGACCTGGCCGTGGACCCAGAAAGACGACTCGCAGAGCGCGCCGGACGACGCCTGGAGCTCAGCCCGAAGGAGTTCGCGGTCCTGGAATGCTTGCTCGTCGCCGAGGGACGGCCGGTGTCAGCGGAGGAACTGCTCGATCGAGTGTGGGACCAGGCGACCGACCCGTTCACCACGACCGTCAAAGCCACCATCAACCGGCTGCGCGCCAAGCTCGGTGACCCGCCGATGATCGAGACCGTCCGCGAGCGCGGCTATCGCATCGGAGGCCAGTGATGAGCGCTACGCACCCTCGGCTCGCACCGCTCTCTTGGCTGCGATTGCCTCGCCGCACCGCTCGGCTGCGGCTCACCGCTCTGTACGGCGCCCTGTTCCTGCTCTCCGGCGCCGCGCTGGCCGCGATCACCTACGCCCTGTTTGAACGGGCGACCGAATACCGGCCGCCGGCCCTGCCCAAGATCCCTCACCCGGTCGCCATCCAGAGTCTCCAGCCGCTGTCTCCGCTGGCCACGGCGCTGCCTGGGCAGCTCAAACTGATCCAGGAGCAGCTGATACAGGCCCAGTACCAGCTGACCCAGGACCAGAGCCGGCTGGGAGGACTGCCCGGGGGTCCGCTTGCGGCGCAGGACCAGCAGCTGATCCGGGACCAGCATCAGCTGACGCAGGACCAGCATCAGCTGGCCCAGTCCGTGCATCAGCTGGCCCAGTCGGTGCATCAGCTGGCCCAGGCCGGGACCGTACAGGCCGCGCAGCGCGCGGCCGACTCGCACCAGCTTCTGGTCAACTCGGGGATCGCCCTNNGATGCTGCGAC
The DNA here is from genome assembly GCA_003140115.1 of Actinomycetota bacterium. Next base: position 1,338 of record PLIQ01000518.1, on the reverse strand, counting down.
CCATCCGGACCATCACCCGTACGGCCCGGCGGATCTCGTCTACCAGCCTGCACGAACGCCTGGCCCTCGACGGGCCGCAAGACGAGCTCAAGGAACTCGGGGACACCCTCGACAGCCTCTTCGCGCGGCTCGAAGCCGCCTTCGAGGCCCAACGGCACTTCGTGGCCAACGCCTCGCACGAGCTACGCACCCCCCTGACGGCCGAGCGCACCCTGCTCCAAGTCGCGCTCGATGACCCCGGCACGACGACCGCCGCATGGCGTTGCACCGCCCAGGAGGTGCTCGCCTCCAGTGATGAGCAGGCCCGCCTGATTGAGGCCCTGCTCACCCTGGCCAGCAGCGAAAGCGGGCTGAACACACACGAACCCGTCGACCTCGCCGCCACCGTCGCCGCGGTTCTTGCCCGTCTGCAGCCCGAGACCAGCCGATATGGGATCCACATCGACGAGGTGACAGAACCCGCGCCCCTCGATGGAGACCCCTTGCTCGTCGAACGGCTCGTGGCCAACCTGCTCACGAACGCCGTTCGCCACAACGTGGCCGACGGCCGGGTCCAGGTCGCGACCGAGATGACGGACGGCAGGGCCGTCCTGTCGGTAACGAACACCGGACCACGCATACCGCCAGCGGGACTCGACCGCCTCTTCCAGCCCTTCCAACGGCTCGATCCCCGTCGGGCAAACTACAAGGACGGGCACGGGCTGGGACTGTCCATCGTCCGGGCCATCGCGACCGCACACGACGCCACCATCACCGCTCACCCCGGGCCCGATGGCGGCCTGTCCGTGAGCGTCGTCTTCCCCCAACCCGCCAGCCCAACCGCGTCTGCAGGGCATTCCTCAAGTGACCGGCAGTGTGAGCTGGCGATACCCTGACTCGCCGCTCCAGATCAGGGCAACCGCAGGGATCTGCCAGGTCCGCTCGCCCGAACGTAGGTCACTAATCGGTCATTTCGGTTGAGGCCGGGGGGTTGTGTGCTCTGCTTGCGCCCGTGAGCCGTGGCGCTGCGCGGCGGGTTGGGGGGCGACCGTGGCTCAAGACGATCATCGTCGGGCACCGCCCCCGGGCGTCGTTCTGAACGGCACCGCTGCGACCGGACTGAAGCCGCGAGCCGATGCCGTGGGGCGGAGCCAACACCGGTTTCGGCGGCACCGCGCCGCACCCGCCCGCGAGCCCCGCGCCGTGGCTGCTGACGATCGCGTTCGGGGCGGTACTGACCGGGGTGGGCTTCATCGGCCAGCGCCGGACACGCCGCATCGCCGCCGCCTGCTAGGGCAGCACATCAATGGCGCTGCGCTGCCCTTACCGGTAGTCGGGGTTGTCGAAGTCGAACCGGCA
>PLIQ01000167.1 GCA_003140115.1 Actinomycetota bacterium | reverse complement strand
GCAAGTTCTCCCTCCGGCTGGGCGGCTGGATGATCCCGCCCGTGGCCGACGGGCAGCTCATGCTTCTCGTGCTGGCCAGCGACGAGGACGGCACCTGGTCGGCGGGCCTGGTCCGGACGGTCTCCGGGCACCTGAGCCCGGCGGGCAACCGGGACGGCAAGCGCGCCCTCAACGACCGCGGCCGGGCCGCGGTCTGCTGGCTGCATCACCGGGCCGCGCTGCAGGAGAACGCGCTGATCAGGCTACCGGAACGGGACGTGGCGGCGATCTTCGCTTTGTCCTCGGGGCAGCAGCGGGTGAACGAGCTGTTCCGGCGGGCGCAGCGGATGAGGGTCAGCCGGACGGTGGTGGCCACGGTGGCCATGCAGGACGACTACATGAAGCGGGTGCGGGACGGCGGCGGCGCGCGGGACCAGCTGCGGGCCGAGGGCATCGTGATCTTCGGCGACTACGCCAGCGACCAGCGGCTCGCCTCGGCCCTGGACCTGCCGCGTCCCGGCCCGGGCGAGTTCGTCAGCGCCCGGCTGGCCCGGCGCTCGGTCCGGCCTGACGGGGGCGGGCACGACCCGTACGCCCGGTCCGTCCGGCTGGACGGCGCCGACTGGCTGCTCGCCGGGCCCGCCGACGCGGTCGGGCCGGCACCCGCGCTGCCGCGCTGAGCCGACCGGGGCCGGCGCCGGCGCGCTGAGCGGGTCGCTAGGCTGCGGGGATGGCGGAGGACAGGCCGGCGGCGCTGGTGACTGGGTCGGCGAGCGGCATCGGCCGGGCCGCGGCGCTACGGCTGGCCCGGGCCGGTTATGACGTGGCGATCAACTACCGGCGTTCGGAGGACAACGCCCGGCGTACCCTGGCCGAGCTGGAGGCCCTGGGCGGCCGGCCGCTGGCGTTGCGCGGTGACGTCAGCGACGACGCCGCGGTGGCGGCGATAGTAGCGGCGGCGGGCGACGCGTACGGCCGGCTGGACGTGCTGGTGAACAACGCGGGCCTGACCAGCTCGACCCCGCCCGACGACCTGGACGGCGTCGACCTAGCCGAGTGGGACCGGGTGTTCGCGGTCAACGTCCGCGGGCTGTTCCAGGTCACCCGGGCCTGCGCGGAGCGGCTACGGGCCGCACGCGGGAGCGTGGTGAACGTGGCCTCGATCGTCGGGCTGCGCCCTGGCCCGCAGCCGCTGGCCTACGCGGCCAGCAAGGCGGCCGTGGTCAGCCTGACCCGGACGCTGTCCCGGGTGCTGGCGCCCGAGGTCCGGGTCAACGCGGTCGCGCCGGGCTGGATCGCCGGGGAGTGGATGCAGCGCACGCTCGGCGAGGACTACGACCGGCTGATGGAGCGCCGGGCCACCTGGACCCCGATGAAGCGGAACGTGACCGCGGAAGACGTGGCCGAGACGATCTACTCGCTGGTCGCCGCCAACCCGTTCGTCACCGGCGAGACGATCGTCATCGACGGCGGTTACGCCGCCACCACGTGAGCGGACTTACGATCTGCCCATGGCAGACGGTTCGCGGCAGACGGTACACGAGGGACGCTGGACACTGGAGCACCGGTTCGAGTCGCCGTGGCACTACCTGCCGGCCGAGGTGGCGCCGGGAACGGCCGGGCTGCGGGTCGAGCTGGAGTACGCGCCGGACGACGGGACCGTGCTCGACCTGGGATGTCTCGGACCGGGCGGGTTCCGGGGCTGGTCGGGGGGTGCGCGCGGCTGGTTCGCCATCACCGGGGAGGCGGCCACCCCCGGGTACCTGCCGGGCGAGCTCGAGGCCGGGCTGTGGCAGGTGATGATCGGCGTACACCGCGTCCCGCCGGACGGCGTCCCCTACCGGGTCACGGTGCAGACCACGGGCCGCGGCGCGGGACTGCTGCCGGCCGCGGTCCCGGCGCCGCCGGTGCCAGCCGAGCGCCCGGCGCGACGGGAGCTGCCGGCCGGATCTGGCAGGCGGTGGCTCGCGGGCGACCTGCACGCGCACACCGTGCACTCCGACGGCGTGCTGACCGTCCCCGAGCTGGCCGTCCTGGCGGTCGAGCGCGGGCTGGACTTCCTGGCGGTCACCGACCACAACACGGTCAGCCACCACGCGGAGCTGGCCGGCGCGGCCCGGCGGTACGGGATCACGCTGCTGCCCGGGCAGGAGGTGACGACCGACGGGGGGCACGCCGGCGCGCTGGGCGATGTCGGCTGGATTGACTTCCGCCGCCCAGCGGACGACTGGCTGGACGCGACGCAGGCCCGGGGCGGGCTGCTCTCGGTCAACCACCCGTTCGCCGGGCCGGTCAGCTGGACGCACCCGATGGCTCGCCGCCCGCCGCTGGCCGAGGTGTGGCACTGGAGCTGGCTCGACAAGCGCTGGACCACCCCGTTCGCGTGGTGGCTGGCCTGGGACGCCGGGGCGATCCCGGTCGGCGGCAGCGACTGGCACCGGCCCGGGTCGGACGCCCCGCTGGGCTGCCCGACCACCTGGGTCGAGTGCGCGGGCCGCGAGCCGGGCGACGTACTCGACGGCCTGCGGGCCGGCCGGGTGGCGATCTCGGCCGGGCGCGACGGCCCGGTACTGCTGCGGCACGACGGCGATCTCGTCGCGGTCCAGGCCGACGGGACGGTCCTGGCCGGGCCGGGCGGGCCGTGCGCCAGGGTCCGGGGCGAACTGGCCCGGCTGCCCGGCGCGGTGGGCCTGCACCGGCTGCTCGACGCGGGCGGCGCGACCCTGGCGCTCACCCCGTAGCCCGCTAGCGGGACAGGAGCTCCAGGCGGGCGTGCAGCAGGGCCCGGTGGGCCACCACGTCGTCGACCTGATCGGGCTGCTCCGGGCACTCGCCCGCGCCGATGGCGCGGGCCAGGGTGCGGCCGGCGTCGGCGGGGCCGAGCATCTCGAACACCACCAGCGGGTGGTCCTGCGCCGCCTGCTCGGTTTCCGCGCGCAGCCCGGCGGCCTGGGCCACCCAGGCGTCCTTGATCTTTCCGCCGCGCCCGTGGTCGATCAGCACGGACACCGCGTGCTGCCGGTCGCCGTAGGAGAAGGTCATGGTCAGCGACTCCTGGCGGCCGCTGACGTCGGCGTAGTGCCAGCAGTCACCGACCCGGGGGGTCCCGAGCGCGGCGGCCCAGGGCGGGTCGGCCACGCCGCGGGCCGACACCCGGGCGGCGGCCTGGCCGGCGGCGGTCCGCAAGCCAGGCGAGCCGAGCGCGGCCAGGACCCGCAGCAGCGCCAGGGACTCCGGGGTGCAGGCAGCCTCCGCGGCGGGCACCAGCGACCGGGTCAGGGTCTGCATCAGGGAGGCCTGGCCCGCGGCCGAGGCGGCCAGCGCGCCGATCAGGTCCGAGCCCCACAGTTCCGCGTCCACCGGGTCATCGATCTGGTCCAGGAGGCCGGCCGCCTCGGTCAGCACGCCCGCGAAGGTCTCTTCCACCGCCACGGGGGCGAAGAGCCTGGCGACGTCGGGCTCCGCAGGGGGTTCGTCCGTGCTCATGCCGTGCAGGATAAGGCCTACGCGGCCCTACGGCTCTCGGGCGAAGCAGCCGGCCAGGTGATCGTTGACGATGCCGCAGGCCTGCATCGTGGCGTAGGCGGTCACCGGACCGGTGAAGGTGAAGCCATGGCGCTTCAGTTCGGCGCTGAGTGCCTTGGACGCCGGGGTGGTGGCGGGCACGTCAGCCAGGGTCCGCGGCGCGGCGGCGGGCTCCCCCGCGTATTTCCAGACCAGCGCGCTCAGCCCGTCGGGCAGGCCGAGCGCGGCCCGCGCGTTGACGATCACGGCGTTGATCTTGGCGCGGTTCCGCACGATGCCAGCATCGGCGAGCAGGCGCGCCACGTCAGCCTCGCCGAAGGCCGCCACCGCGGCCAGGTCGAAGCCGGCGAAGGCGGCGCGGAAGTTCTCTCGCTTGCGCAGGATCGTGAGCCAGGACAGCCCGGACTGGAAGCCCTCCAGGGACAGCCGCTCGAAGATCTTCGTGTCGCCGCGGACCGGCCGGCCCCACTCCTGGTCGTGGTAGGCCAGGTACTCCGGCGCGCTCAGGCCCCACGGGCAGCGCAGCTGGCCGTCCGGGCCGGGGACCGGACCCTGGTCCGTCACCGGGCCTGTTCCTCGGCGGCAAGCGCGCTATCGGCGTCGAGCGCGTCGTCGGCGGGCCGGGCGTCAGCGTGATCGTCCTGGCCGGGCAGGTCGGCCGGGCGTTCTAGGCTGGGCGAGCGTTCTGGGCTGGCCGGGCGTTCCAGGCTGGCCGGGTCGCCGGACTCCGCGGAACGCGCGTGCTGGGCGCGGTGGACCAGGGGCGGCTCGGCGGGCTGGAGCCCGGGGCGGGCCTGCGTGGCCAGGTCCGCGAGCCGCTGCTGCAGGAAGGCGATCGTGACGTCGCGGTCGCGGACGGCCTGGGCGATCTGCTCCAGCGCCTCGTCGGTTACCTGCATGTTGTAGCCCCACAGGGCCGTGGGCGGGCGCAGCAGGGCGACGTCGGCGGCGGACACCGGGCCGAGGTCCAGCGGCGCGTGGTCGGCGTGCTCGTAGGCCAGTTCGCCGCCGCGCCCGGTGGCGACGAAGAACACGCCGACGAGGATGGCGACGGCGACCACGATCATGAGCACAGGCACATATGCATGGTGCCACGCCCGGTGCGCGATGTCGCGTCAGCTGCCGGGCTTAGCCGCCGGGAGCCTGGCCGGCGTGGGCCTCGCGGATGATCTCGACCACCTCGTGGGGCTCGTCGGCCACGCTGATCAGGCCAAACTCCGCGTGCCCGATGTTGGCCTCGGCCAGCATGGTGTCCTGGAGCCAGCCGAGCAGGCCGGACCAGTACGCCCGGCCGACGAGCACGATGGGGAACTTGGTGATCTTGCCGGTGGCGACCAGGGTCAGCGCCTCGAACAGCTCGTCCATGGTGCCGAAGCCGCCGGGCAGGACCACGAAGGCCTGGGAGTACTTGATGAAGCAGGTCTTGCGGACGAAGAAGTAGCGGAACTCCAGGCCCATTTCGACGTAGTCGTTCAGGCCCATCTCGGTGGCCAGCTCGATGCCCAGGCCGACCGAGTCACCGCCACCCTCGACCGCGCCCTTGTTCGCCGCCTCCATGATCCCCGGGCCGCCCCCGGTGATCACCGCGTAGCCGACCTTGACCAGGCCGGCGGCGATAGCTTCAGCGGTCAGGTACGCGTGGCTGCCGCGCCGGGTGCGGGCCGAGCCGAAGATCGAGACCGCGGGCCCGAGCTCGGCCATCAGGCCGAACCCCTCGACGAACTCGGCCTGGATCCGCAGCACCCGCCAGGGATCGGTGTGCACCCAGTCGGCCGGGCCCCGCCGGTCCAGCAGCCGCTGGTCGGTGGTGGTCGCCGGTATCTGGTCGCCGCGCAGCGTGACGGGGCCCTGGCGACGGATCCGCCGGTGCGGCGGCTCGGAATTACTGCTCATACTCTGCTCTGCCTCTCGGGGGGGCGACCCCCCGGACCCCCCGGTTGCCCGCTCATGGTGCTCACCGTAGTAGCGCGCGGCCGGAGAGGCCAAAAGGCCCCCCGCGGGCCGCGCGCGTCAGGCGTCGACTCCGTGGTCGCGCAGGATCCGGTTCAGGGCCGATTTGTCGTGCCGGGCGCCTTCGGGCAGCCGCTTGAGGACGAGCAGGCAGGGCAGGCCGAAGGTGCCGCCGGGGAAGGTCCGCGGACGGGTCCCGCCCACGCAGACCGACCAGGCCGGCGCCTCGCCCAGGGGCAGCTCGACGCCGGTCTCGGTGTCGATGACGTGCGTGGTGGGGGTGAGGATGGCGCCCGCCCCGAGCGTGGCGCCCTGGCGCACCCGGGCCCCGCCGACGACCATGCAGCGCGATCCGATCATCGCCTCGTCCTCGATCACCACCGGCACCGCGTTCGGCGGCTCGAGCACGCCGCCGATCCCCACCCCGCCCGACAGGTGGACGTTCTTGCCGATCTGGGCGCCCGAGCCGACCGTCGCCCAGGTGTCCACCATCGTGCCGGTGTCCACGTAGGCGCCGATGTTGACGAACGACGGCATCAGCACCGCGCCCGGCGCGACGTACGCGCCCCAGCGCACGATGGACCCGGGCAGGGCCCGCACGCCGTCCAGCCGCGTGGTCAGCGGCACCCGGTCGTCGTAGCGGAAGTCGCCCACCTGGGACCGGGCCATCGGGAGCACCCGGAAGGCCAGCAGGATGGCCCGCTTGGCCCGCTCGTCCACGACGACCCGGTCGGTGACCGGGTCGACGACCGCCACCCGGGCCTGGCCGGCGTCGATCGCGTCCACCGCGCCGACCACCACCGCGCGGGCCTGCTCGTCGGCCGGGGACAACTCCGCGCGGCGCTCCCACAGCTCGTCGATGACCTCGGGCAGCGGGGACTCGAGGACCGTCACGAGGGGGTCTGGTACAGCATCGCTCATGTTGGGCGAGCTTAGCGGTACCGTCTGATGGTGTGCCGCCCCCTTCACGCCGGCCGCTGGCCGTTCCCGTCATCGGGTCCGCGCTGGTCCTGCTGCTGGCGGCGATCGGATACCTGGTGTTCGGCGGGCCGGGGCACAGCGTCACCCCCGCGGCCCCGCCGCCGCCGCCCGGCTGCCAGGCCGGAACCGGGGTCGCGGCGATCCCGCTCGGGGTCGGTCAGGCGGGCATAGCCGCCACCATCGCGGGCGTCGCGGTGCGGCACCGGCTGCCCCGGCAGGCGGTCACCATCGCCCTGGCCGCCGCCCTGCAGGAGTCGCAGCTGCAGAACCTGGACTACGGCGACCGCGACTCGGTCGGGGTGTTCCAGCAGCGCCCGTCGCAGGGCTGGGGCACCACCGCGGAGATCGAGAACCCGGTCTACGCCACGACCAGGTTCTTCGCCGCGCTGGTCCGGGTGCCCGGCTACACGAAGATGCCGGTCGACCAGGCGGCCCAGGACGTCCAGCACAGCGCGGACGGGCTCGCCTACGAGCAGTGGGTCGGCGTGGCCACGCTGCTGGCCGGGTACTTCACCGGCAGTTCGCCGGCCGCGGTGTCCTGCTGGTACACCCCGGCGGGCAAGGCGGACCTGGCCGGGGCGCTGCGGCAGCTGAACCAGACGTTCGGGCTGGGAGGCAAGGACGCGGTGCAGGTCAGGGTGACCACGGACCGTTCGGACAAAAAGAAGAAGAAGAGCAGTGTGGCGGTCGTGCACGTGCCGCGGGACGGGGCCTGGACGGTGGCCGGCTGGCTGGTGGCGCACGCTCAGCAGTACGGGATCAGACAGATCCGGTACGCCGGCTACGTGTGGAATGCGGCCAATGGCAGTATGGGCTGGCAGCGGGCCGCAAAGCTGACCCCGGCCACGAGCCAGGCGCGCGATAGCGTTGTCGCGGCCCAGTGAAGTGGCACAGTGAAGGGGCACAGTGAAGGGGCCCACTGAAACGGCCCAGTGAAGTGACACTGGGTCGGCACCAGCCGCACAGCCGCCATACTGTGTTACCAGCAGGGACCAGAACCACGAAGGAGCCCACCCGTGACCTACATCATCGCGCAGCCCTGCGTTGATGTGCTCGACAAGGCATGCATCGAGGAATGCCCCGTTGACTGCATCTACGAGGGCGAGCGCATGCTGTACATCCACCCTGACGAGTGCGTGGACTGCGGCGCGTGCGAGCCCGTCTGCCCGGTCGAAGCGATCTACTACGAGGACGACGTGCCCGAGCAGTGGAAGGAGTACTACAAGGTCAACGTCGACTTCTTCGCTGACCTCGGCTCCCCCGGCGGCGCTTCGAAGGCCGGCAAGATCGGCCGGGACCACCCGGTGGTAGCGGCGCTGCCTCCGCAAGCCGAGGAGTGACGCTCGCCGGACGGCTGCCCGAGTTCACCTGGGACCGGATCGCGCCGCTCGGTGAGAAGGCCGGGCTGCACCCGGACGGCGCGGTGGACCTGTCCATGGGCACGCCCGTCGACCCGGTGCCCGACGTGATCCGCGCCGCGCTGGCGCAGGCCTCGAACGCGCCCGGGTACCCGGCGGCCTGGGGTACCCCGCGCCTGCGGGCCGCGGCGGCCGGCTGGCTGGCTCGTTCGGTCGCGGTCTCCGTCTCACCCGATGACGTGCTGCCGGTCATCGGCACCAAGGAGTTCATCGCCTGGCTGCCGGTCATGCTCGGCCTGGGGCCGGGCGACGTGATGGTCTACCCGGAGCTGGCCTACCCCACCTACGACACCGGGGCGCGGCTGGCCGGGATTTCCGCGGTGGCCTCGGACAGCGTGGCTGCGCTCGGGCCGGCTTCTCTTGGGCCGGCTTCCGCGGGCCTGGAGCGGGTGCGGCTGGTGTGGGTGAACTCGCCGTCCAACCCGACCGGGCGGGTGCTGCCGGTTTCGGAGCTGCGCGAGGTGGTCGAATGGGCGCGTGAGCACGGGGTGGTGGTGGCCTCCGACGAGTGTTACATCACGCTGGGCTGGGACGCCTCGCCGGTCTCGGTGCTGCACCCGTCCGTGTGCGGCGGGTCGCACGACGGGGTGCTGGCCGTCCACTCGCTGTCCAAGCGGTCGAACCTGGCCGGGTACCGGGCCGGGTTCGTGACCGGCGACCCGGCGCTGGTCGCGGAGTTGCTGGCCATTCGCAAGCAGGCCGGGATGCTGATGCCGGGGCCGGTGCAGGGCGCGATGACCGCGGCGCTCGACGACGACGCGCACGCGGTGGTGCAGCGGGAGCGGTACGCGGCCCGGCGTTCGGTGCTGTGGGCGGCGTTCACGCGGGCCGGGTGGACGGTGGATCACTCGGAGGCCGGGTTGTACCTGTGGCTGACGCACCCGGACCACGACGGCTGGTCGGCGGCCGAGCTGCTGGCCGCGCAGTGCGGCATCCTGGTCACGCCGGGCTCGGTGTACGGTCCCGGCGGAGCGCGGCACGTGCGGGCGGCGCTGACCGTCACCGACGAGCGGGTGGCGGCCGCGGCGGCGCGGCTCGCGGCGCTGGGCTCCTGAGCGTAGTGCTGGGCCGCTGAGCTGGTTCCTCGCGGAACGGCATCACGGGCACCGGGGACGTTCGGCACAATACGAGGAATGTTCCGCAGACGTGCCCCCCGACACGGGTTCACCGCCACGGTTCCCGGCTCGCGCCCCGGCGCCGGTCACCCCGCCGCCGGGCCTGGCGCGCCTGGCGCGGCCGGTCCGGGGTCGGCCGGGCGCGACCCGGGGGGGCCGCCGCCGCCGGGGCTCGACGTGAGCACGGCGCATCTGGCGCGGGTGTGGAACTACTGGCTGGGCGGGCGGGACTACTTCGCCGCCGACCGGGCCGCGGGCGAGGAGCTGAGCCGGGAGTTCCCGCACCTGGCCCAGACCGCGCGGGCCGAGCGGGCGTTCCTGGTCCGGGCGGTGCGGTTCCTGGCTGGGCCGGCGGGGATCCGGCAGTTCCTCGACGTCGGCGCGGGCCTGCCCGCCGGGGGCAACACCCACGAGATCGCGCAGCGGATCGCGCCGGACACCGGGATCGTCTACGCGGACAACGACCCGGCCGTCCTGGTCCACGCCCGGACCCTGCTGCAGAGCCCGATGCTGGCCAGCACGCCGGAGGGCACGGTCAGCTACGTGGACGCCGACCTGCGCGATGTGGCCGCGGTGCTGGCCGGCTCGGCGCGCACCCTGGATCTGAAGCAGCCGGTGGCGCTGATCATGCTCGGCGCGCTGGGCCACATCGACGACCACGGGGCGGCCCGCTCGATCACCAGCCAGTTGATGGACGCGCTGCCGCCGGGCAGCTACCTGGCCATCGCGGACGGCGTGGCCGGGACCGGGCCGGCCGACGACGCGCAGCAGCGGTACAACGACGCCGTGCCGGTGCCCTATCACCTGCGCCGGCCGGACCAGCTGGCCAGCTTCTTCGACGGGCTGGACCTGATCGAGCCCGGCGTGGTGCCGTGCCCGCAGTGGAAGCCGGACGCGCCCGGCGGCGCGGCACCGGACGAGCCAGCAGCGTACTGCGGGGTGGCCCGCAAGCGCTGACCCAGCGTTTCCGCGTCGCGGCGTGGCGGAGCCTCCCAGGCGAGGTTTTCCATGATCACGAAGGATCCGGTACGGATAGCGGTACAAATTCCTTCGTGATCATGGAGCAGGACGCCGGTGCGGGGGCTGGGGCCGCCCGGGAGCGCTTCGCGCGCGGGAATCAAACTGCGAGGGATACGTCTGAAATCGCCGCTGGAGCGCGGTTTTACGCAATGATTCGCCAGCGACACGCATGATCGGCGTATGTATTCCGTTAGGGCCGACCCCCTACCCTGGGCTCATGATCAGCCGGGGGGGCTCCGCGAGCAGGACGGCTACGCCGCGGCGGTACTTGATGTGCCCGCCGGAGCACTTCGCGGTCACGTACGCGATCAACCCGTGGATGCGGCCGGGCGAGCCGACCGACGCGGCGACCGCGATGCGGCAGTGGGCCGAACTACGGCAGATATACCTCGACCTTGGCCACGACGTGCGCATCATCGAGCCGGTGCCGGGGCTGCCGGACATGGTGTTCGCGGCCAACGGGGCGACGGTGGTGGGCGGGACGGTGCTCGGGGTGCGGTTCCGGCATCCGCAGCGGGCCGGGGAGGCCGGCGCGTACCTGCAGTGGTTCCGCGACCGCGGTTATCCGCGGGTCCGGGTCCCGCGGCAGGTCAACGAGGGCGAGGGCGACTTCGTGTTCACCGGGCGAGTGCTGCTGGCCGGCCATGGCTTCCGCAGCGACGAGGCGGCCGGGACGGAGCTGGCTGAGGTGTTCGGGCTGCCGGTGGTGAGCCTGCGGCTGGTCGACCCGCGCTTCTACCACCTGGACACCGCGCTGTGCGTGCTCGACCCGGACACCGCCATGTACTACCCGCCGGCGTTCGACGACGCGGGACGGGCGGCGATCGCGGCACAGTTCGCCGAGCTGATCGAGGCCAAGGACGAAGATGCCGAGGTGCTGGGACTGAACGCGGTCAGCGACGGGCAGCACGTCGTGCTCCCGGTCCAGGCGCGGAGTCTGGCCGGCCAGCTCCGTGAGCGCGGCTTCGAGCCCATCGGCGTCGACATGTCCGAGATCCTCAAGAGCGGCGGCGGCCCCAAGTGCTGCACGCTGGAACTGCGCGGCTAAGGGAGCCATCACCATGACCGAGACGATGACGGGCCGCGCGACCGAGCTGACGCGACTCAGCCACGAGCACGCGGCGCACAACTACCACCCGCTGCCCGTCGTCGTCGACGAGGCCGAGGGCGCCTGGGTGACCGACGTCGAAGGACGCCGCTACCTGGACATGCTCGCCGCGTACTCGGCGCTGAACTTCGGTCACCGGCACCCGCGGCTGATCGCCGCCGCCATGAGCCAGCTCGAGCGGCTGACGCTGGTGAGCCGGGCGTTCGACCACGACCAGTTCGGGCCGTTCTGCGCCGAGCTGGCCGAGCTGGCGGGCATGGACGTGGTGCTGCCGATGAACACCGGCGCCGAGGCGGTCGAGACCGCGATCAAGGTCTCCCGCAAGTGGGGGTACCGGGTCAAGGGGGTGCCCGCCGACCAGGCCGTGATCATCGCGTTCGACGGGAACTTCCACGGGCGCACCACCACGATCATCAGCTTCTCTACCGATCCTGACGCCCGCGATGACTTCGGGCCGTTCACGCCGGGGTTCCGCGTCGTGCCCTACGGCGACCTGGACGCGGTGGCCGCGGCGCTTGACGATCGGGTGGTCGCGGTCCTGGTCGAGCCCATCCAGGGCGAGGCCGGGGTGGTCGTGCCGCCGGCCGGCTTCCTGGCCGGGCTGCGCGAGCTGTGCACCGCGCACGGCGTCTTGATGATCGCGGACGAGATCCAGTCCGGGCTGGGGCGGACCGGTCACACGTTCGCCTGCTCGGCCGACGGCGTGGTGCCGGACGCGTACCTGCTGGGCAAGGCGCTGGGCGGCGGGATCGTGCCGGTGTCCGCGATGGTGTCCAGCTGGCCGGTGCTGGGCGTGCTGGAGCCCGGGCAGCACGGGTCCACGTTCGGCGGGAACCCGCTGGCCTGCGCGATCGGCCGCGAGGTGGTGGCCATGCTGCG
>PLIQ01000145.1 GCA_003140115.1 Actinomycetota bacterium | reverse complement strand
CTCGAACAGCAAGTGCCGGTCGGTGGCTTCGTCGCTGACCGAAGCGCCGGACAGTTCGACGCGGTCGGCCAGGCGTGGTGCGATCCGGACCAGGTGCCCTCCGCAGCGGCTGACGTGCGCCCGCAACACGTCCGCCGGCGCGTGCTCGACCAGGTGCCCGATCAGCGACCGGAATGGCTCCAGCGGCACGGCGGGCCCATCCTGGCAACGCCCGTAGAGCACCGCCGCTGCACCCCGAACGCGGCCAGCGCGTCGGCCCGGCGCCCGTCGCCGCCGAGCGCCTGGACCAGCAGTCCCCACGGCCTGTCCCGCAAGGGATGCACCGAGACGTGCGCCTTGAGCTCCGCGATCGCCTCCGCCCATCGCCGCGCGACGATCAGCTCGACGGCGTGGTCCTCGACCGCCGACGCGTGCAATTCAGCCAGCCGGGCCGCCTCGGGTTCGGCCCAGTCCTCGGNNCAGCAAGGTGATGAACAGGGCCGCGTCGACGGGAGCGGCGAGACGGTACCGACCTTGCGACGCCACGACGATGGTGTCACCGAAACCCTTGCGCAGTCGCGACAAGATCGTCCGCAACGCCCCCGGCGAGACCGCGAGCACGTCACAGAGCAGGTCCACCCGCAGCGCCCGCGGGGCGTCCACGGCCAGCCGGGCCAGCAGCCGGCGCTGGCTCGCGCTGGGCAGATCGAGCGCCAGCCCCGAGGTGGTGACGACCTGAATCGGTCCCAGCACGCGCACGAACGCGACGTCAACCGGCATTTGTGCTCACCCCACCCCACCCTGACCTTATCAGCACGTATGCGACCAGATCCGTGTTCGAAGGCGGAGGGTGGAGTGCGTGAACCCGGCGGAATGCTCAGCTAACCTGCGTCAACCGCGTCCTGCCACTGGCCGGTGTCCGTGTACTGCTGGAAGCTGGTGATCTTGCCGTCGCTTATCTTCCACATGTGGCAAACCTGGGCGTCGAGGCTCTTGCCGGTCTCCTTGTGCGTCCCTGTGTAGCGCGCTTCGACCACGACCACCGGGCCCGCGTCGTGGAACTCCTTGGGCGTCACGGTGAAGCCATCCCATTCCGTTCCGAGCCTGGAGAACACGTTCTGCAGGATCGCGTCCGGCCCCAGAAAGGGCGTGCCGCTGGGTTGGAATGGATGGCCTTCCGCTTGGCGCCATTCGATGCCGGGATCCATCGCGCCGAGCACGGCGGGAATTTCGCCGCGGCCGAAAGCCTCGTACAGATCTTGCATCTGCTGGACATTACTCATTTTCGGTTTCCTCTCTGGTACCGGTGGGCTCCCGCGGCTGCGGCGGAGCGGCTAGCGAACAAGCCGGTGAACTTCGGTTACCGTCATCTCGGGCTCGCCTGCTTGTGACAGGTCGACGCCGTGCGCCGCGGCCACCTTGCCCATGGCCGGTTGCAGGGTGGACTCCGCGAATGTCTGGAAGTACTCAGCCGACTCCCACACATCGACGCCGTGCACGCGCCCGTCCTTCTCGTAGTGGACGTGCAGGATCGCGCCAGCTGGCAGCTGGGCGTCAACGCCCATCTCGTCCGTGACGGCGTCGATCACCTCGATCGTGATAGCGGCCGGGAAAACTGATTCAATAAGGACGGCCACGAGTGGCTCCCTTCGGGACGGGGGCGCAGCGTGCCCGGCAGGATCGGCCGCCGCGGTTCCCTTGGCCGCCGCTCGTTGCGATGGCTCGGTAAGGCCATGGTGGCGACGCGGCGTCTCACTGACGCATCAGTTATGCATCACCCGCCATGAGAGCGCCGGTCAGCCGGGTAGACGGGTAGATGGCACGAGCAGAATAGGAGCATGACGGACGGCCCTGACCGCTGGCATCGTTGGCTGCTCGAGGTACGATTCGGCGGCGATGCTCGTCAGCGGGAAAAGGATCTCGCCGAGTTCCTGTACCCGGTAC
The DNA here is from genome assembly GCA_003140115.1 of Actinomycetota bacterium. The sequence goes on along the minus strand of PLIQ01000145.1, from coordinate 4,775 downwards.
GGGACACGGTGCTGGATAAGGCGCATCTGGCCCCGGGCCAGACATTGCTTGATGTGGGGACCGGTGATGGCCTCATCGCCTTCGGGGCCCTGGACCGGCTCGGCCCGTCAGGGCACGTGATCTTCTCTGATATCTCCCAGGACCTGCTTGATCACTGCCGGGCCGCGGCCAGCGCCGAAGGCCTGCTTGGCCAGTGCCAGTTCCTGCTGGCCCCGGCCGATGACCTGGCCGGCGTGACCGAGGCATCCGTGGACGTGGTCACCACCAGGTCGGTGCTGATCTACGTGAAGGACAAGGCGCAGGCGATGCGCGAGTTCTACCGGGTGCTCAAGCCCGGCGGGCGGATGAGCCTGTTCGAGCCCATCAACGTGCTGATGTCCCTCGCCGATCCTGACCTGTTCTCCGGCTACGACGTCACCCCGGTCAGCGCTCTGGCGGCCAAGGTCCGGGCGCTCTACGAGTCTCTCCAGCCGCGAGGCGTTGATCCGATGATCGACTTCGACGACCGTGACCTGGTAAAGCATGCCCAGGACGCCGGATTCCCCGAAATCGGTCTCGAACTACGAGTCAGCGTCAAGCGCCGCAAGGTACCCGTGCCCTGGGAACGATTCATCCGCTCGTCAGGCAACCCGCTGGTCCCGCCGTTCGGGGAAGTCCTGGACCAGACCCTCAGTCCAGAGGAAGCCGCCGAGTTCACCCGGCACCTGAGGCCGCTCGTAGAGACCGGCACGGGCCTAGAACGCCGGGCCGTCGCCTACCTGACCGCCGTCAAGCAATAGCCGCTTGCCGCAGGCGTCCACGAAGCCAGACATGTGTCACGCGCCCCACCCGCCCCGTGCCCCGCGCGGCCCCACCCACCCCATCCGCCCCCGCCCCCGCCTCCAAGCGCCTCGCCCCGCGACCGCCCCCAACGTCATAGATGCGGCACCCCCTGATGGGTCTACTGAGGCCGGTAGCGGCCTTCACTGTGACCTGGGCTGTTCTTTGTTGACTGGCCGGTTCCGCGGGAACGTCGGGTCCATGAGCCCGCCGGTGGCGCTACCGCCGCAGGTGCCCAGGGTCAGAGGATCTCGCGCCTCCGGGTCAGGATGACCGGGAGCGAGAAGAAGGCCAGGGCGTAGGCGGCGAGGGTGACGACGGCGAGCAGCGGTGTGACCTGGCCGAGGCTGTACAGGCCGTTCCAGCTGATCTGCCCGTCTATGAGCGCGAGAGTGTTGGTGGCGGCGTCGGGCAGCAGGTCGTAGACAGCGCGTACGGCCTTGGGCATCAAGGTGGCGTAGTAGTTCAGCTGCCCTTGCACGATCGTGGTCCACAGCAGGATGGCGGCGAACGCGGCGGCGGCGCTGTTGAGCACGGTGCCGGCGGTCCAGCCTGCTGCGCCCCAGGCCAGGCTGACCAGGACCGCGATGCCGAACGCGGCAGCCAGCCGTCCCGCGCCGGGCAGCGGGCCCGCCGCCGGGGACACCGACCCGGTTATCGTCAGCGCGGCGAGCAGGGTGGACACGCCAGCCACCGCGAAGGTCAGGATCACGCTGGTGACCAGGGCAACGGTGACGGCCAGCGCCTGGCCCAGCGCGGTGCTGATCCTGGCGGGGGCCTGCAGCAGGGAGGTCCTGATGGTGCCGCTGGCCCAGGCGGTCCCGGCGGCCAGCGCGCCGATGAGGAAGAACGCGGCCGTGCCGGGCAGGGTGTAGTCGAATCCGACGCTGTTGAGCACGGCCGGGACGTACTGGCCGGGCAGCAGGGCCGGCAGCACCTGGGACGGCGCGTTCCCGGACACCGACGTGGTGCCGGCCCAGTACAGCGCGTACGGCTCTATGTAGCCGTCAAACAGCGTGACCGCGGGCAGCACCAGGACCAGGGCACGCATGGCCGGCCACCGGCCCATGACCAGCAGCTCCGCGCGGGCTGAGGCCAGCACGCCCGCGCCGGGACCACTGCGCCGGAAGGCCTGCTGGCCGATGGCTGTGGCGCCCTGCCGCGGGGATAGCGGCCAGGGCAGGCGGGCGGTCCCGGCGCTGACGATATCGCGCCGCCGCACCAGGACCAGGGCCACGCCGAGGAAGACCGCGGTGTAGCCGAGCATGATCGCGACCGCGGCATGATGAGCGACCGGCTGGTAGGTGGCCGAGCTGGCGCCCCCGCCGGACGAGCCGAACATGAAGGACAGGGTGGTCACGCTGGCCTCGGGAAAGGCGTTGTAGATGTGCTGGACCACCGGCCCGGCGCTGATGCTCAGGTCGGAAAGATCGACGTCGACCAGGAAGTACCACGCCAGCGCGGCGGCGACACCGCCCGCAGCGCTGCGGCACAGGGTGCCCAGCGCGATGCCCAGCGCCCCGTAAGCCGTGGCGATGAGCAGGCCCGCACCCACCGATTCGGCGGTCACGATCCAGGGCGGGAACGCGTCGTTGCCGGCCGCGCCGGGCGCCAGCGGGCCGGTGTACGCGCGGATCGCTACGCTGGCCGCGGCGGCCACGGCGAAGCTCAGCACCACGCTGATGGCGCAGGCGATCAGGATGGCCGCCGCCTGCCCGGCGAACGTGCGGGCCCGGCTCGGCCCGGCCAGCAGCGCGGTCCTGATCGTGCCCCGCCCCCAGTCGCCGCCAGCGATCACCGCGCCGAGCACGATGAACGGCACGGTGATCGCGACCTGCTCGATGGCCTGGATGTTGAACTGGCCCGGCAGCAGGCCTTCCAGGGCCTGCTCCGGGGTGCCCTCCTGCGTGTACAGCGCCGGGGTGTCCCCGAGATACTCCAGGAACTGCAGCAGGTAGATCGTGAACAGCGTCAGCATCGGCGTGGCCAGGACCAGCGCCCAGGCCACCTTGGACCTGCGCAGGATCAGCAGCTCGGCGCGCAGCGAGGCGGCGACACCGGTGCGGCCGCAGGCCGAGCCGTCCCCGAGCAGCTTGCCGCCGATCACCGCACCCGCCCGCACAGCTCTCGCACCTCGCCCACGTCATAATGCCGATACAGATTTCCGGCAGCAGCCGGCCAGCTCACGCATCTCCGTCCGCCCGGCCGGGTCCCGGCCACTGGACTTGCGGCCTTTGTAGCACAACACTTGCCTTCAACAACGTCAATGAGACCTCTGGGTGCTGCCAGGTGCTCGGGTGGTTCGCCGCTGACAGCGGAGCGCTGGCGTACAGCGGCCGTGTGGGCGAGATCCCGCTCGAAGAAGTACCGCGCGAGGTTACCGACGCGGAGGCGGCGGCCTCAGGGCGGAGTTCACCGCCATGTGATCCAGGCCGGGACCGCCGTGGACCGCCACCACGACCGGGCGCTCAGCGGTCGTGTCTGCCTGCGGGGTGACCGACGGCCCCGACACATCGAACCACAAGGACACATCGCCGAGGCTGATACGCATGCGACCTCCATGACATCTGCGGGCCGGGCTGAGAGATCCACGCTAGTCCCGATGGCGAGCTTGCGGGCCGCTGCTGGGCGGTCCGTACGGCGAGGCCCGGGCCGGGCAGGGAGGCTGATGATCTTGTAACTACATGGACCGGCCGTTCCCCGGTCGGTGGCGGGGAACGGCCGTTGTCCTGAGAGCAGGGTCAAAGCTGGATAGCCGCTTCGATGGCCACGCTTGAGACGTCAGAGCGAGCAGGAGGCCTCGATTACGAGACGGCGCGCTGAGCTGCCCCGACTGATGCGAGATTTATCAAAGACCCCTCTTCCCACCACGCTGCTGCATCCACGCTGTTCCTCCGCCGTCCCCGACGGGACTGTCCGGGCCAGGGGTGATGCGGATGGGAAGTACGGGACGCTGGAGGTCCCGGAGGTGCGGCCCGTTCGCCGGCCATCCGCGGGAGGCCCCGGAGGTGCGGCCCGTCCGCGGGCCATCCGCCGGCCCGAGCCCAGCCAGGACCTGTGGCGTGGTGGCTGGGCTCGGCGGCCGCCGTCGGACCCGGCTAGCGCAGTGACCGGAAGGAGTCCCGCATCTCGGCGGTGAACAGGTCCGGCTGCTCCCACGCCGCGAAGTGGCCGCCTCGGTCGAGCCGGTTGTAGTGGATGAGGTTGCGGGGGTACGCGCGCTCGGCCCAGCTCTGCGGGGCTTGATAGAGCTCGTCGGGGAAGACGCTGATGGCAAACGGGATGGTGATGGGCTTGGCGTCGAAGAAGTCCGCCTTGTTCTCCCAGTACAGACGGCCCGAGGAAACCCCGGTGTTCGTCAGCCAGTACAGCGTGATGTTGTCGAGGAGGTCGTCCCGGGTCAGGGCGCTGGCATAGGTGCCCTGCAGGGTCTTTTCGACCAGCCCGGGCTGGCCGGTACCGTCACCGTGGTCCAGCATGAACGCGGCTAGATCGACGGGTGAGTCCGCCAGTCCGTACATCGTCTGCGGGCGGGTCGTCAGGATCAGCGCGTAGGCCACGTGCAGGGCATAGAAGCTGCTCAGCTGCTCGAACGCGGCTTTCTCCTCGGCGGACAGGTCCGGTGGCGGCGGGTCGCCGCGCTTGACCGCCGTGTTGATGGCCGCTGGAGCGGTGCCGGGCATGTTGGAGTGAATGCCGAGTAGCTCCGGTGCTGCCTGAATACCCATCGTCTGCGTGACGGCCGCACCCCAGTCGCCGCCCTGCGCAACGAACCGGTCGTATCCGAGGCGCTTCATCAGCACGACCCAGGCCCGTGCGGTGCGGATGGGATCCCATCCGGTGGCGGTCGGCTTGCCGGAGAACCCGTACCCCGGCAGCGAGGGAATCACCAGGTGGAACGCGTCGGCCGCGCTCCCGCCGTGCGCGGTCGGGTTGGTGAGCGGCTCGATGATCTT
>PLIQ01000317.1 GCA_003140115.1 Actinomycetota bacterium | reverse complement strand
GCCGCGACCAGCAGCCACCCCGGAGGTGACATCACACGGTCCCTTCTCGCTCCTTGGTCTCTGGCTTGATCTCTGGCTTGGTCTCTCGCTTGGACTCTCGCTTGGACTCTCGCCAGGCCTTGAGCAGCTGGTCCTGCATGCCGAACATGGCGGCGTGGTCCTCGGGCTCGGCGTGGTCGTAGCCGAGCAGGTGCAAGATGCCGTGCACGGTGAGGAGTTCGAGTTCGTCCTGGGTGGAGTGGCCGGCGTTGGCGGCTTGTTCGGCCGCGACCTGCGGGCACAGCACCACGTCCCCGAGCAGGCCGGGGTCGTCGCCCGGCTCTGGGTCGCCCGCACGGTTGCCGCCCAGGTGCGGCGGCCGGAGCTCGTCCATCGGGAAGGCCAGGACGTCGGTGGGGCCCGGCTCGCCCATCCAGCGCTCGTGCAGCTCGGTCATCGTCCGCTCGTCCACCAGCAGCACGGACAGCTCGGCCAGCGGGTGGATCCGCATCTGGTCCAGGGTGAACCGGGCCACGGCCGCGAGCCCGACCTCATCGACGGCGACGCTCGACTCGTTGGCGATATCGATGCTCATGCTCTGCCCCGTCTCAGCTGCCTTTTCGCCTGGTCGGCCGGCCCGCGGAGCCCAGCTGACGCTCCAGGGCGTCGTGCCTCTCGTACGCGTCGACGATCTTGCCCACCAGGCGGTGCCGTACCACGTCGTGGCTGGTCAGCCGGGCGAAGTGGATGTCTTCGACGCCGTCCAGAATGTCCTGGACCACGCGCAGGCCGCTGACCTGGCCGGACGGGAGGTCCACCTGGGTCACGTCGCCGGTCACCACCACCTGCGACCCGAAGCCGAGCCGGGTGAGGAACATCTTCATCTGCTCGGCCGTGGTGTTCTGCGCCTCGTCCAGGATGATGAACGAGTCATTCAACGTCCTCCCACGCATGTACGCCAGGGGGGCGATCTCGATGGTGCCGGCAGCTAGCAGGCGGGGGATGGAGTCGGGGTCGAGCATGTCGTGCAGCGCGTCGTAAAGCGGGCGCAGGTAGGGGTCGATCTTCTCGTACAGGGTCCCGGGCAGGAAGCCCAGCCGCTCCCCCGCCTCGACCGCGGGGCGGGTCAGGATGATCCGGTTGACCTCTTTGGTCTGCAGGGCCCTGACCGCCTTGGCCATGGCCAGGTAGGTCTTCCCGGTGCCGGCCGGGCCGATGGCGAACACGATCGTGTACTTGTCGATGGCGTCCGCGTAGCGCTTCTGGTTCAGCGTCTTGGGCCGGATGGTCCGGCCACGGGCGGACAGGATGCCGACGGTCAGCACGTCGGCCGGGCGCACGCCGCGCTCGGCCCGTAGCATGGCCGCGGTCCGCTCCACCGCGTCGGCGGTCAGGTCCGTGCCCTTGCGCAGTAGCTCGAGGAGTTCTTCGAACAGCGCCGTGACCAGATTGGTCTCCGCCGGGTTGCCGGTCGCGGTGATCTCGTTGCCGCGGACGTGGATGTCGGCGTGGAACTCGCGCTCGATCACGCGCAGCAGTTCGTCCCCGGATCCGAGCAGGCTGACCATGGAACTATCGGCCGGGATCACGATCTTCACCTGGGATGGCGGTTCACGTTGATCACCGGCCCGCGGCTCGCGCGGGGCTTCACCCGGGGCCGATTCACCCGGCTGGCCATTGCCGCTCGGACCGCTCTTGCCGCGCAGATCGTTGTTGGAAGTGCGCAGGTCGTCGTTTCGGATATCCGTCAATTCGTCGTCAATTCGGCGCTCTCCAAGGCCCGGAGGACCGCTGAGGTCCATGACTCCATGTTATCCGCCATGGCCACCCGGCCCGCGCGCATCCGGCTCATTCACGACGGTGTCGACAATGTGATTACGATCGCTGATACTCCTGAGTAACCACGTGGCCATGCGTTGTTATCGTGCCGATCCCGGCAAGTGCTGTCGTCCGGTCGCGCAGTATGGATATTCTTAATTTCCCCGCAATCCTCCGGCGATCACCGGCGGCGTGTCCGAAAGCCAGCGTGACGCGGTCCGTTTTCTCCTTGATTGCTCGTTTGCCCAGGTGAGTGGCTTGCGGGGTCCGGGCGGTAGCCGGGATCGCAAGGCATCGGATGGTCAGATGGGTGGAGATTATCGGGATGAGGGACCGGCGATCAGGTCCGATGCGCTCGCAGCAGCACGGAGGCGCTAGCTGGTGAGTGAACCTGAGGACGGGGATGCGCGTCCAACCCATGTGACCGAAACCCTGATGGCCCCGGGCGCCATCATGCCTGGTGCCCTCGTGGCCCCGGCCGCTACGCGCATGGGGTGGAGCGCGGACCGCGCGGTCACCGAGCTGTACTCGCTGCACTACCGGGCGCTGGTGNNGAGAATGCCCTGGCCTACCTGCGGCAGGCGGTGGTGAACCGCTCCCGGTCGGTGCTGCGGCACCGGACCGTGGTGGACAAGAACCTGCAGAAGGCGCCGCCCGACATGCCGAGCGCCGAGCACGGCGCGCTGGCCCAGCTCGAACGGTCCGCCGTGGTGGATGCGCTACGCAAGCTTCCAGAGCGGCAACGTGAGGCGATCGTACTGAGGTATTACGCAGATTTCTCCGAGGCCGAGATCGCGGGCGCGATGAAGATCAGCCGTGGCGCGGTCAAGAGTCATACCGCGCGGGGCATGGCGGCGCTGCGCGCGGAGCTGGAGCGGGAGTCATGGTGAGATCCGGCGGCGGCTTCGACGGCGGGCAAGGGCCGGACTTCGCCGACTTCTTGCGCCGCGAACTGCACGCCGCCGCAGATCAGGTAGAGCCGGCCTCGGACGGACTGGAGCGGATCCGCGACAAGATCCGGGCCCGCCCCGCCCACGCCAGCCAGCCCAATTGGATTCTGGGCATCTGGCTGGCCGTCTCGGGCGTGGCGGCGGGCCTGATCTGGCGCCTGCGCTCCCTGGCCGACCTGCTTCGGCGCACGGGCCACGACGGGAACCATGCCCGCGGCCGGGCGGCCGCAGGCGGCCGCGCACGGCGGGAACCCCAGCGACGGGGACCGCAGCGCCGGGAGCCGCGGCGGCCCAGGGACTGGCGCGAGGCGATGCTCCGGCCGGCCTTCGCCGTCGGCGTGACCGTGTTCGCCGTCGGCGTGGTCCTGTCGGTCGTTCCTCCCGCGCGCCAGGCATTCGTGCACGCTAGTGACGACCTCAGCGCGGCGATTACCGGCCAGAGCTCCTCGAGCGCCACGGGATCGCAGGACGGGCATGGCAATACTCCGGTACCCACGCCGGAGGCTTCACAGCCCAGCAACCCAGCCGCGGCCGCGGGCGTCACGAAGACCGCTTGCCCGTCGGCGTCCGCGCATGCGGCCACGACGGCGACCACAAGCAGTCCGGCGAGCAGCACAACCGGGACGATCACCTCGCCGCCGACCACGTCCTCCAGCGGGAGCGCGAGCAGCAGCAGCA
>PLIQ01000270.1:2245-13193 GCA_003140115.1 Actinomycetota bacterium | reverse complement strand
GGCCAGCCCGACCCCGACCTGGTCATCCGGACCTCCGGCGAGCAGCGGCTGGGCGGCTTCCTGCTCTGGCAGAGCACCCACTCGGAGTTCTACTTCTGCGACGCCTACTGGCCCGCCTTCCGCAAGGTCGACTTCCTGCGGGCGCTGCGGTCCTACGCCGCGCGCAACCGCAGGTTCGGCGCGTGACCCGGGTTAATCTGCGAGACACGGGTTAGTAACCTGGCGGTGCTTTTGCCCGAACGCCTGCGCGGGTACCTTCATTAGTGGTGGACGGCGTGGTGCCGTCCGCCGGGAGGGCCCTCGAATCTCTAGGCTTCGCGCTTTGCGTGCAGGCGAGATGACAGAAGGGCCGGCACGGCCCTTTGAGGGCTACGCCCGGCCCGTCCGACACGTCTGTGTCCTGTCCGGCGCCGGGCTTCCGGCCTGGCGTCCAGGGAGTCTGCGTGGTCCAATCCCAAGGTCGCCGTACATACGTACTCGACACCAGCGTCTTGCTCGCCGATCCGGCTGCCATCACTCGCTTTGATGAGCACAAGGTAGTCCTGCCGGTCGTCGTCATCACCGAGCTGGAAGCGAAGCGTCATCATCCCGAACTGGGCTACTTCGCCCGCCAGGCCCTGCGTCACCTCGACGACCTGCGCATCGAGCACGGCAGGCTGGACGCGGAACTGCCGGTCGGCGCGCTCGGCGGCACGATCCAGGTCGAGCTCAACCACTCCGACGCCTCGGTGCTCCCGGCCGGCTTCCGGCTCGGGGACAACGACTCGCGGATCTTGTCGGTGGCCTGCAGCCTGGCCGCCGAGGGCGAGGACGTCGTGCTGGTGAGCAAGGACCTGCCGCTGCGGGTCAAGGCCGCCTCGGTGGGCCTGGCCGCCCAGGAGTACCGGGCCGAGCTGCCGGTGGACTCGGGCTGGACCGGGATGACGGAGCTGGTGGTCACCAGTGGTGACATCGAGCAGCTGTACGAATCAGGCACCTTGGATTGCGAAGCCGCCCGCGACCTGCCCTGCCACACCGGGCTCGTGCTGAGCTCCTCCAACGGCAGCGCGCTGGGCCGGGTCCGGCCGGACAAGTCGGTGCAGCTGGTCCGCGGCGACCGGGAGGCGTTCGGCCTGCACGGCCGCAGCGCCGAGCAGCGCGTCGCGCTGGACCTGCTGCTCGACCCGGAGATCGGCATCGTCTCGCTCGGCGGCCGGGCCGGCACCGGCAAGTCCGCGCTGGCGCTGTGCGCCGGCCTGGAGGCCGTGATGGAGCGCAGGCAGCACCGCAAGGTCATCGTGTTCCGGCCGCTGTACGCGGTCGGCGGCCAGGAGCTCGGCTACCTGCCGGGCTCGGAGGCGGACAAGATGAACCCCTGGGCCCAGGCCGTCTTCGACACCCTGACCGCGGTCACCACCCAGGACGTCATCGACGAGGTGCTGGCCCGGGACATGTTCGAGGTGCTGCCGCTCACCCACATCCGCGGGCGCTCGTTGCACGACGCGTTCGTGATCGTGGACGAGGCGCAGTCCCTGGAGCGCGGCGTCCTGCTCACCGTGCTGTCCCGGATCGGCTCCGGGTCCCGGGTGATCCTCACCCACGACATCGCCCAGCGCGACAACCTGCGGGTCGGCCGGCACGACGGGGTGATCGCGGTGATCGAGAAGCTCAAGGGCCATCCGCTGTTCGCCCACGTCACCCTGGTCCGTTCCGAGCGCTCCCAGATCGCCGCCCTGGTCACCGAGATGCTGGAGGACTCCGGCCTGTAGAACCGACGCTGTAGAACCGACCCTGTAACCAGCCATCCGGGCCGCGGGCTGCGGTACCGTGGCGAGCGTCATGGATTACCCGCCCGTGTCCGTCGTGATGCCGGTCAAGAACGAGGAACGGCACCTCGCCGAGTCCGTCCGGCACGTCCTGGGCCAGGACTACCCGGGTCCGTTCGAGCTCGTGCTCGCGGTCGGGCCGTCCGCCGACCGGACCGAGCCGATCGCCCGGGAGCTGGCCGCCGCCGACCCGCGGATCACGGTCGTGGCCAACCCGAGCGGGCGGATCCCGGCCGCGCTCAACGCCGCCGTCCGCGCCGCGCGGCACGACATCATCGCGCGGGTCGACGGGCACGCGCTGCTCCCGCCCGGCTACCTGAGGACCGCGGTGGCGGCGCTGGCCGAAACCGGAGCCGCCGACGTCGGCGGGGTCATGGCCGCCGCGGGCGTGACTCCGTTCCAGCAGGCCGTGGCCTGGGGGATGACCTCTAAGGCCGGCGTCGGCTCGGCCGCGTTCCACACCGGCGGCGGAGCCGGGCCGACGCTCAGCGTCTACCTCGGCGTGTACCGCCGGGCGGCCATCGAGCAGGCCGGCGGGTGGGACGAGGAGATGCACCGCGCGGAGGACTGGGAGCTGAACTACCGCATCCGCGCCCGCGGCGGCGTGATCTGGTTCATCCCCGAGCTGCACGTCACCTACCGGCCCCGGGAGAACGTGCGGGCCCTCGGCGCTCAGTATTTCCACTACGGCCGCTGGCGGCGGGTCATCGTGCGCGAACACCCGGAGACAGCGAGCTTCCGCTACCTGGCCCCGCCGGGTGCCGCCGCGCTGGCCGGCGCGGGTCTGCTGGTCGGCCTGGCCGGGCTGGCCGGGCTGGCGGCCGGAGCGCCGGTCGCGGTGGCCGCCCTGACCGCCGGGCTGGTCATCCCGCTCACCTACCTGGCCGGCGTCATCGCCGCCTGCGCGGCGTTGTCCCGGAGGGTCCCGGCCCGGGTACGCGCCCGGCTGCCGCTGGTCCTCGGCACCATGCACATGTGCTGGGGCGCCGGGTTCCTGACCAGCCCCCGGACGCTGCACCGGGGCCGGGAAGCTGACCCGGGTGTCCGTTCGGCCGGAACGAAAGCTGAAGAAGCAAGCGCGGCCGGGAGAGAATGAGGCAATGAGCACGGAATTCGACCTCCCCGCCCTGCTCGCGGCCCATCGCGACGACGGTTACGAGCTGTACGGCCGGTACCTGAACCCGCAGCACCCGCGGGTGCTGCACGCGATCGGCTTCGACAAGGTCTACGCGCGGGCCGAGGGCGCGTACCTGTACGACTCCGACGGCCACGCCTACGCCGACTTCCTGGCCGGCTTCGGGGTGTTCGCGGCCGGGCGCAACCACCCGGTGATCCGCCAGGCGCTACACGACGCGCTGGACGCCCAGCTGGCCGACTGGACCCAGTTCGACTGCGGGCCGCTGCCCGGGCTGCTGGCCCAGCGCCTGCTGGCCAAGGCCCCCGGGCTGGACCGGGTGTTCTTCTGCAACAGCGGCACCGAGGCGGTGGAGTCGGCGCTGAAGTTCGCCCGCTACGCGACCGGCCGCGGCCGCATCCTGTACTGCGACCACGCCTTCCACGGGCTCACCACCGGCTCGCTGTCGGTGAACGGCTCGGCCGAGTTCCGCCGTGGCTTCGACCCGCTGCTGCCCGACTCCCCGATCCCGCTCGGTGACCTGGACGCGCTCGAGGCCGAGCTGCGCCGCGGCGACGTGGCCGGGCTGATCATCGAGCCGATCCAGGGCAAGGGCGTGCACATGCCGCCCGACGGGTTCCTGACCGCGGCGGCCGCGCTGCTGCACGACCACGGCGCGCTGCTCATCTGCGACGAGGTGCAGAGCGGCCTCGGGCGCAGCGGAAAGTTCTTCGCCTACCAGCACGAGCAGGTCGTGCCGGACATCGTCACCGTGGCCAAGGCCTTGAGCGGCGGGTTCGTCCCGGTCGGGGCGATGCTGGCCAAGGGAGCGGTGTTCGAGAAGGTCTACTCCTCGATGGACCGGGTCATGGTGCACAGCGCCACGTTCAAGGGCGGCGTGCTGGCCATGACGGCCGGCCTGGCCACGCTGGCCGTGCTGGACGACGAGCAGCTGACCGAGAACGCGGCCCGGACCGGCGAGGCGCTGCGCACCGCGCTCGTGGCCATGGCCGAGCGCTTCGACGTGCTGGCCGACGTGCGCGGCCGCGGCCTGATGATCGGGCTGGAGTTCGACAAGCCGTCCTCGCTGCGCGCCCGGACCAGCTGGAACATGCTCCAGAAGGCCCGGGTCGGGCTGTTCGCGCAGATGGTCGTCGTGGCCCTGTTCCAGCGGCACCGCATCTTGACCCAGGTCTCCGGCGACCACATGGAGGTGATCAAGCTGATCCCGCCGCTGATGATCGGCGAGCCCGAGGTCAAGCTGTTCACCGAGGCGTTCGGCGAGGTCCTGGAAGACGCCAGCAAGGGCAGCGGCCTGATGTGGGAGTTCGGCCGCACCCTAGTCAAGCAAGCCGCCCGCCGCTAACCCGGGCTCCCAACCTCATGGCTGTGGCGTCCTAACGGTTCTTCCCGTCACGATGCCACATTCACGTGGTGCGAGTCGCGCCCTCGGCGAGCAGCGCCTCGGCGACGGCGAGGTCCTGGGGGTAGGTGATTTTCATGTTGCGCTCGTTGCCGGTCACGATGTGCACGTCGACGGCCGGCAGGTAGCGGAGCACCACGCCGCAGTCGTCGGTGGGAGTGAAGTCCGGATCGGCGGCGGCCAGCTCGTGGGCGCGGGCGATCACCGGGAGGCGGAAGCACTGCGGGGTCTGGCAGCGCCACAGGGTTTCCCGGCGCGGCATCGAGTGCATCACGCCGTTGTCGGTGATGACGATGGTGTCCGAGGCCGGGACGGCCACGCCGGCCGCCGCATGCAGGTCCAGCGCGGCCACGCAGTCGGCGATGATCCGCTGATCCACCAGCGGGCGCGCCGCGTCGTGCAGCAGCACGCCGCAGTCGGCCGGATCGCGGCCCGCCCCGGCGAGGGCAGCCAGCGCCACGCGGGTGGAGTCCGGACGCCCCGCGCCGCCCGCGATGACCCCGGTGACCTTGCCGTACCCGCCGTCGGCGAGCATGGCCCGGACCTGCTCGACGTAACCGCTGGCCATGACCACGAGGATCTCGTCGATCCCCGGCGCCTGTTCGAACGCGGCCACGCAGTGCTCGACCAGCGTCCGGCGGCCCAGCCGGAGCAGTTGCTTGGGCAGCGCCGCGCCGACCCGCTGACCGATGCCGCCGCCCAGCACCACCGCGACCATCCGCATGACCCGGACTCTAACCCACTAACCGCGGCAGTTTTCGCCGCGGCCGCGCCGGGTATTGCGCTGGACAGCCTGGGTGTGTTGCGCCCGGGCGTCGGGCAAACCGCCGGCTAGATTTGACTAAGGCCGAGGCGCGGAAATACAGCGGCGCGTGTCGCCGGGAGGACCCGCATGACCGTTGCCCTGGTGCTGGCGGCCCAGCCAGACGCCGGGCTGCGCGGCCAGCTGGCCGCCCTGGGCGTACGCCGGGTCGACGCGGCCGAACGCGCCGGGCCCGGCCTGCTGACCGTCGTGGCGGCCGCCCGGGCCGCCAGCGAACGCGTCCTCATCTGCATCGGGGACGACTCGGTCCCCGAGGAGGTCCTGGCCCGGCTGCTCGGCGCGGCCGCCACCGCGGCCTTTCCCGGCCTGCAGGCCCGAGACGGCCAACCGGCCCACAGCGGCGGCGCGCTGGTCGTGGATCTCCCCGACCTGGAAGCGCTAGCGGCCGCCGCCGAGTCACTCGCGCGCCAGCGCGCGGCCCCGGCCGAGCTGGGCGCGCTACTGGACGAGCTCACCCAGCGCGGGGTCGGCGTCCGGGTCCTGGACGCCGGGCCGGACGGCGACGGCGTGGTCGCGCGGTGGATCGCCGATCCGGTCGCGCGGGACGTGGCCTGCTGGGCGGCCGGGCGCCAGCTCGCCCCGGCCGCGCTGCTCGGCATCTCGCTCGGGCTCGCCCTGCTGGCCGCGGCGTGGTTCTCCGAGCCGGCCGTCCGGGCGCAGGTCCTGGCCATCGTGGCGCTGCTGGTCGCGTTCGCCGCGGGCCGGGCCGCGGTCCAGCTGACCGCCGCCGAACGGACCAGCCCGGTCGTCGGCTGGCTAGCGGCGGCGGCCGGGATGCTCACCGAGTTCGCGGTCTACGCCGCGCTGGCCGTCAGCTCTGGCATGGTCGCGGTCAGTAGCGGGACGGCGAACACCCCGGCCGGCCTGAACGGGATCTTCGGCGGCTCGCTGCGCAACACGCTGGTCGCGACGTGGGGCGGCAGCGGGCAGGCCGGCGTGTGGCGGCTGGCGGTGGCCGCGATGCTCCTGCTCGGCGCCCGGCGGCTGGCCGAGGAGTGCTACCAGGGCCTGGTCCGGGCCTCGGGGAGGATCTTCCCCCGCCCCGCCCGCCGTCTGCTAGGCCAGCTCATCAGCCTGCCCGCGGGCGAGCGCGTCGCGGTGATCGCGGTGACCGCGGTCTGCTTCGGGCCGCGCCTGACCTTCTTGGTCCTGCTGGCCTGGGGCGCGGTCGCGGCGGGCTACGTGCTGGCCAGCCAGCTGGCTGGGGCGGCGAAACTGGCCGGGGCGGGCCAGCTGATCCGCGCCCGCGGCGTGCTGACCGCCTACCGCGGTGACGGCCCGATCGCGCACTGGATCGGCGGCGTGGTCCGGGGCCAGCTGCCGCCGCTGCCGCCGCTGCTCGTGGGCCTGTTCGTGACCTGCGACCTGACCGTGCTCGGGGTGGCCAATCTGCCCGGCGTGCTGATCTTCGGACCCGTGATGGCGATGCTGCTTGCCGCGCTGGGCGCCCGCCACCCGCACGACGGGCGGCTGGACTGGCTGGTCCCCTCGCTGCTGCTGGCGGGCGAGGGCATCTTCCTGGCCGGCCTCGGGTTCGCCCGTCACGCCTGGCTGCCGGTGATCTTCGCGCTGCTGGCCGCGGTGGTGGTGCGGCACGCGGACCTGGCCTACCGGGCCCGGTCCGGGCGGGGCGTCCCGGACGACAAGTTCGGCTTCGGCTGGGACGGGCGGATGCTGCTGGCCGGGTTCGCCGCCGGGCTGGGCTTCGTGCCGCTCGCCTACGCCGTGCTGACCGCCTGGCTCTGGCTGCTGGCCGGCTGGGATTTCCTCGGCGCCTGGCTCAAGACCACGAACTAGATCGACGCCCAGCACAGGGGCGTAAGATATATCGAGTGTGGAGTCGCGACACTCGCGTACTCGCGCCAACGACGGGGGCCGGGGGCGGCGAGGCGACGGTCGCGCCCGGCTGGCAATCGATGGTCACCATGCCCCGGATGTGGCTGGCCGCCGGGCTGGGCGTCTCCGCCCTGTTCGGTGGCGGGGTCGCGCTGTTCAGCGGGGACCCGCTGCACCGCCTGTGGGGCACCTCGGCGGGCATCGCCTACGCGCTGGCCACGATCACCGTCCTGGCCTGGCGTCCCCGTGACCGTCGCGTCGCCGACGTGGTGCTGGCCATCCTGCTCGGCGGCGCCATCCTCATCCCGCTGCTGTGGATGGTATGGACCGGCCACGGCGAGCCCGAGGTCGGGGTGGTGGCCAACTCGGCGACCACGCTGATCAAGCACGGCACCCCGTACAAGAGCGCCAAGGTCCTGGCCACCACCACCAACCCCAACCTGTACAACCCCTACCTGCCGCTGATGGCCGCGTTCGGCGTGCCCCAGGCACTGTTCGGCCACACCCCGCTGACCGACCCCCGGGTCTGGTTCGGGATCGTGTTCGTGGTCGTGTTCGGCTTCGCGCTGCGGGTGGCCGGGGCCAAGGACTGCGCCCGCTGGGCCCTGCTGCTGACCGTCTCGCCGATCATCGCGTTCGAGCTCTGCGTGGGCGGGACCGACGTACCCATGGTCGCGTTCTTGTGCCTGGGCTTCGCCCTGCTCTGGCGGCCGGCCCGCTCCAACGCGGTCGCGGCCGGGCTAGCCCTGGGCGTCGCCTCGTCGATGAAGGCCACCGCCTGGCCCGCCCTGGCCGTGGCCTTCGCGCTGCTCTACGTGACCGACGGTAAGCGCGAGGCCTGGCGGTTCACCGCCTGGGCGCTGGCCGTGGTGGCGGTGATCGTCGGCCCGTTCGCGGTGCTGCGCTTCGGCTCGCTGGTCAAGAACACCGTCTTGTTCCCGCTCGGCCTGGCCAGCGTCAAGTCGCAGGCGGCCAGCCCGCTGCTGGGCCACGTGCTGGCCCAGACCGGCCGCCTGGGCCACACGATCGTGGTCATCATGCTCATCGGCTCCGGGGTGGCCATCGCGGTCTCCCTGGTCATCCGCCCGCCGCACGACGTGCCCGCGGCCACCTGGCGGCTGATCATCGGCCTGTCGGCCCTGTTCGTACTCGCCCCGTCGACCCGGTTCGGCTACTTCATCTACCCGGCCGCGATGGTGCTGTGGCTGCTGGTCTCCGAGGCCGGCCGCAAATCCCCGACGACCGTGCACGTGCAGCCAGGTGGCCTAGAGTAGGTTCGTGCGGCACGAACCGCGTGCCTCTGAGGCCACTGAGGTCTTTGAGGCTGACCACAGCGCTGCGGGCAGCACCAACCCGCCCGACGAAAAGACGCTGCCCATCCGGCCCTCCGGCCCCGGCGCCGCGTCCGCGCCCACCCGCGCCCCCTCCCCGCCCGCTCAGCGCGCTCCCGAGCGGACTGAGCAAGCCCCNNCAAGCCCCCGAGCCGGCCGTCGAGCGTGCCTCCGAGCCGGCTGAGCACGCCCTGGGGCAAGCCCTTCAGCAACCCGCCGAGCGCGTCCCCGGCCGCCTGGCCGCTCGCGTGTTCGGGGCGGTCACGGTCGTTCCCGCGCTGCTGGCCGCCGCGTGGCTGTTGCCCGGCCTGCCGCTGCTGCTCGCGGGGCGGCTCACCGCCCCGCCGCTGGTGTTCATGTTCTCCCCGCTGGCCGTGGGCCTGTGCTACCTCGCGATGCGCCAGCAGCCCGCCCGCTGGCCCGGCTTCCGCACCGAGCCGCGGCCGCGGGTCGCCGTCCCCTGGTGGCCGGTCGCGGCCACTATCGCGGTCGCGGCCGGCTTCGCCGTCTGGCAGATCGCCGAGCGGACCCAGCAGGTCATCGCGCTCGGCGACCCGGCCACCTACCTGCAGACCGCCTCCTGGATCGCGCGGCACGGCTCGCTGCCCATCCCGTACTCAGCCGAGGCCTTCGGCGGCACACACCCCGGCCTGACCTTCGCCAGCGCCAGCTACTACCCGGCCGGCTCGGGCCTGGCCCCGGCCGTCATGGCCGGAACCCCCCTGGTCCTGGCCGCCGCGATCTGGCTCGGCGGCGTCCCGGCCGCGCTGGTCATGACGCCGCTGATCGGCGCCTGCGCGGTGCTGTCGTTCGGCGGCCTGGCCGCCCGGCTGGTCGGCGCCCGGTGGGCGCCCGCGGCGGCCGCCGCCCTCGCGCTAAGCCTGCCCGAGCAGTACACCAGCCGCGGCACGTTCAGCGAGCCGCTGGTCCAGGTCCTGCTGTTCGGCGGCCTGTGCCTGCTGATCGACGCGCTGCTCGTCACCTCCCAGCCCGCGACCGCGCCGGCCATGGGCGCGGCCACGGCCACGGGCCCGGATGCGGGCACGGACGCCGGCACGGGTACGGACGCGAACGCGGGCACGGCAGGCTACGCCGACTGGCCTAACCAGGACCGCGTGCTGGCCGCCTTGGCCGGCCTGGTCCTCGGTCTGACCGTGCTGGTCCGCATCGACGGCCTGAGTGACATCCTGCCCGCCGTCCCGCTTCTCGGCCTGCTGCTCGCGGCCCGCCGCCGCCAGGGGATCCCGTTCGGCCTCGGCCTGATAGCCGGGGTGGGCTACGGCCTGGCCGAGGGCTACCTGCTGTCCCGGCCCTACCTGGACCTGGTGGGACCCTCGCTGCGCCCGCTGGGCCTGATCGCCGCGGCGGTCGTCGTCCTCACCGTGGCCGCACTGGCCGCCACCCGCAGCCGCGCCGCGCTGAACCAGCTAAGACGACTGCCGGCCAGCCAGCGGCTCACCTCCTGGCTGCCGACCGCCGCCGCCGTGGCGACCGTCGCCGTCTTCGCCGTCTTCGCGATCCGGCCGCTGATCCAGAAGACATCCAGCCAGAACGACCAGAACAGTCTGTACTGGGTCATCTGGTACATTGGCCTGCCCGCGGTGCTGCTCGGTGCTTTCGGCCTGGCCGTTCTGGCCAGCCGCGGCCTGAAATCGCTTCTGAACTGGACCGACGCCCGTGCTGAGGCCCGGACCTGGGCGCTGCCCCTGATCATCGCGCTGTGGGTCATCGTCACCGTGCTCTGGCGCCCCGCCATTTCCCCCGAACAACCCTGGGCCAGCCGCCGCCTGGTCCCGTTCGTCCTGCCCGGGCTGATCCTCGGCGCCATCTGGGCCTCAGCCTGGCTCCGGGATCTGGCCGGCCAGCGCGGCCGGGCCCGGGCCACCTCGGGCGTGGTCGCCTCGTGCTGCGCGGCCTCGCTGCTCATCCCGGCCACGCTGACCAACCTGGACCTCGGCTCCAGCCCCAATGCCTCCGGTC
The DNA here is from genome assembly GCA_003140115.1 of Actinomycetota bacterium. The sequence goes on along the minus strand of PLIQ01000270.1, from coordinate 2,881 downwards.
CCGGCCGGCACCTGACCGCGAACGGCATGGCGTTCCACCGCATCGGCCCGGGCCAGCTCGCCGCGGTCGACGGGCTGTGCCAGGCGATCGGCCCGGACGCGTCGGTCGTCATCCTCGACTCGCTGACCGCGGACCGGTTTGCCCAGGTGGCCCGCGGTCTGTGCGACACCCCGACCGCCATCATGGACCATCCCACCCGGGCTACGGTCGGCGCCGTGCTGGCCGGCATCGAGCGGGCCGGCCGCCGCCCGGTGCTCATCGCCCAGGACGGATCCGAGCTCGCCCCGTACGGCGGCGGGCCCCGGGAAGTGGTCAACCTGCTGACCACGCAGGAGGCGCACGACCTGACCGCGCCGGCCACCCGAGTCTGGCCCATCCAGTACACGGTGTGGCTGTCGGACCCGGTTGGTGCGTGAGGAGCGCTCTGGCCGGGCCGGACCCGGCTTAGCGCGCATCGAAGTGGCAGGATTTCGCCGAAGGATGGCGATCCTGCCACTCGTCATTCCCGGCATCGCCTGACAGGCTCAGAAGGTGGCCCAGCCAGACGCACCCCCGGTCGTTCGGAGCGAAGAAAAGACGGCCGCGGTGCGGCGCGCCAGTCTCGTCGCCTGGGTCTGCCTGTTCATCGTGTGGGTC
>PLIQ01000270.1:0-2108 GCA_003140115.1 Actinomycetota bacterium | reverse complement strand
GCTGAACCACGCCCGGCTCGGCCTGGCCCCGCTGGCCGGCTTGGTCCTCGGCCTGGTCGGGGTCGGCTTCCTGTCGGGCCTGGGCGGCGGCTCGGGCCGGGTCTCGGTGACCGGCGTGGTCATCATCTTGATCGCCGCGTTCACCTGGGCGCTGGGCACGATCATGACCCGCCGGGTCACGATCCCGTCCAGCCCGATCCTGGCCAGCGGGATGGAACTGCTCTGCGGCGGGGTGGCGCTCCTGGTCTGGTCCGCGGCCGCCGGGGAGTTCGGCTCGCTGCACCTGGCCCAGGTCTCCTGGCGGTCCTGGCTCGCCCTCGGCTACCTNNTACGCGTACGTGAACCCGGTGATCGCGGTCCTGCTCGGCACGCTCATCCTGAACGAGCGGCTGACCCCGGCCACGTTCGTCGGCGGGGCGCTCATCCTCGGCGCCGTGGTCCTGGTCGTACGCCGCCACCCGCCCTCGCACTGAGCTAAGGCGGGCCGCGTTGACCCCCGGCCCGGAGCCGGCGAACAATGAACGGATGCCGCTGGAGATCAAGCGCCTGCACCTGGCCAGCCTGCAGGGCCCCGACGGCCGCCGCTGGCCGGTACACGGGTTCGTAGTCACGCACGACGGTGACGCGGTGCTGGTCGACACCGGCGTCGGCGGCCCGCAGGAGGCCCTGGACGACTGGCGCGTGGTCAACCGCTCGGTCGCCGAGGCGCTGGCCGAGCTGGACCTGAGCCCGGCCGACATCAGCCTGGTGATCAATACCCACCTGCACTTCGATCACTGCGGCCAGAACGCCGTGTTCCAGCACGCCCCGTTCTACGTCCAGCGCGCCGAGCTCGACCGGGCCCGGCGCGAGGCCCCGGACCTGCACGACTGGTTCGACTTTGCCGGCGCCCGGTTCGAGCTGCTGGACGGCGACGCCGAGATCCTGCCCGGGCTGGAGGTCATCGCCACCCCGGGCCACACGCCGGGCCACCAGTCCGTGGTGGTCCGTGGCGACGGCGGGGCCTTCGACCTGCTGATCGGCGACGCGGCCTACACCCCCCGGGTGTACTCCGACCCGGACCTTTCGGTCAGCGGCCGGCTCCCGCCCGGCCAGGCCAGCGACGTGCCGGCCTGGCGGGACTCGCTGCTCCGGATCCAGGCCCTGAGCCCGGACCGGGTGCACTTCTGCCACCACACCGACGTCATTCACCGCTGACGGAGGCCACCATGCGGATCATCGCGGAAGCCGGCGCCTACACCCCGCCCGACGGCACCGAGCCCAACGACTGGACCGTCCACCTGAGCAGCGACGATCTGAGCCTGGGCACGTACTGCATCCCCGCGGGCGGCGTGGACGACCAGAGCCCGCACACCGAGGACGAGATCTACGTGGTCCGTTCCGGCCGGGCTACCCTGGTGACGACCTCGGGCATCGTGGACGTGGAGCCGGGCAGCGTGGTGTTCGTCCCGGCCGGGGAGCCGCACAAGTTCACCGAGATCAGCGAGGACCTGGCCCTGCTCGTCGTCTTCGCCCCGCCGTACGGATCACGGGCGCCCGGCTAGCGGGCGACGTCAGCCGCCTCCTCGACACCGAGCCGGGCCAGCTCGTCGGCCCGCTCGTTGCCCTCGTCGCCGGCGTGCCCCTTCACCCACAGCCAGCTGACCTCGTGGCCGTTCATGGCCGCGATCAGCCGGCGCCACAGGTCCTCGTTCTTGACCGGCTTCTTGGCCGAGGTCCGCCAGCCGTTACGCTGCCAGCCCGCGATCCACTTGGTGATCCCGTCCAGCATGTACTTGCTGTCGGTGTGCAGCTTGACCTGCGACGGCCGGTTCAGTGCCTCCAGCGCGGAGATGGCCGCCATCAGCTCCATCCGGTTGTTCGTGGTCTGCGGGTCGCTGCCGTGCAGTTCCTTCTCCGTGCCGTTCCAGCGGAGCACCGCGCCCCAGCCGCCTCGTCCCGGGTTCCCGCTGCACGCCCCGTCGGTGTAGATCACGACCTCGGTCATGCCGGAAGGTTACCCGCGGCCCGTACTTGATTTGCTTTGGCCGCCGGGAGTTCATAAAGTATGAACACCGCCGCGGGGTGGAGCAGTTCGGTAGCTCGCTGGGCTCATAACCCAGAGGTCG
>PLIQ01000458.1:1268-2939 GCA_003140115.1 Actinomycetota bacterium | reverse complement strand
GGCCGCGGCGACCATGGCCATGGACAGCGGTGACATCAGCACCCGGCCCTGCCCGATCGAGGTCGCGGCCAGGTCGGCCTCGTCGGACGGCTGCGGGACCGAGCCATCGAAGGAGACCAGCCCGAGATCCAGGCTGCGGCCCAGCCCGAACATGGTCGCGGCGGCCGGGAGGTCCGGCGCGGTTAGGTGGCCGGTGGCCAGCCGGATGAAGGCGGTGTTGCACGACTCGGTGAAGGCCTGCAGCAAGGTGCTGACCGGTGCCTCGCCTTCGGCGTTGTGGAACACCTCGCCGTCCACGGTGGCGGTGCCCGGGCAGCTCGCCGCCGAGCTGGGAGTGAGCCCGTGGGTGATCAGCGCGGTCGAGGTGATCACCTTGAACGTCGAGCCGGGCGGGAAGCCGCCGTCGATGGCCTGGTCGAAGCCGCCGGAGTTGACCGAGACGGCGGCCAGGACGTCTCCGGTGGAGGCGTTCACCGCGACCAGCGCGGCGCTCTTGCGCTCCCCGGCCAGGGCTGCCTCGGCGGCGTGCTGGGTGGCCGGGTCGATCGTCGTGGTGACCGGGGTGCCCGGGTGAGCCGGCAGCGTGGCCACGGTCGCGACCCGCGTGCCGCTGTGCCCGACGACCGTCACCGTGGCGCCCGGCTGGCCGGCCAGCTGGCGTTCGTCGGCCTGCTCCAGGCCGGTCTGGCCGACCACCCTGGTCGCGTCGTAGGGCGCGCCGAGCTGGCTGAGTTCCTGGGCGGTGATCGGCCCGACCGTGCCGACCACACCCGAGGCCAGGCCGGGCGTGATGGCGCTGCGCGCGTTGCCGGACTGGAACACCGTGCCCGGGATCGGGTAGATGGTCGGTTCCAGCTGGTTGTAGCGGGCCTGGGACACGGTGAAGACCGGCTCGAAATAGGTCGGGTGGAGCTTGGCCGCGGCGATCGCCTCGCTGGCCGCGCTCGAACTGGCGCCGGCGGCTACCAGTGCGGCCTGGACGGCGGAGGCGTTCTTGATCCGGGCGCCCTCCACGCCGATCGTCACCACCTGGCCCTGGGTAGTCAGCGGCGCTCCGCCCGCGCCGAGGATGGCCGCGCGGGCCGGCCAGGTCGTCTGCACCGACAGCTGATCGCCGGTCCGCAGTTGCGGCACGATCGTGGCGGGCGACCAGTGAACCAGCCAGTGGCCCTGGACGAGCACCAGGTGCAGGGTGGACTTGATCGCGATGGTGCCCAGGCCGGTCAGGGCGAGCCGTTCGGTGAACGGCTCGGTGGCCGCCAATCCGCTGGTTGCGACCGTGCCCGCCGTGAAGCTGGCCTGGTGGACGTCCAGGCTGGTGAACGCCGCCTGGTTCACCGCGGTGAAGTCGGCGGGCGGCTGGGAGACCAGCTGCTGCATCGCGGCCCAGTCGTGCTTGGCCCAGGCGGCGAAGTAGGCGTTCGCCGTCGGCTGCGGCTGCGGCGCGGAGCTGCACGCACTCAGCAGCCCGGTGACCAGCATCGCCGCCAGCGCCATGGCGACCGGGCCGACTCGGTTGCCCAAGCTCATGTGGAGCAAGGGTAGCGCGATCGCGCCGTACCGCGCCGTAATGTCAGTCCCCTCCGCTATGTTCCGGGCCATGCTCATGTTGCACACGTCCGACTGGCACCTGGGCCGGTCGCTGCACCGGGCCGATCTCCGCGCGGCGCA
>PLIQ01000458.1:0-1247 GCA_003140115.1 Actinomycetota bacterium | reverse complement strand
CGGCTTGGCTTCGGTAGCGGCCTGCTGGACAAGGCCGGCGTGCACCTGCGTACCCGGGTCGGCGCGCTGGCCCGGCCGGTCCTGCTGGAAGACGCGCACGGACCGGTGGCCGTCTACGGCGTGCCCTATCTGGAACCGGACGCGGTCCGCGGCGAGCTTGCCGCCCCCGACGACGTCCCCCGGGGACACGCGGGGGTGCTCGGCCACGCGGTCCGCTGCATCCAGGCCGACGCGGACNNCCCGCGGACACCTTCGGCGGGTTCAGCTACGTCGCGCTCGGCCACCTGCACGGCCAGCAGACCCTCGCCGGGCACCTGCGCTACAGTGGGTCGCCGCTGCCCTACTCGTTCTCCGAGGCGACCCACCGCAAGGGCAGCTGGCTGGTCGAACTGGACGCCGAGGGGGTCGCACGCGCCGAGGGTGTGGCCGCGCCCACGTTTCGCACCCTGAGCCTGCTCCGCGGGCGGCTCGCCGACCTCCTCAGCTCCCGGGAATACGCTCGGTACGAAAACGACTTCGTGTCGGTCACCCTCACCGACCCGAGCCGGCCCGAGGCTCCGATGGACGCGCTGCGCACCCGGTTCCCGCACATCCTGGTGCTCGCCTTCGAGCCCGAAGGCGCCGTATCTGGTGCCGGCTGCTACCGGGCCCGGGTTGCCGGCCGCGACGACCAGGCCATCGGCGAGGAGTTCGTCCAGCACGTCAGGAATGCCCCGGCCACCGGCGGCGAACGGCGGCTGCTCGCCGACGCGTTCCAGGCCGTCCGCACGGAGGAGGCAGGCTGATGCGCCCGCACCGGCTGCGTGTGACCGCGTTCGGTGCGTTCGGCGGCACCGTCGAGGTGTGCTTCGATGACCTGGCCAGCGCGGGCCTGTTCCTACTGCATGGCGAGACCGGCGCGGGCAAGACCACGCTGCTGGACGCGATCGGGTTCGCCCTGTACGGCCGGGTCCCCGGCGAGCGCGGCAAGGCCCGGCGGCTGCGCTCGGATCACGCGGCGCCCGGCACGCCGACCGAGGTCCAGCTCGAGGCGACCATGGGCGGCCGCCGGATGCGCATCACCCGCAAGCCCGAGCAGCAGCGCCCCAAGCGGCGGGGCGGCGGGACCACCACCGAGCAGGCCAAGCTCCTGCTCGAGGAGTCCGACGGCGGCACGTGGCGCGCCGTCTCCACCCGCGCGGGCGAGGCCGATGACGAGATCAAGGACCTCATGGGTATGTCGGCCGAGCAGTTCTACCAGGTCGTGC
>PLIQ01000457.1 GCA_003140115.1 Actinomycetota bacterium | reverse complement strand
GCATCCCGTCGCCAGCGGCGGCCGGGTGTTCGCGACCAGGTCAGGTCACGGGCGGGAGCGAGCGGTACCAGATCTCGCCCACGACCTCGCCTAGCTGCCGGATCCGCTCGGGTCGCGGAGTTGCGGCTGGAAGTCCGATCTGGATGTAGGCCACCTGCTCGGTCATGCAACCGAGGGCGTCGGCGAGCAGCGCGAAGTCGGCGAGGCCGATGCGGCCCTGGTCGTGCAGGTGTCGCAGCCACCGCTCGGTCCGGTCGACGAAGTCGGCGCGCGTGCGGAGCCAGAGCTTGCCGAAACCGTCGTTCCCGCTTACGGCGGCGGCCTCGCGCATCACCCGGAGCAGATGGCGATTGCGCGAGTAGGCCTGGAAGAACGTCACGTTGACCGCAATCAGGGCGTCGCGCTCGTCGCTGGCCGGCAGGCGGCGATTCGACGATGATGCAAGCTCGTGCAGGGCCGGTTCCAGAGCCGCCACGAAGATCTCGTCCAGGCTGCTGAAGTGGCGGTAGAAGTTGCCCTGCGCTGTGCCGGCGCGATGCACGATGTCCGAGATCCGGGTCTTGGTATAGCCGTATTCCCGGAAGCACTCGGCGGCGGCCTGGACGAGCTTCTCGCGCATCACCTGGCCACGCCGGTTCGGGCGACGGGTCGTGGTCCGTCCGGCGGTCGACGCGCGGAGTGCGGCAAGCTCGCTCGCCGCGCCGGTTAGTGACTCGCCTGACGCATTCTCATCTGCTGACCCGGCCAACTGCGGGGCGGATGCCATGCTGCCGCTCCTAGCGTTCATCCTTGTTAACGGCCTTTCCCGGTTCGGTCATGGTATAGCTCGATCCGCGCCGGACGGCACTCACCACTGCTCATGGTGACGGCCGCGACGCAAACGGCGCCAGGGGATGGTCTGCGTCCGGCATGTCGGCGCCTGGTGAGAGGCCGGCGAACTGCAGCAGTGCCGCGACGTATGGGTCGAGACCACCAGCGCCCCCGGCGGTCGTGGCGTCACCCTCGTAGACCTGGCCGGTGTGGCCGTCGACCGTCACGGTGCGCCCGGCGAGCTTCTGTACTGTCCCTGTCCCGCAGCCCACCACGCATGGCAGTCCGATCTCGCGGCAGACGAGCGCCGCGTGTGACGTGCTTCCGCCGAGGTCGGTGACGACGGCGACCGAGTCGAACATGGCCGGCACGTCCTCGGGAGCCGTCGTCGGCCGGACCAGGACTACCGGCATTCCTGCCGAGGCGAGCTCCATTGCCTGGTCTACGTCGGACACCGCTACACCGGTGGCGATGCCCGGGCTGGCGCCGAGTCCCGTCGCGACGGCGCCGGCGGTCGCGTCCACGCCCGCCGTCGCGGCCAGGCTCTCGGCCTGCTCGCGTGAGACACGGCTGACCGCGGTGGCAGGATCGATGACACCTTCGCGGGCCAGGTCGACGGCGATGCGGACGGCGGCGGCCGGCGAGCGCTTCCCGGCGCGCGACTGCAGGACGTAGAGCCGACCGGAGTCGATCGTGAACTCGATGTCAGCCAGGTCCCGCAGATCTGCCTCCACGGTCGTAGCGATCTCGGCGAGCCGGGAATGGACGCCGGGCATCCGCTGCGCCAGGGCGGACAGCGGCTCAGGCGTCGCTACCCCGGACACCACGTCGTCGCCCTGCGCGCACGGCAGCCACTCACCGAACAGGCGGGGCTCCCCCGTCGCAGGGTCACGGCTGAACAGCACGCCGGTGCCAGACTCCGGGCCCCGGTTCCCGAATACCATCGCCTGGACGGTCACCGCGGTGCCGCCACCCTCGCCGAGCCGGTGCCGGGCCCGGTAGGCCCGCACCCGGTCGTTGTGCCAGGACGCGAACACGGCTCCGATGGCCGCGCGCAGCTGGTCGTAGGGGTCGGCCGGCGGTGCCGCGTCCGGATCGGCCAGGACGATCTCGCCATAACAGCGCCGGAACCGTTCCCAGGTGTCGGCGGCCCATGTCGCGTCGCCGGATTCGGCGGCGAGCACATCACGCAGCACCGGCGTGATGCCCAGGTTGAGGACGGTGTCCATCATCCCTGGCATGCTCGCAGCCGCACCGGAGCGGACCGACACGAGCAGAGGGCTGTCCGGTCCGCCGAACCGGCGCCCCGTTTCTGCCTCCAGCCGGGACAGCTGCGCAAGGACCGCGTCCCAGACTCCGGCCGGGAGTGTGCCGCCGTTGTCGTGGTAGGCGGCGCACATGGAGGTGGCGAGCACGAAGGCCGGCGGTACCGGGAGACCCAGGCGGCGCATCTGGTTCAGGCTGTAGGCCTTGCCTCCGACCAGCTCGCGCTGCAGCGGCTGTGCGCCGTCCAGCGCGAGGATGGCACCTGACATCACGCAGCACCTCCAGCCGCAGCGGCGCGGGCGGCGAAGAGCCCGCCCTCAACCGGAATATCGATGCCGTTGACCCACGACGCGGCGTTGCTCAGCGCGAAGCTGATCACCGCGGCGATTTCGTCCGGACGGGCGTGGCGTCCCACCATCGCGGCGCTGCGGTCTATGGCGGCGTGGCCCATCGTGGCGGCGAAGTCGTTCAGGATGCCGGTTTCGACCGGGCCGGGGCTGACGCTAATCGCGCGGATCCCGGTTGGCAGCAACTCGGCGGCGAGTTGCTGAGTCCACCGCACCAGCGCGTGCTTGGAAGTGTCGTAGGCCTGGCTGCCGGTCAGCGGGTACTCCCCCAGCCACGCGTCGATGTCGCCGCAACTCTGCGCGGCGAGCAAGGCGGTGATTCCAGCCGGAGGCACGACGTTGCGGTGCGCGGCGACCGACGCGACCGTGACCACCGCGCCGCCGGGAGGCATGCGAGGCAACACACCGGTGATGAGGCGGCGGGGCGCCAGGAGGTTGACCGCCAGCACCCGCGCCGGCGGGTGTGTGCCCGGAATCCCGGCGACGCTGGCCACGGCGTCGACCTGGCCGGGTAGCGCCGCGATGGCCGCGTCGAGGGCGTCAGCGTCGGCCAGGTCGCACACCAGGCCTTCGACACCGGGGATGTCGCAGGGAATCCGGTCGAGCCCGATCACCGTGTCACCGGAGCCGGCGAGCGCCCGGGCGAGCGCCGCGCCGATGCCGGCCGCGGCCCCGGTGACCAGGGCCGTTCGGCTGTCCGTCATGACATCACCGCGGGCGCTCGGAGATGGTCACCGGCAGGCGCTTGATGCCGCGGAAGAAGTTGCTGCTCAGCCGGGCGGGGTCGCCATGCAGGTCGACGGTGAGGTTGCGCTCGATCAGCCGGCTGAGGAACAGCCGGGCCTCGAGCCGGGCCAGGTGCGCCCCCAGGCACGCGTGCACTCCCCACCCGAAGCCCATGTGCTCGTTCGGGCTGCGGTCGGCGATGAACCGGTCGGCGCTGGGGAACACCCGTTCGTCCCGGTTGGCCGAGCAGTACCACATCACCACCTTGTCGCCGGCGCGCACCGTACGACCGTGCAGTGGCAGGTCGCGCGTTGCCGTCCGGCGCATGGACAGCACCGGTGACACCCAGCGGACCAACTCCTCCACCAGGGCGGGTATTCGCTCCGGCTCCCGGCGCACGAGTGCCCACTGGTCCGGGTGGTCGTTCAAGGTGACCATCGCACCGGACAGCAGATTGCGGGTGGTCTCGTTCCCCGCCACCATGATGATCAGGTAGTACGCGTCGAGCTGGCCGCGGCTGAGCGGGATGCCGTTGACCTGGGCGGCCCCCAGGACGCTGACCAGGTCGTCGGCGGGGCACGCGTGGCGCTGCGCTTCCAGGCTGCGGAAGTACGCGAAGATCTCGTCGCGCGCCTTCGCCGCGGTCTGCGGACCCTCGGAGTAGTCAGGGTCCTCCGAGGCCATCTGATTGGTCCAGCGCAGCAGGTGCGGGCAATCCTCGACCGGCGCCCCCAGCAGCCGGCCGATCATGACCAGCGGCAGCTGAGCGGCGATCCGTCCCACGAAGTCGAATTCCCCGGCACCGACGGTGTCGTCGAGAAGTTCGTCGATCACCGTGACGATGTCGGATTCCAGCGACCGGATCCGCGCCGGACGCACGTATGGGATCACTATCTTGCGGAGCTGGCCGTGCCGGGGCGGGTCGAGGTGATGGATGCTGCGTTCGCCCCCTCCCTCGGCGCGCCTGCTCTTGATCTGCGTGCCCTCGGCCGCGGTGAACGCTTCGTAATCGGAGGCGACCGTCCTCACGTCGTCATACCGGGTCACCGACCAGAATCCCGGACCGTCAGGCTCGTCGTTCCAGTGCAGCGGGTCGTGCTCCCGGAGGACCCGGAACACAGCGCCGTCCGTGCCCTGCTCGAAGGGGCTCAGATCCATCAGGTCGACCTCGCGCGGAGGCACGTGCACATCCATCCCTCTGACACCTCCGGCATCTCGGCCGAACGACCCGGCCCAGCCCCGCCGCCGGACCTTTATGCGACTGATGAATCACTAAATCACATCTCGCACCTAAGCGGAAGACCCTTGATGAAGCCGAACGACCCGGCCTAGACTGTTGCTGTCAAGTGCGACGCAGCATTCACAAACTTTTACTTTCGAGCACTCTGGGACAGGAGAAACCCGCGTGTACCCGCCCGCTGTCGCCGACCGGTACCCGGACCGGGTCGCCTACATCATGGCTGGCTCGGGGCAGACGCTGACGTACTCGCAGCTGGATCGCGCGTCCAACCGGCTGGCGCACCTGTTCCGACAGCACGGGATAGGCACCGGCGACACCGTAACGCTGGTGCTGGAGAACCGGATCGAATGGCCGGTCGTCGTCGCGGCCGGCATGCGGTCAGGGCTATACGTGACGCCGCTGAACTGGCACCTCAAGCCGGCGGAGCTCGCGCAGCTGCTCGCCGACGCCCGGCCGCGTGCCCTGATCACCAGCGCGGCGATCGCCGCCAGCCTGGCCACCGTGGCCGGCGACCTCGGCGGGATCGCGGCGTGGTGCGTCGACGGCGACCCGAAGATCCCGGAGGGCTTTGCCGACCTGCGCGTCGCGATGTCGTCCCAGGCCGAGACGCCGATCGACGATGAGTCCCTCGGCGCGCGGGTCCTGTACAGCGGAGGTACGACGGGGCGTCCCAAGGCCTTCCGCCAGAAGTTGCTCGGGGTGCATCCCGCCGCCGCGCCGCCGCGCCACGCCGAACTGACCGACCGGCTGGGCATCGACGCCGGGATCGTGCTGCTCTCGCCCGCCCCGTCCTACCACGCGGCACCGTTCACCTTCCAGCTGATCACGCTGGCGGCGGGCGGGACGGTGGTGTGCCTGGAACGCTTCGACGCGGCCGCCGCCCTGGCCGCGATGCGCACGCACGGCGTGACCCACTCGCAGTGGGTGCCGACCATGCTCATCCGGTTCCTGCGACTGAGCCCCGCCGAGCGCGGCGCTCCGGTCCCCACCCACCGGGTGGCCTTCACCTCGGGAGCGCCATGCCCGCCCCAGGTCAAGCTGGACATCATGGCCTGGTGGGGGCCGATCCTGCACGAGTATTACGGGGCCTCCGAGGGATACGGGCATACCTATATCTCGCCCGGCGAGGCCCTCACCCAGCCCGGCTCCGTCGGCCGTCCGCTGTCAGGAGCGCGTGTTCACGTCACCGGCCCGGACGATAACGAGCTGCCCGCCGGGCAGGCGGGCCGGGTATGCTTCGCCGCGCCCGCGGGCTTGGCCTACCGCAGCGCCGGCGACGGTGAGGCTCCCCAGCTGCGCAGCATGGGCGATCTCGGCTACGTCGACACGGACGGCTTCGTATTCCTGGTCGGGCGCGAGACGAGCACGATCATTTCCGGTGGCGTCAACATCTACCCCGCCGAGATCGAAGCCGTGCTGCTCACCCACCCAGACGTCGTAGACGCGGCGGTGGTCGGCGAGCCTGATCCCGAGTTCGGGGAGCGCGTCGTCGCCGTCGTCGAACCGCGACCCGGAACCGACTCGTGGGCGTTGACCGAGAAGCTCGTCGAGCTGTGCCGCGAGCGGCTCGCGCACTACAAGACGCCACGGCGGGTGCTCGTAGCCGACCGCCTGCCGCGCCGCCCTAACGGCAAGCTGAGCCCGGAGAGCGTGCGTGCCCTGGTCACGTCCATCAAGGAGACTTCGTGAGCGACTTCCTGGTCCTGCACGCGCTGCGGGTCAAGGGCCTGACCCCGCTGGCCACCCTCAGCGCGCAGACCGGCCTGCCGGCCACCCAGGCCGACGAGATCCTGGGCCGGCTTGCCGGGCAGGGCCTGGTGAGGATGCGGGAGGGGCGCGTGGCCGGAGCGTTGCTCACTCCCGCCGGTAAGCAGGCGCACGCGGAGCAACTGGCCGAGGACCCCGGCACGCGCGATGCCGCGGCGGCCCTGGCCGCCTCCTACGCGGAGTTCCTCCCGGTGAACGGTGAGTTCAAGCGGGTCTGCCAGAGCTGGCAGCTGCGGCCGGACGGGCAGCCGAACGATCACGCCGACCCCGACTACGACGCCGGGGTGATCTCGCAGCTAGCTGGGGTCCACCAGCAGCTCCTGGCCTGCGTCCTGGAGCCGCTCGACAAGGCGCTGCCGCGGTTCGCCAACTACCCGGTAAGGCTCGCCGCGGCCCTGGACCGGGTGCGCCGCGGCGACAAGGCCGCCTTCGCCCGTCCGATGGCCGACTCCTATCACGACATCTGGATGGAGCTGCACCAGGACCTGCTGCTGTCTGCCGGGCGCGAGCGTGGCGCGGCCGACGAGGGCTGACCTGCGGCTCTGCCTGGATCCCGCCTGCGGTGTCTTCGGGGATTCCGGGCGGTCTCAGTTCGCCCACGGGGGCGCGATCCGGCTGCCGTCGGCCATGACCGCCTCGAGACCGGGCGTCGTCGTTACCCAGGCTGTGGCACCGGCTGTCCCGCCGTCCAGGCGCAACTCGCTGTCGGCGGGCACGAGGACGACGTCACCCGCGGCGAGGACAGCGGCTATCCCGTCCAGCGTGACGGTGAGTTCCCCTTCGAGCAGGAGCAGCACCTCCTCCCGGGTGGGCCGGTGGGCGACTCCGCGCAGGCCGGCGGGCACCTTCAACTGCCAAGCGCAAAGCTGCGCGCTGCCTCGTGACGGCGCTGCGAACGAACTGAATGTGCTGCCGTGCACCTGGTGCACGGTGGCGTCGGCGGAGCGAATGACTGGCACGGGTCCTCCGGATGGTCAAGTTGCCTGACTACATGGTCAAGCAGATTGACCTACATGTCAAACTGTCCTCATGACTGATGACAGCGGCGTAGCGGTCGCAATGCTCGTCCTCGGCGCTGCGACGCAGGTTATTGACGGGATCCAGCACGGGCTAGCCGAGCGCGGCTTCACTGATGTCCGACCAGCGCACGGCTTCGCCTTCGTCCGGATCAGTGCGGGCGACGCCACGATGATCGACGTCGCCGACTACCTGGGTGTGACCAAGCAGGCCGCCAGCCAGCTCGTCGAGCAGCTCGTGCAGCGCGGGTATGTCATCCGCGAGGCCGATCCCCGTGACGCCCGGTCCCGGATCCTGAAGCTCACCGAACGCGGCTGGGCGTGCACCCGGGCCGCCGAGCAGGCTGCCGCCGACACCACCGACGCCTGGAGACGCCAGCTCGGCACCCCCGCCCTGGCCGCCTTGCAGTCAGCCCTGCAGGCGGTCGTACCACCGGGCCGGCTCCGCCCAGCGTGGTGACGTCGGCGGTCACCTGGCGTGGGCGGCAGGCGACGATGCTTCGCTGGTAAGGGCGCGGCGGAGCAGTTCGGTCACCGGCGCACTGTCAAGCTCACCGAGCGCCGCCCGCAGCAGCGTGGCCGACACGTATCCGGCATGGAGAAGCCCGGCGTCACTGGCGTGATCGAGGTCGGCCGGGTCGGTCAAGTACGGCCGGACCGTCAGCTGCGAGCCGGTGCGCTCGATGGAGTACCGGATCCTGCCCCGGTGGCCGAGCGGGCCGTTCTCGACGCCCTTGATCTGGCCGAGGCTCACGTCGGGCACGTTCAGGTTGAGCACGGTACCTCGCATCTCGCGGCGAGCCAGCAGCGGAACCGCCGCGCAGGCGACCTCCGCGGCCGTGTCGAAGCGCGCCTCAGGCAGGAACCCGCAGCTCACTGCCATGGCGCTGCGCCCGAGCATGGCGCCCGTGAGGGCGGCCCCGACCGTGCCGGAAAACAACAGCGACCGGCCGGTGTTGGGGCCGGCGTTGATGCCGCTGATGACCGCGTCCGGAGGCTCGCCGAGAGCGCCGACACAGGCGGCGAGGACAGCAAGGCCCGGTGGCCCGTCGATGGCGACGGCGGGTACCGACGGGGCGGCCGGCAGGACATGATCTGTCACGGATATCGGCGTACCGTCGTCGACGCCGCCCAGCGACGTGCCGCTCCCGCTGCGCTCGCTAGAGGGCGCGGCGACAGCTACGTCGTGGTCAGCTGCCACGAGCCGTCCGACAAGGGCCGCCAGGCCCGGAGCGTCGATGCCGTCGTCGTTCGTGACGAGGATGCGCATAGGTTGCCTTCCGATGGCCGGTCACTCGCGAGGCCAGACCCCGCGACCGCCGTCCGGCTCGCTCGCGGTTGCGACTTGAGTGTCACATAGCTAGTAGCTGTCTATCATCTTCGACGACCCGGTTCAATGCTGAGTCAGGGCTTGACAGCGGCTTGGGCAAGGACCAGGCTTGCGACTAGACGTTCACAAAATTGAGGAGGCTGGCCCATGAACTCCTGGCCGATCCGCGATGCCACATCAAAGGTCTATCCGCTGTACTCGCGGGCGAACGTGGGCGAAATATTTCCCGACCCCATCAGCCCGCTCAACGCGTCCGCGGGTTTCCAGCACAATCTGGAAGCAGGGTGGCGCGACGCCTTCGTCAACTGCGGCGTCTGGGACCAGGACATCTACGACACCGCGGTGGACCATAACATCATCCCGGCCTTCGACAGCTACCTCTACATCAACATGTCACTGATGCGCCTGTTCGGCGTCCGCGTCCCCGGCATGGGCCCTGAGGCGGTCGACCGGCAGTACTTCGGCGACATGCCCGGCATCCCCAGCTACGACAGCGAGCGTCGCGACTTCGACGATGACCCGCAGTACCAGGCCAAGGCCGGCGCGTGGCTGATGGAGAAGGTGCTGGGCGCCACGAGCCTGGCCGAGTACGACGACGACCGCAAGCTGGTCCTGAAGATCCGCAGCGAACGACCCGACATCACCGCGCTCACCGATGCCGAGCTTCGGCACCGCATCACGAGCTTCGACGACGTGCTGCGCCCGCTGTTCCAGCGCCACATCGAGTCGAGCCTGAAAGGCGGGGTGTGCCTCGGCGCGCTCGCCCAGATCGCCCAGGTCATCGGGCGCCCGGAGCTCGCGCTCGTCCTCGTCAGCGGTATCGGCGACGTCGACTCCACTGGCCCGTCCACGCGCATGTGGGCGCTAAGCCGCAGCATCCGCCAGAGCGCCGCCCTCAGCGCCCTGTTCGACGTCGGCCTCGAGGACCTGTACGAGCGGATCAAGGTCAGCGACGAGCCCGCGGTCGCCGCGTTCGGTCACCAGCTGGATGCCTTCTTGACCGAGTGGGACTTCCGCGGCCCGGCCGAGTGGGAGATCCGCGCGCTGACCTGGGGCCTGAAACCGTCGCTCGCCGTGGCCACCATCGACCGGCTGCGCCACGTCGACGATGAGGAAGCGCCCTCGGCGAAGAACGCCGACCGGGCTGGCGACCGCGAAGCTGCCGCGCGGACCGTCCGCGAACTGCTCGCCGCAGATCCCAACGCCGCAGCTGGCTTCGAGGCCGCGCTGGCCGCGGGCAGCCTGTGGATGCGCGGCCGCGAGCGGTCCCGCACGACGGCCGCGATGATGATGCACGAGCTGCGGCTGCCAGCGCTGGAACTGGGACGGCGCGGCGCCGCGGCGGGCTACCTCGATTCTCCCCAGCAGATCTTCATGCTCTTCCGCGACGAGCTGGATGCCTATCTGGCTGATCCGGCCGCGTTCACCGAGCGGCTGCGCGAGCGGGAGCATACCTACCTGGCCCTATTCGAGGTCGTGCCGCCGTTCGTGGTCAACGAGGTCGCCCCGCACTCCGAGCAGTGGGCCCGGCGCGGAGCGCAGGCCAGCGCCCCGGCGGAGGCGGGCGAGGTCATTATCGGTGTCTCCGGCTGCACCGGCATAGCGCGGGGCCGGGCACGCGTCATCACCGACCCCGACGACCCGTCGGCCCTCGAGCCAGGCGAGATCCTCATCGCCCCGATAACGGACCCGGCCTGGACCCCGCTGTTCGTCGCGGCCTCCGCCATCGTCGTCGATGTGGGCGCGCCGTTCTCGCACGCCGCCATCGTCAGCCGCGAGCTGGGCATTCCCTGCGTTGTCTCGGTCACCGAGGCGTCCAAGCGGATCGGTGACGGGGCGCTCATCGAAGTGAACGGCGACACCGGGACCGTGACCATCCTCGAGCGCGCGTCGATCTCTAGCGTCAGCCGGTGACGAGGGGCAGCGCCGGGTCGGCGCTCCACTCGGTCAGCGAGCCGTCGTACAGCCGGGCGTCGTCACGGCCGGTCAGCGAGAGCGCGAAGAGGTCGACCGTCGCGGAGATGCCGCCGCCGCAGTAGGCGATGACCGGCCGGTCCGTGCGGACGCCGCCGTGGTTGAGGGCGGCGGCGAGCTCGGCGGGCGGGCGGAAGCGGTTCGTCGCCGCGTCGACCAGGCCGTTCCACGGCACGTTGACGCTGCCCGGGATGCGGCCCGGGCGGCTGTAGGCGCCGGGGCCCTCGCCGCGGAACACCGCCGGGGACAGGGCGTTGACCAGGCAGGCGGACCCGTCCTCGGTGATCTCACGGACGTCGGCCAGGCTGGCGAGGAGTTCTGGCCTGGGGCGGGCGGTGAACGACGCGGGCGGGTACGTGCTCTCGCCCGACTCGACCGGGCCCTCTGCTGCCGTCCAGGCGACAAGCCCGCCGTCGAGCACGCTGGTGTCATCGTGCCCGAAGTAGCGCAGCAGCCACCACAGCCGCGTCGCCCACATCGGCGCGTCCTGCGCGTACGCGACGACGTGCGAGCCGTCGCCCACGCCGAGGCCGCCGATCGCGGCGGCGAAGTGCTCCGGCGCGGGAAGGGTGAACGCGAACGGCGACGCCGGGTCGGACAGCGCGCCAGGGATATCGGCGAACGCGGCCCCGGGAATGTGGGCTCGCGCGTAACTCTGCCGCCCGCTCTCCACGACGTAAGGGCCGTCGTCCACCGCCCGGCGCAGGAAGACGGTGGCGTCGAACACTCGCACTCGCNNTCGGAACCTCCTGGGCATCAATCTCCGCTGGGCTGACGCTAATCGCCAACGGCGGCCGCTAACTCCTCTATCCCAGAGGCCCTGACGCTTGGGCGTCAACTCCGCGACCGGGAGGTGGCTGACCATGCCCGGCCCTCTGGCCGGGAGATACCGCGGTCCGCTTGCGCTTGACTGCGAAGAGTGATTCGATGACTTCAAATTGTGATCACGGGAGGTCGGAATGCGCGGAATACCCGCCCAGCTAGGTGCGACGGGCAAGCCCGGGTGCGGGAAACCCGCGGGCCGTCCGCGGCGACTGGCGCTGCGCGCCAGCCTGGCCGTCACCGCGACGGCAGCCCTGGCCCTGGCGCTGGCCGGGCCGGCCACCGCCGCGGAACACCACGGGCACGTGACCACACTCGCCGTCCCGTCCAGCCCGGTGGGCCCCATCGTCTCGGGTTACCGCGCCTCCCTGTGCGTCGCCGACCCCGGTGACTCCGCCGTCAACGACACGCCCATCACCCTTGCCACCTGCGACGGCAGCCCCGGCCAGGACTGGACCGTCACCAGCTCAGGGACCCTGCAGGTCAACGGCAAATGCCTGGACATCTACCGCGACGAGAAAACCAACAAGGCCCCCGTCGAACTCTGGACCTGCCACAGCGGCGTCAACCAACAATGGCAGGCCACCGCCGCCGGGACACTGGTCAACCCCATATCCGGCAAATGCCTCGACGACCCCAAGCTCACCACCCCCGGCACCCAACTGGACATCTACACCTGCAACGGCGGCGCCAACCAGCAATGGAAGCTGCCGGGAGCCGGACCCGGACAGACCTGGGACCTGACAACCGACTACGCGAGCCACCCGCAGGTCAACCCCGCACCTGACCAGTATGGCAACCCCGGCGTCTGGAGCTGGGAATCCGGCCTCCCCGGACAGCAAAGTACTTACAAGATGCTTACTTCCGATCCTGATGCATATACTCATTGTGATGTCAGCAATATCTACACGTGGAACGATAACGGAACTAATCCATTCGTGTCCTACAACGCTGGTGCGACAATCCCCGGATTCTGCGGATATGCCGAGACCTGGAATAGCCACACGGTGTTCGTATCTTCCGGCGCAGCATCAACCGGGGGAGATCAGGACGTGGACGCGATTATCGCCTGGAACCCTCCGGTCAGCGGCGAGGTGACCGTGTCCGCGACCATCGAAGGTATCAACACCTACGAACCAGGCATTACCTGGGAACTCTACCAGGGCGACACGGACCTTACCGGTCCCATCACCGAGACCGGTAATCGGCTGTCAACAATCGGACCGATGTCTGTTACGGTCACCAAAGGTCAGCCTCTTTACCTGGAAATCGGGGCCGGCGACACCAACGGGGAATTCGACGATTCCGCCCTCACCTTCACTATCAAATCGTAAGATTCCGGGCCTGGACTTCTCCGCCGTTAGCTGGTTACGACCGCATGGCCTGCCGCAGGAGGATGGCGACTTCGGGGCTGGGCTGCTTGGGCTCATCGGGCGAGAGCGTAATGCTGTCGGTGGACGCTCCGGCCTCGAGCAGGGCTTGGACGGTGGCGACCCAGTCGGGGCGACGGTTGTCAGCGGGCCGTTCTCCGCTGCCCACGGCGGCCCAGTCCAGCGGAGGGCTGTCCCAGGTGGCATCGCGAGCCTCGAGGGCGGCACCGCGGCCGAGCAGCAACCGGACGGCGTCGGCGCTGCCGGAGTAGGCGGCGGCGTGCAGAGCCGTGCCGCCGTGGTCGCCGCCGCGGGCGTCGACGGGGAAGCCGAGGTCGAGCATCAGGGCCAGGGCCGCCGCGTGGCCGGTCTCCGCGGCACGGATCAGCGCGGCGGCCTGCTGGGCCTCGCTGAGCCGGGCCGACAGGCCGGGGTCCTGGGCCAGCAGCGCGGTCACGGCGGCCTGGTCGGCCCGCTGGCAGGCCGCCAGGAGCCGGTCGGTGTCGGTACTGTCGTCGACGGCGCCGTAGCGGAGCAGCAGGTCCGCCAGGTCGGCGCGGCCCTGGATCCTGGCCAAGGTGTAGGGCGAGCGCCCCACCCGGTCGGCGCGGCCGGGCTCGGCGCCGTGGGCGAGCAGCAGGTCGAGCAGTTCGGCCGAACAACCAGACCTGACGGCTTCGTAGACCGCCGAGGCGGGCGCNNTGCTCGTCACCGCCGAACCCGGCCAGATACAGGTCGTGGTCGTCGGGCACGGCGCCGCGCTCCAGCAGCAGCGCGACGACCGGCGGGTTGGTCGCGCCGGCCACCGCGCAGCGCAGCGGGGTCCAGCCGCCGCGACCGCGCTGCCCGCCGGGCCGGCCAACCGGATCGGCTCCCGCGTCCAGCAGCAGCCGGACCACGGCCAGCAGGCCGGCGGCCCGGGCCGGGTCGAGCCGGTGCCAGTTCGAGGCGCAGGCCGCGTGCAGCGGCGTCCAACCGGTCCGGGCATCGACGCGGGTGGCCAGGCCGGGGTCCCGGGCGAGCTCGACGCGGACCCGGTCGGCGTCGCCCAGGATCACCGCGGTGGCGAAGTTGTAGCCGGCCAGTTCGGGGTTCGCGGCCAGCATCCGGACCGCGCGGCCGGTGGTGTCGCGGATGCTGGC
>PLIQ01000502.1:14914-15562 GCA_003140115.1 Actinomycetota bacterium | reverse complement strand
CCAGCTCCGCCGCTTCCTCGGCCACCGGCACTACCGGGCCGGTCAGCACCTCGGGCACCTCCATCACGGCTTCCGCCGTGCCGCCCAGCTCGACTGCAGCGGCGGGCACCCCGACCGCTTCTCCCAGCGTGGCGGCACCCACCGGAACCAGCACCTTCCTGGCCAGCGCGCAGGACCTCAACGGAACGCTGCTGCACGAGCCCGTCTGCGACGGTTTCGGTTGCGCGCTATCCGGTGATTCCACCGCGTTCCTGTTCCACATGACCTGGAGCACCTGGTCGGGCCGCGAGGCGGTCGGCACCGGCACCTACAAGCTGGACGACTGCAACCCCAACTGCGCGGGGGGTCATGTGTACCCGGTGGCCACGGTGGTGACGCTCAGCCAGCCGGTGAAGGTCTGCTCCTCGTCCGGCACCCGCTGGGTCTGGACGCACGCGTCGTTCACGTTCCCCCAGGGCCTGCCCAAGGCCCTCCAGGGCCCGGACGCCCCGCAGAACCCCTGGACCTTCTCCGGCCTGATCACCGCCGCCCAGCAAACCTGCAGCTAGCCAACACCAGCCTCCTCAACCCCAGCCGTCCGGTCACCAATCAGGGTGGAACGGCACCGATGGACCATTAGTGTCGTTGTAGCGGCACCGATGGACCATT